>JAWODS010000244.1:0-6679 GCA_046483205.1 Armatimonadota bacterium | reverse complement strand
CTTCGACAGCCCGCTTCGCCTGCTGCAGCGCTTTTTCAGGCTCACCTGCAAACGCGTACAGGCGCGACAGTGACAGGTGGTGTTTGGCGTGGGTGGGCGCAAGCTGCGTCGCCCGCCGGGTCATTTCTATGGCCTTCTGCACCCGCGGATCGTCCGGTGACTGCGACTGCGAGAACACCACATCGGCGCGGGTTGACCACGCATCGGCCGACATCGGCAGCATCGTGGTGGCTCGCACCGCCGCTTTTTCGGCCTGGTACCACAGCCCCCGACTGGCTGCCTGTTCAGCCGTTCCCGTGGACTGAAGACCGACAAATAACCATAGACCGCACAAAAGCAGCGCCGCGAGAATGACCACGGCAGCCCGCGAAGGTCCGGAGGTCGGCTCGCTTTCATCAGCAGACCGACTGGATGACAGCGACAGTCCGAGCAGCGCCATCGCCGTGACCGCGACCGCAGGGACCGTGAGGCTGTAATCAACCAGGTTATGAACTCCCAGAGCCACCACCCACCCGGCCGCCGCCGAAGCCATCGCCGCAACCCACACCTCCGACGCTGAGAGCTGTCGCCACAGGCGCCTCAGAGCCACGATGCCGATGAAAAGAAATGCAATCAGAGCCGGAATACCCGCATCCGCCCCCACCTGCAGGAACGTCTGGTGGGCCGAGCGGGTGAAGCCGGCCTTTGCGTATCGCGGATAGGCGTATTCGAAAGTTCCGGGACCCGTTCCGGTGAGCGGATGATTTGCCGCCATGTCAATGGTGCCCAGCCATGTGTAATAGCGGAATGCCACCGAATGGTTCTGAAGCGACAGGGCCTGGGTGAGGCGGTTGCGGATCGGCGGCACCACCGCCACCGCAAGTCCGAAAAGAAGGGCAATGCCGACGACCGCCACGACGATGCGGCGCACGCTCCAGTGCCGGGCCAGGCGGAAGGCCACGAAGACCAGGATACCTGCCATCAGCCCCAGCAGCCCCCCGCGCGAGCCGGTCAGAAGTATCGCCGGAGCGATCATCAGCACCGCCACCCCGACACCAATGCGGTCAAACCGCGGTCGCTGAGAGGTCTCGTCATCTGCCTTCTGATCCGCGCCATCGGGCCCTGAAGACAGATAGATGCTGAGAAGCCCGGCAGCGACAAGCAGGGGGCCGATGAGGTAGCTGGCGAGGATGTTGGGGTTATACAGCGGTCCGAAAATCCGCCAGGTTGCCCCACCGGTAAAAAAGACCGTGTGGACGTACTCACGCAGGCCCCATACCGCGCATATCGCTCCTGATGCAATCAATGTGGCGATCAGGGCGCTGCGCCATATTCGCCCGATGAAGGCCTCCCGCGCCATCCAGTACACCAGCAGGATATCGGCCAGCCAGATCACCGACAGAAGGCTGGCGAAATGATAGACGGAGAGGAATGCGGCGATGACGTTCAGGCAAAAAAACGCCACCAATGGCCAGTCGAGCCAGGGATAGCGGATGACCGCCACCGGTTCATTGCCCATCATCCGGCCGACATACCACACGAATACCGCCGCACAGACGATGCAGTGCATCAGCATGTTTTGTGGGTCGAAGTTCTTGCCCGCCACGATCGGGTACAGGACCAGTGCTAAAAGCAGCAGGCCCCGTCCGATCCCGCGCACGATATTGCTGTTGTGCTGCTTTTGCTGTGTCATTTTTTCGGTCTCAACATCCGGCGGATGGCGGTCCATGCAGACCGCAGCCGGTGAGATATGATGAGCAGGCCCGCCCGTACCCACACGCCCACGGTCACCAGCGCGCGGCTGAGCGGATTCGTCGCCAGGTGCTTGCTGTACAGCCGGTGCATCCCCCGGTGGGTGCGGATGATGGTCGGGATCACCACCTGGTCGGTGCTTTTGCCGATGGCGTGGATGATTACCGGCTCGGGCGTGTACATCACATTCCAGCCCGCCTTATGCATGCGGAAACAGTAATCCACGTCTTCCGACCCCCAGAAGAAGCTCTCGTCCAGGTATCCGACATCTTCGAGGGCCTCGTGGCGTATGAGCATGGCCGCGCCGGAGACCCAGTCAACCTCGCGCGGCTCCGCATGATCCCAGTCGGCCATCAGATACCACTGCGGTGAGGCGGCGCGGGGGAACAGGCGTCCGAATATGGTGTGCCGGAACATGGCGGCGGTGATGGTGGGAAAGCGCCGGCAGGAATACTGAAGCGTCCCGTCCGGATAGACCTGCCTGGGGCCGACTGCTCCGGCCTCCGGATGCTGTTCGGCAAAATCCAGGAGCATCCGAAATGCGCCCTCCGGGACAATGGTATCAGGATTCAGAAGCAGGTAATACTCCGTATCGGCGTACCGCAGCCCCTGGTTGTTTGCCGCAGCAAACCCCGCATTTGTCTCGTTTTCAATCAGCGTGACCTGCGGGAACTGCTCCTGCACCATCTGCACACTGCCGTCGGTGGAGTTGTTGTCGATGACGATGACCTGATAGTCCTCACCCGGGTTGTTCTCAAAAATGGACCCCAGGCAGGTCTTCAGGTCCTCGCAAACGTTCCAACTGACGATGATGACCGCGAGTCGCGAGCGTGATTCGCCGTTTTGGTGCTGCTTTTGTGTGTCCATTACCTGCAGGCGCCGGGTATGGGCCTGTGGCCATCACGATCAGTCACAGACATCATCGTCTTCGGCAATATCCTCGGCTTCCTCGACAAGCATGATGGGGATGTCGTCACGAATCGGGTATTTCTTGCGGCACTTGCAGCAAACAATCCAGCCGTCGGCTTCCTTGACCGGTGCCTTGCACTGCGGACAGGCCAGGATTTCCAGCAGCTTCTCATCAACCATCACAGCACCTCCTGTTTGGGTCGGTCATTGCTCATTCGGCCCGGACGATACCGCCTGCAGGCCCAGGCGCACCCACAGGCCCACGTGTATCAGCGAAACCGCCGCCGCGTAGCACAGCGGGCAGATCTCCCCCTGGTAATGCTTATGATAATACCGCAGCAGGCTTTTGTGCGACTCGATAATCATTTTCCGGCGGACCTGCCGGGTGGAGGCCCCGCCCTCGTGGCGCATCTGCGCCTCGGGCGTGAACCATATCTCCCATCCAGCATCCCACATCCGGCGGCAGAAATCGACATCATTGAAAAATATCGGGAACCGCTCGTCAAACAGCCCTATCTCATCGAAGACATCGGAGCGGATCAAAAGCGCCGATGCCATCGGCTGATCTACCGGGCGGGTGTCGTCATAGTCCCACCAGCTCATCCGGTATTTGCCGAAAGTACGGCTGTGGGGAAAGAGCCGCGACAGCCCCAGCGCTTCGTACAAAATTACGTCCGGGTCCGGAAAGCTGCGGCAGGTGAGCTGCACCGACCCGTCCGGCTGCAAAAGTCGCGGCGCCACCGCTCCCGCTTCAGGATGTTCATCGAGAAAGTCATGAAGCGCCTCCACGGAACCCTCCTGCACGACGATGTCAGGGTTCAACAGCAGGATGCGGTGGCCGCCGGCCTCTTCGATAGCGCGGTTGTTGCCCGCCGCGTAGCCGATATTTTCCTCCAGGGCGATCAGCGTGACATCCGAAAACTGCGCCCGCACCATCTGCGCCGAGCCGTCGGTGGAGGCGTTGTCCACCACGATAATCTCGGGCGCCGGGCCCTCAACATTGTCCCGCAGGCTCTGCAGGCAATCGCGCAGGAACTCCCGCGTGTTCCAGTTTACAATACAAACGGACGTTTCAGGCATGACGTTCCCTACTGCAGGGCTTCGTTGTGCTCGATGATGGCCTCGCAGATCTCGCGGATGGCCCCGTGTCCTCCGGGAGCGGCGGTGACGGCATCAGCCTTTGCACGAACCTCCTGCACGGCGTCGGCGGGCGCGATGAAGGTAGCCACTTCGCCCAATACGACAAGATCACTCAGGTCGTCGCCGACAAAGACCGCCTCGTCCGGCCCGCATCCCGCCTCTGCAAGCACGCTCTGCACGCCTTCTTTCTTGTCGGGGCAGCCGTTGCGGATGAGGTCCAGGCGCAGGGCCTCAAACCGCGAGCGCGTGATGGCCGAATCGTCGGTGGTCACCCACGCCACCAGCACTCCGGAGCGCTGAAGCATCTTCAGCCCGTAGCCGTCCTTGGCATCAAACCGCTTGAGGGCCTGACCGTCCGGGCCGAAATACATCCCCCCATCGGTCATGCAGCCGTCAACATCGGTCAGGAGAATCTCTATTCTCGACTCAGCGTTCAATGTCAGCATTCTCAAACTCCTTCAGGGCCGGGTCATCACCTGCAAAAATCCACACCACGGGCACCCCGTCCAGCGTCTCTGCATGCAGCGGGCGGCCGTGTTCTGCGAGGTATTTCATCCGCTCGCTCATCTCGTTTTGCTTGTGCTGCACAACCACGTAATCGGCGTCACTGAGGCCCTCATCGCCAGCCGATATTTTCAGATCCGGTCGCATGATCCCCAGCGACTGGTACATCTGCACGGAGGTGGCGAATCCGGGGACATTGATCCACGCCGTCTCCCCGCTCTGCGCCTTCCCGTTGAGCCACCAGACGGCCTGCAGGTAGCTGTCTCCCCAGTATGTCGGCTCCATCCCCAGCGCGTACGCCCCGCTCGGGCCGCCGACGAGGCTGTTGTAATACGACATCCCCAGCGGATGGCTGTATCCAACGGCCACCATGCACGGAAGAATCACGGCCAGCACCAAAAGGACCTGCGATTCGATCCGGGCATTGTGCAGCGCAGCGCCGAGCTTTCTTTCCGCGCACTCGACGACGGGACGCAACAGGACGGCTATTCCGACACCAGCGAGCCCCGCGAGGTACGGCATCACCGGCAGAAACAGCCGCACGCCATTGTACTTCGGGGAAAAGGGCAGCATACTCGGGGCGATATTGACGATGGCGCCCCATATCAGCAGGGCCAGCGCTGCCCGATGCCAGAACTTCCCATTTGGCCGACTGTCTGCGTCCGGCTGCGTCCCCTCCGTCTCCGCACAGGTGAAGATGCCGACGGTGCCCGTCCTGTAAATACCCACTGCCGCCAGCACCAGCAAAATCGGCGGAGTGGTGATCAAAAGCATCACCGGCGCGTAATGCCACGGCGCCAGGTCCCAGGTCTGCCCAAAATAGGTCGTGGCCACGTGGTAATGATGCAGATGGAACCGGAAGTACTCGGCAAATCGCCCGAACGTATCATGCCACAACCACGGCCAGGTCGCAAAAAACGCCAGGGGCCCGACGAGAAGAAGCGAACCGACAGCCCACCCACGAATACGCCGCGGGGCGTAGTATAAGACCCACGGAATGATGATAAGCGGGATGAAGAAGGCGTTGAGCTTGGTGCCCAGCGCCAGCCCGAATACCACTCCGGCAGCCACACACGGCCACACCACATCCTCCCGCGCCGCCATGTACACGAGCGCGACGGTGATGAAGCCCAGAGCCATGACCGGGGCGTCCAGGGCGGCCAGGTGCATGTGGGCGAAGACCCGCGGCATCAATAGCAGGCCCACAGAAGCCACCAGCCCGGCCGCCGTCCCCCATATCCTGGCGATAAACAGATACAGTCCCACCAGGCACAGTGCGCTCAGAAATATGGTCCCCATCCGCAGCGCAGCCAGCGGAGAGAGCGGAAGAAGCTGTCCCAGCGTATTTGTGATGATGCCGAAGATGAGCTTGATGCTGCCGGGCTGCTGCTCACCGGCGGCCTGCCAGTACTGCTCGATTGAGGCATCGTCGGCGGGGGCTCCCGAGGCCAGCCACTCCCACGCCTGCAACGACTTCGTCATATAGATCGGCTCATCGTACGTCAGCCCGATGTCCGCGCCGGTGGCGGCGAGGAAGATGAAGGCCGATACCCCGACAATCGCGGCAATAATCCTATGTCTCATCTCGCCGCCGCCTGTCATACAGCGCTACAAAGCCGATGATGCCGCAGCCGAGCGCTGCCAGGAAGGCTCCCAGAGCGTAGCTGGCCGGGAAGTAGATGAATTCAACATCTCCTGCCTGTTCGGGTCTTAAACCACGCAGCGTGTAGTTCGCCGGGGTGATGGGTATTTCGCCGCCTGCACTGAAGGCGCGCCAGCCGGGATAGAGGGTGCTCGCCAGTACCCACCAGCGGCCGGGTTGCGGGCAGTCAACAATCACGCGGTTGGGCGACCAGTGCGTTACCTCTCCTGCCAGGTATTCGCCCTGCTCGGCGCCGCTCTGCCCCACCATCACCAGCTCTTCCCGGGGCTTGAAATCCGGACTCGTCACGGCCATCCGTGCCTGAGTAGCTGCTGCTGCGGCTTTCACTGCCGACGGGCTGTAGAACCTCGGAAGGGCCTGCGTGTTGCGATAGACATTGGTCTCCCAGGCGGTGATAAGCTCCCAGCGGCCATCAATTTCTTTCGGGGTCAGCAGATACTCTGTGTTCAGCGCATTCCACAGCGGCAACTCCGGCTTCGGATAGCCCTCCTCGTCGCGGGCGGACTTGAGCATCGCCTCATACCACGGCACCAGCAGCGAATCGGAGCTTTCCACGCATTCGAGGCCACAGGCCATCGGGAGATTCGGGGGCACCCGGGTGATCCAGTTGCCCTCACCGGGCAGCGACATCATCCGGAAGGTGCCCGGAGCACCCTCCATCGCCGCCAGTGCCTCTGTTTCGATATGAAGATACTCCCGCGGCACCATCGGGATGAAACGGACGGCACATCG
>JAWODS010000170.1:0-21602 GCA_046483205.1 Armatimonadota bacterium | reverse complement strand
ACGGCGCGGAGGCTCTGGGTGCCACAGTCGATACCGAGTACGTACGGTCCAGAAGCCGGCATACTGATCCCTCCGTGTGGTTAACAGTCAGTCCTGCAACGGCTTGCAGGTGGCGACAGCCGACACCACCGCTACCATTCCTCGTGGTGGACGTTGTCCATCGGGCCGGGCGGCTTGGGTTTGCCGGGCCGCGCCGGATAGCCGCAGCTTACCAGCGCCGACACGCGGATATGGTCCGGGATACCCAGGGTTTTTCGCACGTGCTCCTCGCGGTCGTGTCCCCGCTGTTCGCTTCCTAAAATCCCGATCCAGCAGGTGCCGAGGCCGAGATCAGTCGCCTGAAGCAGCATGTTTTCGATGAGTGCCGCGCAGTCCTCGCGCCACCAGTGCTCTGACTCCGTTTCATCTCCACACACCGCGAACACCACCGGCGATTCGGCGCAAAAACCGGCGTACTGGTGGGTTTGTGACAGCTTCTTGCGCGTCTCTTCATCACGGACAACCACAACATGCCACGGGCGGTGATTCACACCCGACGGTGCGTTCATGCCCGCCTCGACGATTTCCTGTACGTCTTCGTCGCTGACCGGATCAGAGCTGTACGACCGGCAGCTGTAGCGTTCTTCGATAGCCTTGATCACAGATACCCCTCCTCTGAGGTGATGCTGGCAGATACTGAATCTGCAAGAGTGCTACGAGGGCGACGCCGCCTGGTGGTCAGGCTGTGCCGCCTGCCGCTCGGCGTGAATTTCATCAATCATCTGGCCGATGCGCTTCATCAGCTCATCGGTGGCGGCACGCAAATCAATGTCGCCCTGTTCGTCGCGATAATCGGTCACGTACACCGGTTCTCCAAAACTGACGATCGTCTTACCCCTGTGCAGAAATATCGATCCGCGGGGCAGAACATCGTCGGTTCCCACGACAGCAGTTGGGACCATGGGCGCATTACCGAGCTTTGCGATGAAGGCCGCGCCCTCGGTCCCCTCCTGAAGCGTCCCGTCGGGGCTTCGAGTGCCCTCAGGAAAGATGATGACCTTCTCACCGGCCTTCAGAAGCTGCGCGGCGCTGCGGATGGCTTTCCGGTCCACCCCTTCACGGTTCACCGGGAAGGCGTAAAGGCTCCGGATGAAGGGGCCGAAGAGTGGGATTTCAAAGAGCTGTCTTTTGGCGAAATAGTAGCAGCGCTCTCGGAACGCCGTTCCGACCGCCGGAGGGTCGGCGTAAGAGATGTGGTTTGCCGCCAGAAGCGCCCCGCCCTCGGGTACATTTTCTTTCCCCCGAACCTCGTACCCGCCCGCCAGCCGGAAGATGCAGTAGGCAACAGTCCGGCAGGCGTAATAGTGCGGCCACGTCCAGCTGCGCACCGGTTCCGGCTCCCTACGCATCAGTCCGGGCCCTTTCCTGGACGAGTTCAGCGATATGATCGATGACCTCATCCAGCGTCATGTCATCGGTGACGACTTCAATGGCGTCATCGGCCTTTTTCAGTGGCGCGATGTCGCGGTTCATATCTCGCTGATCGCGTTCCTTTTGCTGTGCGAGTACCAGCTCGTATGTGAGATCCGGATGTTCGCCCTTTATCTGTTCGTACCGCCGCCGCGCTCGCTCCCGGGCCGACGCGGTCAGGAAAATCTTCACATCTGCGTCCGGAAGCACGACGGTGCCGATATCCCGGCCCTCCATGATCACGCCACCTTCGGCCGCAAGATCGCGCTGGGTCTGCAGAAGGTTTTCTCGCACCAGCGGCACGGCGGAGACAGGTGATGACAGCGCCCCCACCTCCGGCTTGCGGATCTCCCATTCACGGTCGCGTCCGTTGACGAAGATGTGCTGGCCGTCTTCGGTTTGACGGAAGTCAAAATCCAGCTCTCCAGCGAGTTCACCGATTTTCCGGGCGTCTTCCGGCAGGTCGAGGCCCTCGCGCAAAGCCGCCCATGCCACGGCGCGGTACATGGCGCCGGTGTCGATATATGAATAGCCAAGCCGTCGCGCCAGCCCCCGGGCGACACTGCTTTTGCCCGATCCTGCAGGACCATCAATGGCCACTACCAGTTTTCGCTGTTCAGACACCAATGTCCCTCCAAAAGGTCAATTCTCGCTGTACAGATCGGATCGGAAGCGGTGGGCGCGGTCGAGAAGACGCTCAATCTCCGCAACATTCTCGTCTTCGATTGCCTCAATTGTAGCGTCGAGAATCGCCCGCAGTTCCTTTGCGGCAGTCAAAATATGCCGGCGGTTTTCAGAGAAAATATCCCGCCACATCTCCACACTTCCGGCGGCAATCCTGGTGGTGTCCCTCAGACCTCCCGCTCCGAACTGCGCCAGCTCGTCAACATTGCTGTCTGCCAGAGCGATACTGAGCACGACGGCGGTAAGGTGGGGCAGATGGCTGGAATACGCCAGCATTCGGTCATGCTCTCTTTCATCGACGATAACAGGCTCAGCGCCGATGGCTCTGATGAGGCCCATGAAAGCGTCAAGCGTATCATCATCCGCTCTCCCTGGACACAGAAGATATGTTGTGCCCTCAAAGAGCGTGGCATCGGCGTGCAGCGGCCCCTGTCTTTCGGTGCCGGCCATGGGATGACCGCCGATGAACTGAACGCGGTCTGGCAGCAATTCACCGGCCAGGCGGCAGATGGCCTCTTTGGTGCTCCCGGCGTCGGTGATCACACATCCGGCTTTGAGGGCCGGGGCGATTGTTTTCATCACCGTGCCCATCGCCCCGACCGGGACGGACAGGTACACGAGGTCCGCTTCCTGCACTGCGGCCGCGGCATCTTCGGTACATTCATCCGCCGCACCGGTTTGCAGGGCGTTGCGGCGGGTTGCCTCTGTTCGGGCAACACCGATGACGTGTCCGATCAGGTCATGTTTTTTCCCGGCGAGGGCAAAACTGGCACCCATTTGCCCGATGCCGATGACTGCGACCCGTTCATATTGCATGGAAGTTGGCTCTTTCTGCAGGCAGGTTTACTGCAGGTTCAGCCCGAGCGCATCTGCGAGATTCCGAACCTGTTGCATGAGACGCTCGAAGTTTTTGGGTGTAAGCTGCTGCGGCCCGTCGGACAGCGCACGATCCGGGTGCGGATGGACCTCGATAATGGCGCCGTCGGCCCCGGCAGCCAGGCCTGCCAGGGTCATCGGAGCGACCAGCGAATGCTCCCCCGTCGAGTGGCTGGGATCCACGATTATTGGCAGGTGCGTGTCCTGCTTGGCCTTGGCCATGCCTGCGAGATCGAGGGTGAAGCGGGTGGCGGTTTCGAAGGTGCGGATACCACGCTCGCACAGGAGGATATGAAGGTTGCCGCCCGATGCAATGTATTCGGCGGCCTTCAGCCATTCTTCGATGCTGTTGGCGAATCCACGTTTCAGCACCACGGGTATCTGGGTCTCACCAACGGCTCTGAGAAGATCGTAATTCTGCATATTTCGGGCGCCGATTTGCAGGGCGTCAGCATACTCGCAGACGAGCGGAATATGGCTGGTATCGCGGGCCTCAGTCACCGTGGGGAGCCCGGTGGCTTCAGAGGCCTGCTTCAGGAGCTTCAGCCCCTCCTCGCCAAGGCCCTGGAAATCGTACGGCGAGGTCCGGGGCTTGAATGCTCCAGCGCGCAGACAGCAGGCACCGGCCTTTTTGACATACTCGGCCGCCTGCATGATCTGCTCCTCGTTTTCGACACCGCAGGGCCCGGCGATAATCCCCACATTCCCCTGTCCAAAGGGGACGTCGCCGATGTTGACAACACTGGTTTTCTCCTGGTGCTCCCTGCTGACAAGCTTGTAGGGCCGGAGGATGGGTACAACACGCTCAACCCCCTCCAGGACCACAAGCTGGTCGGCGGCCCGCTGTTTTTCACCCTCAGGGGCACCGATGGCCCCGATCAGCGTCCGTTCCACCCCGTGGGAGATGTGGTGGCCGTATCCCCTGTCATCCAGTGAATCAATCACTCGCTGGATGGTTTCGTCTGTGGCATTGGGCTCCATGACAATAATCATTGTTTATCTCTCCTGCTGTGGGACGCTGTGCCCTGTGCGGGGGGTGATCGGTCGGGTGCCCTTTTCGCCACGATGGCAAACTATATGGCAAAAAGGACGCAACCGGAAGCACCGTGCAATCAAGGCGCCTGTCGCGTCCCACGCTCTTTTCACTGATTGTGCTTGGCAGATCGTGGTTCCTGCCTGTCGTCAGCCGTCCAGGATTTCTTCAAGCGCGCCGATGAACTTTTTGTTGTGCTCCGGCGTGCCAACGGTCACGCGAATCCAGGTGTGCAGACCCCAGATGTCACCGGTCCGAATGGTCACGCCCTGCTGCATGAGACCGTCGAACATCTCTCGAGAATGCACACCTGTATCAACCAGGACGAAATTTGCCTCGGAGGGCACGTACTGCAGTCCCAGCCTGTCAAACTCCCCGTACAGGTATTCGCGGCCTTCAGCGACCATTTCGTGGCTCTTTTCGACGTGCTGTCGGTCCTCCAGGGCCGCAATGGCGGCCTCCTGAGAAACAAGACTGACGTTGAACGGTTCGACAACGAGCTTCAGAGCATCCGCGACAGATTTTGCGCACGCTCCATAACCAACGCGCAATCCAGCAAGACCGTACGCCTTGCTGAATGTGCGCAGCACCACCACTTTCCGGCCCTGTCTGGCGTACTGCAGACAATCCGGGAAATCAGGATCATCCACATACTCGTAGTAGGCCTCATCAAAAGCCACAATGACGTGATCGGGCACACGCCGCATGAATGCGTCCATTTCATCGGCGGTGATGATCGTGCCCGTGGGGTTGCAGGGGTTCGGGATATAGATAATCTTCGTCCGATCCGTGATCGCTTTTGCCATGGCATCCAGATCGTGCCGGAAGTCATCACAGCGCGGCACTACCACGGGAACTGCGCCCGACTGGAAAACTGCCAGCGGATAGGCCGCAAAGGGATGTTCGGAAAAGATCACCTCATCGCCCTCGTCAATGAAGGTCGTACAGAGCATGAAAATGATCTCATCAGACCCTCGTCCGACGACGATGCACTCCGGGCGCATCTGCAGATGGTCGCCGAGGGCCGCTGCGAGCTCCCTCCAGGCGATATCGGGATATGTGTGGACGTTTTCAACGGCTTCGTGCATGGCCTCGATCGCCTTCGGGGATGGCCCGAGGGGGTTTTCATTGGAGGCGAGCTTGATGACTTCATCGAGCCCCAGCTCCTCCATAACCTCTTTGGAGGATTTACCGGGCGAATAGGGTGTAATGCGCTTGATTGTATCTCGGATCAGGTCCCAGGTGCGGGGCACGGGCAGTCATCCTTTGCGGTTTGTGTATCCGAATCACCCTCCCTTGTATCACACATGCCCCCATCTTGACAAGAATGTCGGCAGTTCTCGCCGGTCGTTTCTTCATCCAATCCGGTGTGATATAATCCGCCATGTCGATCAAACCCGGCGATACGGTGAACCACGTGGACTACAGGACACGCTGGCAGCAGAAAAGACGCCGGAGGCAGTTCATCCGGCTGACAGCAATTCCGGCCGCCATCATCTGCATCGTCCTGCTGGTGTATGGCATCCGATCGCTTTTCGGCGGTGCAACCCACTGGTCGTACCAGGGACCTTCTGACAGCCTCGCCCTCCCGTGCATACGCGGCAATCTCATTATTGGTGTCTTTTCCGAGGGGCGCGTTCAGTGCCTGAGTCTCATAAACGGCGAGCCGGTCTGGGAGAATCTTTTTGCCAGGCCGTACCGCTTTCTTGCACCCGCTGTCATCTCGGGCGGCACCGCGGTCATCGGCTCCGATTACGATGCGATCTACGGAGTGAATGTCACGGACGGAGACGTGAAATGGGGGGTAGAGGGCGAGGGGCCGTTTCGTAATGCCCCGCTTTTAGTAGAGGATACCGTTTATCTCGCTTCCACAAGTGGGAAGGTCTATGCGCTGGATATCAAAGACGGCTCCACGGTGCATCAGCCGGTGGACACGGGGAGACCGCTGTCAGGCAGGCCCGCACTGGTTGAAGGTGTGCTGGTGGTGCCGGCCTCTGACGGTGTCGTGCTGGGCCTGGACATGCAAAAGGCAGCCACCATGTGGATTTGCCGTCTGCCTGTTTCGATCACGGCGCCTGTTGTCGAGACCAACCCTTTTGTGGCGATCGGCAGCGACGACGGGCGGGAATATGTCATCAACCCGGCGGATGGAACGGTGCAGATGGTGTCCAATCTGCCCGGCCTGATTCGCACTGCCACCTCTGATGACGAGTACCTCTATTTTGCCGACTCCGAAGGCTGGATCCGGAAAATGGAGCTGGCGACAGGCCGGAGTGTGTGGCGTCGCCGGGTGGCATCATCCCTGCAAGACGGGCCCCACCGGTCGGGAGAAAAGCTCTACTGCCTGGTTGATGGCAATGCCGTCGCAGTGGTCTCCGCACGCGACGGCTCAGTTATGCGGCGTTACGGTGGCTATGACGGGGCTTTGCACCTGGACCTGGGATCCGGCTTCATGGCCGTTGGGACCTGTGACGGCCAGATACATGCGCTCGAATTACCATGACGGAGGCGCACGTGGAACGTGTCTGAAACCGCAACGGGCAGTGATGCCAAACCTGTTCTCCGGACCTTTGTGCTGGGCGTCTCCAACGGGGCAGTGTACCTCACCGCCCGGGCCTTCATCGACCCCGAGACACTTCTGCCGGCCTTTGCTGTGGACATCACCGAAGGAAGCGTCCTGTGGGTCGGTGTGCTGAATGCGCTGTTTCAGGCGGGCTGGTTCTGGCCCCATATCTTCAACAGCCGGTATCTCGACAGCGCCGACCGGCTGATGCCCCATTACCGCACGGCGGCAGCGATACGTGTTGTGTGCTGTGCGCTGATGCCCGTCGCCGTGTACCTCTTTGGCACCAGCAACCCGGAGGCCGCCCTGATCCTGTGCGGAATACTGCTTTTTGGATTTACCTCTGCGGGGGGCTTCGCGCTCGGGCCGTTCATGAATATTGTTGGTGACGCCGTTCCCGCGCGGTGGCTCGGAAAGTTTTTCGGGGCCCGATCACTTGTCGGAGGGCTCCTGGCATTCGGCGCGGGCTTCTGGATCAAGCACATCCTGAGCCCTCAAAGCGGCGTCGCTTTCCCGAACAATTACGCACTCGTCTTCGCCGCCGGCGCCGTGCTCATGGCTGTGTCAGTGGCGCTGTTCTGGTTTGTGAAGGACCAGCCCCGCAAATCCGCCAGCCGGGTACTGCCGCTTCGCCTGCACCTGGCCCGGGCCGGTCGGCTGATCCGGGAGAATACAAATCTCCGCAGGCTGGGGATCGCCCGGGCACTGTACGGAGCGGCACTCGGATTGTCATTCCCCTTCGTCGTACCCTACGCGATTAACATTTTGGGCATGCCGGTAGAGCTGGCGGGAATCCTTCTGTCAATGAAGGTCATCAGCTTCAGCCTCTCAAACCTGCTGTGGAGCCATCTGAGCGACCATTTCGGCAACCGACTGCTGCTGACGATCATGTCGGGTGTGGTGATGTCTGTGCCGGTGGCCACGATGCTGTCGGGCCTGGTTTCAGCGACCCCGATTGCGGTCGTCATGGGAATGACGGTGACCCCGCAGCTGCTTTTGGTGATGGTGGCGTGCATTGGCGTCGGCGGCGCGATGAGTGGGACACCGCTGGGCTGCAACGCCATGTTACTGGAAATGCTCCCGGAGCGGCGAAGCTCGGTCTTCATCGGCTCCTTTTACATAATGCTTTTGCCCACCGCGGTAGTGCCGCTTGTGGGAGCAGTGATCATCGGGGCCAACAACCGCTTCGGTGTTGGCATGGCGCTTGCGGTGCTTGTGGGGATTTTGATGCTGATTCAGATCCGGAGAGTACAGGTGGTGCGCGACAGCAAAACCGGGAATGACACGGACGGCTGAGCGCTTGTAATCAGCAGGTGAGTCATGTACACTCACGCAATTGATGATGGTCGCAGATACAGCGCCATGTAGCGTTTCGAAAGCTGTTGATGACGGTGTCAGAGGCACAACCTGAGCCGGAGCAAAATGGGAAGCCTGCGCCCGGTATTTTTCTTATCGGCTGCGTCAACGGCGGCTTCGTCGTTCTGGCCAGTTCACTGCTGGATCCGGAGACGGTTTTACCCGCATTCACGATGCGGCTTATGGAGGGCAATGTACTGTGGGTGGGCTTGATCTACGCCGCCCTGCAGGCGGGCCGCTACTGGCCCCAAATCTTCCTCAGCCGTTACATGGAAACCGTCAGTCGCATGCTCCCGTACTACTATCTGGCCCTGGCCCTGCGCATCGTCACAATAACAGCGGCCGCTGTCGTCCTCTACCTTTTTGCCGCCTCTTCGCCGCAGTTGACCTTCGGGCTCGTCGTCGTCCTGTTCTTCATGTCATTCAGCGCTGTCAGCCTCGGTCTCATTCCATTCATGGAGATCGTCAATCAAAAGGTATCAGCGCGTACGAGAGGGCGGTTTTTCAGCCTCCGTTATATGGCGGGCGGGCTGGCGGCGTTTGGCGGGAGCTTCATTGTGAAATATCTCCTCAGCGCCGACAGCGGCCTCACCTTCCCCCTCAATTACACCACCGTATTCCTGGCCGGTGCTGCGTCACTGCTCATTTCAGTCTTCGTGTTTGCATTCATCAAAGACGAGGGGCGCAGAAGTGCAAAACGGCAACTCAGCATGAAAATGCACATGGCGCGTGGAGCCCGGATGGTGAGCGAAAATGACAACCTCCGACGCCTGGGCAAGGGGCGGGCACTCAACCGCGCAGCAGCGTCGCTGGCTTTCCCCTTCGTGGTGCCGTACGCCCTGAAGGTCCTGGCGATGCCGGAACCGGCGGTAGGGCTGCTGCTTTCGGCGAAAATGCTCACGTACTCAATGAGCAACTGGCTGTGGACCTACATCAGCGAGCGGTGGGGAAACCGCGCGGTGACAATCACCTGCAGCGCCACGCTCATCGCCGTGCCCGTGTTGACCATGGTATCGGCGTATCTGCCTCGCACGATCGTGTTTTCGCTGCTTGGTATCGGCGTATCGTGGCGGCTTTTGACAATTCTCTGTGTGGCGATCATGATCGGGGCATCGCTTTCAGGAGCACTTGTGGGGTACAACGCGTTCCTGCTGGATATTCTCCCTGAGCGCAAGCGGACGACGTTTCTGGGGTTTTACTACCTGATGCTTTTGCCGACTGCCGTTGTGCCCATCATCGCGGCGCTGATTGTCGGTGACAGCAATTTCTCATACACCATGATTCTTGCACTGCTGACGGGGATAATATCAACGATTGAAGTGTTGCGGCTGAAGGATCATTCTGTCGAGGCACCACAAGAAACCGCTTCCGGCATTGATGGTTAGCCGAAAGCCCAAAAAGACCCTGGACCATACCCGTACCCGCGAATAATTATAAATAATTATATGAGGCAAAAAAAGAGCCGCTCACAACAGCAAGTGCTGTTCCCCACCACTCACTTTGTGGCGGCTTGCCCTCCGCCAGGTTGCGTGCCGGTAGACCCCCATGACAGAGAGCGGTGTGTGATCGAACTGCTGTATTTATTATAACAGACTTTTCCGCCAGGTGTTCCATATTTTTTTGGAAAAAATTTGTGACCGGTCCCGCCGATGTACCAAAAATCTCTTTTCTTCATCCCACACCCCGGGGCCGGGAGGAATATGTGGACGCACGACGGAATAACATTGAATACCCCATCCAAATGCGCCGAGGAGCGATCTCATGGCACAACCAAATGTCATACTCATCCTGGTCGATGATATGGGATACGGAGATTTCAGCGCATTCAACGAGGGGCGCTCGGATACGCCGACACTGGACGGTCTCATCGATGAAAGTGTCTGCTTCACCCAGCAATACTGCGCATCATGCGTGTGTGCTCCGTCACGGGCAGGTCTCATGACAGGCCGATACCCTCACCGCACCGGAGCCATCGATACGCTGGATGCCCGCGGGCTGGACCGGCTGGCCCTGCGGGAGGTCACAATGGGCGATATGTTCCAGGCCAACGGCTACGCAACAGGTCTCATCGGAAAGTGGCACCTGGGAGCCGCCGACCCCCGCTATCATCCCAACGAGCGGGGCTTTGATGAGTTCTGCGGCTTTCGCGGCGGCTGGTGGGATTACTGGGATTGGACGCTGGATTACAACGGAACCTTCCACGACAGTGACGGCAGGTACCTGACCGATGTTTTCACCGAAGAAGCTGTGGACTTCATCGAACGCCACAGCGAGGAGCCGTTCTTCCTGCACCTGACCTACAATGCCCCCCACGGCCCCTTCCAGTGCCCTGATGAGGATGTCCAGCCCTTCAGGGACAAAGGGCAGTTCACCGAGGGTGTCAACATCCTTTACGGCATGATCAAGCGGATGGACGCAGGTGTCGCGAAAATTCTTCAGGCGCTTGAAGACCACGGCATCGCCGACAACACCATCGTCATGTTCACCTCCGACAACGGCCCGCAGTTTTCCGGCGAGGGCGACATGTGTATCGAGCGGTTCAACTGCGGCTTCAACGGCGCCAAGGGTCATGTGTATGAGGGCGGCATCCGCGTGCCGATGATTATCCGCTGGCCGGACGGAGCCCAGGCAGGTCAGACCGTTGATGACATGGCCCATTTCATGGACTGGTACCCCGGTCTTGCGAAGGCCTGTGAGCTTGAGATGCCCGATGGGGAAGAGCTTGACGGCGTGAGCCGCTGGCCGCTTGTAGAAGGAAACACGGCGCAACAGGAGCCGACCCGCTGCTGGCAGTGGAACCGTTATACGCCGCTGGTCGAGTGCAATGCGGCAATCCGTGATGGTGACTGGAAGCTGGTGCGCCCGCAGATCGCGGAGGCGATGAAGGTTGCGCAGGAGGATCTCGATATGGACCGGGCGACCAAGCAGGACCCCGCGAACCGCCCGGATGTCTGCACGGACCCGGAGCCGCAGCGTGATATCCCCGAACCGCCGCCGGCAGAGCTTTACAACATCGCCGACGATCCCGGTGAAACCGAGGACCTGGCCGATCAATACCCGGACCGCGCCCGCAGGATGCAAACGGAGCTGGAAACATGGTTTGCGGAAGTTGAAGGGGAGCGCGCAACCATTGATGACGAGTGGTGAAAGCGATGAGCAGGCCAAATGTTGTGCTTATTGTTGTTGATGACATGGGCTATGGCGATTTCAGCGCATTCAATGAGGGGCTGTCGGATACTCCGACCCTCGATGGGCTCATTGATGAAAGCGTCTGCCTCACCCAGCACTACACCGCATCACCCATCTGCACACCCTCGCGGGCGGGGCTGATGACAGGGCGCTATCCGCACCGCACCGGCGCCATAGACACCCGCGAATCACGCGGACTGGACAGGCTGGCGCTGCGAGAGGTCACCATGGCCGACATGTTCTCCGCCAATGACTACACCACGGGCCTTGTCGGCAAATGGCACCTCGGCGAGGGCGACATGCGATATCACCCCAACTCCCGAGGCTTTGACGAGTTCGTCGGCTTCCGCGGCGGCTGGTGGTGGTACTGGGACTGGACGCTGGATTACAACGGCACCTTCCGCGACAGTGACGGCAGATACCTCACTGACGTCTTCACCGAGGAGGCAGTGGACTTCATCAGCCGTCACTCTGAAGAACCGTTTTTCCTGAACGTGACATACAACGCCCCCCACACGCCGCTTGAGGCTCCTGACGAGGAGGTCGAGTCGTTTCTGGAGGCGGGGCAGGTCAACCGGGGCACCAGCATCCTGTACGGCATGATCAAGCGCATGGACACGGGAGTCGCGAAAATTCTGCAGGCGCTGGAGGACCAGGGCGTCGCCGACAATACGATCGTGATGTTCACCTCCGATAACGGCCCGCAGTTTTCCGGTGAGGGCGATATGTCCATCGAACGGTTCAACTGCGGCTTCAACGGCTCCAAGAGCCACGTGTACGAGGGTGGCATCCGTCTTCCGATGATCATCCGCTGGCCCGGCGGGCTTGATGGAGGGAGGCGGGTTGATGATATGATACACTTCTGTGACTGGTACCCGTCACTGGCGGCCGCGTGCGAGCTCGATATACCCGAGGGGCCGGCGCTTGACGGCACAAACATCTGGCCCGTCGTCCGCGGAGAATCGGGCAAAGTCCCTACGAAGCGCTTCTGGCAATGGAACCGTTACAGCCCGGTGGGGGAGTTCAATGCCGCCATCCGTGACGGCGACTGGAAGCTCGTCCGCCCGCGGACGCCAGAGGTGATGTGGACCAGCAAAC
Source organism: Armatimonadota bacterium (assembly GCA_046483205.1). Classification (GTDB taxonomy): domain Bacteria; phylum Armatimonadota; class Zipacnadia; order Zipacnadales; family UBA11051; genus JBKHJK01. The sequence goes on along the minus strand of JAWODS010000170.1, from coordinate 9,354 downwards.
AGGAGCAGGAGTACGACCTGCAAAACAAGCAGGATCCGGCGAACTTTCAGATGCATATCCCGCCGGAGCCGGAGCGAGAGATCCCGGAGCCCCTCCCGCCGCAGCTTTTCAACATCGAAGAAGATCCCCTGGAGCAGGAAAACCTCGCCCAAAAGCACCCGGACCGCACGCGCCGGATGCTGCGTGAGCTGGAAAACTGGTTCGAAGAGGTCGAGGCCGAGCGGGCGACGATTGATGACGAATGGTGAGCACAAGACACACAGCATCAACAGACAGGTGATACGATGTCAGATATCCACGAGGCTGCAGAGCAGGGCAACACCGAAGAAGTCGAAAAGCTCGCGAGCGGTGGTCTCCTGCGACGAGCAGTGGATGTGAACGAACAGGAAAGCGGCTGGGGCTATACACCGCTGCATCTGGCCGCCAAGGAAGGACATGTCGAGACCGTCAAAGCCCTGCTGGAACACGGGGCACAGGTCAACGCCCAGAACCTCTATGGATGGACCCCGCTGCACGTGGCCGCCGTGCGAAACTACACCGACATCACCAGGCTGCTTCTGGAACGGGGCGGCGATATCACCGTGGAAGACAACTACGGACAGACCCCCTTGGAGGCCGCCGAGGGTAAAGGACATCACGAGATGGTAAAGCTTTTGAAAAAGCACGGCAGGACCCTATGAACGGACAATTGGGCACCCGGTATCCGAGGAGAAATCATGAAAGACAACCGACATCCACACCCGCACATAGACCCGCGACAGCCGAGAAATGAAACCACGCCTCAGACGAACCCGCCCGTCTTTGCCTGGAAGCCGCCGGCGGACGCCACGACATTCCGATTGACCGTCGCCCGCGATCCGCAGATCAGCGACACCGTTCTCAAAGAAACGGTGTCCGAACCGGCCTATCTGCCTTACGAGGCATTTGCCCCCGGCACCTATTACTGGCAGTGGGCCTCCGATGAGCAGGAGGGCGAGGTATTCACCTTCGAGATGACACCAGATACAGTGGAACTGGAGGTCCCCCCGGCCTCGGAATGGCTCGAGCGGCTCTCGGACGGCCATCCGAGGCTCTACCTGTCCCCCGAAGACGTGGACGGCCTTCGCGCATCTATCGATAATGAGCGAGCCGATCAATGGGCGGAGCTGCAGACAATCGCCGACCGGCTGCTTGCGGAGGATCACGTCATCGAGGAGCCGCCGTATCTGCCGGATCGCACGAAGGATTATACGGCCTTCTTCGAGGTCTGGCAGCAGGTGTTGTGGGGAGGACGCAAGTTCACCCGTGGTGCGTCGCTGCTGGCGCTGGCGTACCTTGCCTCCGGGAATGCGGAATATGGCCGGGCCGCCTGCCGGAGGATGGATTCGATCTCCCGGTGGGACCCTGAAGGCTCTTCATACCTGCCGCATAACGACGAGGCGCACATGGCAGTGATATGGGACGGCTCGAAGGCCTGTGACTGGTGCTGGGGTCTTTTCACAGACGATGAACGCGCCCGGGTCATCGAGCAGTTCAGGCGCCGCGGGGAGATCACCTATGAGTTCATGCACGACCGCGGCAGTTACGGTGTCACCCAGTTCGGCTCTCACGCGGGCCGCGAGGTCGTTTTCCTGGCACACCTGGCGATGGTCTTTCACGAGCATATTGCAGCGGCGGAGAAATGGCTGGAATGGCTGCGGCCGGTGTTGTGTGGAATCTGGCCGGTCTGGGCCGGAGATGATGGAGCGTGGGCCGAGGGGCCTTCGTACGGGAATGCGTATGTCAATATCATGACCATGTTCGCCACTGCCCTGAAGCGCGGGTGTGATGTGAATCTGTACAGGCGGCCGTTCTGGTCCGGACACGCCCGCTGGCGGAAATGCTGTCAGCCCCCGTACGCCGAATGGATCGGATTCGGTGACCACACGGAAGTCTGGGCTTCATCCTGGCAGACAACGGCGAATCTCGTTGATATTATCCGCCACGAAGTTCCCGCCGACGGATTCGGGGGATACGTCCGCCAGCTCCGGTCGCGCGCGGAAAATTTGTCCACACCCGACACCCGCGATCTCCCGAGCTTCAACCCGCAGCTTCTCACAGCGGACCGCATCGAAGAGGATGACACCGCCCTTAAAGAGGACCACGTGCAGCATGTCTTCAGGGACGCGGGATGGGCCGCCTTGCGCACCGATTTCGAGAACGCCGATGATGACATCGCCATGATCTTTCGCTCCTCTCCATACGGCTCCTACAGCCACTCACACGCCAATCACAACGACTTCATCATCCACGTCGCCGGCCGGGTGATGACGATGCCGGCGGGCTATTACAACGGCTACGGCTCGCCTCATCACGCCAACTACGTCTGGCACACGAAATCTCACAACTGCCTGACGCTGTCTGACGCCGGGCAGATCATGCGCAGTTACGAGGCCCGTGGAGTCATCGAGAACGCCTTTGAAGACGACACCCTGACGTACATGGTCGGCAACGCCGATCTCGCCTATGCAGGGGCCATCAAATGCAGAAGGCACGTGCTGTTTTTGAAGCGCCATAACTGCTTTGTGCTGATTGATGACGTGCTCCCGGAGCCGGACCAGCCCTCGACGCTGCAGTTCAACATGCATTCATGGGGCAGCTTTGCCGTTGATGAGCCGAACCGCTGCTTTGCACTGATGCGCGGCGGCAGCAGGCTTGACGGCCATTTCATGCATCACCGGAACGCCAGCTTCATCCTCACCGAGGGCTGGGACCCGCCACCGGCGCCCAACAAGCCAAATAAGCAGTGGAAGATGCAGTATCACATGCGCTTTATGCCGGGGACGCCCGGAACCGATCGCCAGGTCCTCGGGACGATCCTGTGTGCAGGGCACGAGAAGCTCACACCTGCAGCGGTACACACCGAGCTCGCCGACAGCACGGAAATCGCCGACATCGGTGGCGACACGCTCCTGCTCAACCAGGGATCGGGGATTGACTGGCAGGATATTCAGACCCCGGCGCTGGCCGTTTTCATTTCGCCTGCAGGACGATACATCATCACCGACACGGGTGTCGAAATAGGGTGAAACGATCCGGCAAAAACTTCGTGCAAAGAAGGGATATTGGCGGATGCGGGGAATAAATAATTGATGTCCCGGAGGGTGGATATGGTAAGATATATTGCCGGTCGGCACCGGGACGGATGTCAGGGAGGTTTATTATGAACGTTTTCTGGATCATGCTGGATTCACTGCGGCGCGATCATGTCGGCGCATACGGCTCTGAAATCTGTAATACACCGAATATCGACGCATTCGCCGAAGAGGCCATTGTCTTCGACAACGCATATCCCGAGGGGCTCCCGACGATCCCGGTACGCACCGCCATGGTGACGGGGAACCGGACGCTGGGACACCGCCCGTGGCAGCCGCTGGCAAACGAAGACGTCACCGCCGCAGAGCTGCTGTCTGCACATGGGTACTCCAGTGCAATGATTACCGATACCTATCACATGGCCAAACCCGGGATGAATTTTCATCGCGGGTTTAATTCTTTTCAGTTCATCCGCGGCCAGGAGGGTGACTGCCTGGAACTGTGCCCTCATGGGGAAAACCTGGACGACTACGTGCATCCACAGCAGAGTGACCGCAAACGCCGGGTTATCGATAACTTCCTTCGGAATACCGCCGACTGGGAATCGGAGGCCGACACCTTTCCCGCGCAGGTGTTCCAGGAGGCCGCACGCATGGCTGAAGGCCTCAGCGACCAGGACAAACTGTTTTTCTGGGTGGATTCATTCGATCCACATGAGCCGTGGAATCCCCCCGCACCCTACGATGAAATGTACGTGGACGCGGAGTACGAGGGGCCCCGCCTGATTGATGCCAACTACGGCGACATCGCCTACATGAGCGAAGAGGAGCAGAACTTTATCCGGGCGATGTATGCCGGTGAGGTGACGCTCGTGGACCGGTGGTTCGGGCATTTCATTGATACCCTCAGAGAGACCGGCCTGATCGACCGCTCCATCGTCATCATGCTGGCGGATCACGGCCACCCTCACGGGGATCACGGACTGATCATGAAATCGCCGCGGAACATGTACAATGAGCTGCTGCGGCTCCCGCTGATGATCCGTCTGCCACATGCAGAGCACGGAGGTAAGCGAATCGAGCCGCTGGTGCAGACCGACGACCTCCTGCCGACAACACTGGACCTTCTCGGCCTGGAGCACGAGGCGACCGCGATGACCGGCAAGTCTGCGTGGAAGCTTGTCAGTGGTGAAGCGCAGAAGCTTCGGGACGTCGTCGTCACCGGCTACCACCAGTCGCCAATCCGCTGTGTGCGCGACGAGGACTATTCACTGGTGGTACTGCCTGACGGCAATTACGAGCTGTATGACCTGCGCAATGACCCGGGTGAGACAAACAACATCTACGACGAAGCACAGGATGAGGCCCGGCGGCTGCTGGATTATCTGGGATACTGGAGTTACACCAAGCTGCCACCGGCCGAGTTTGAAAATGTCCAGGAAGCCTACGAATGGGCGCATACATCAATTACATAGGCGGATGCTCATGTGCGGCCGGATGTCAGAGAAGCCCGAGTCTGTAGAGCTGGGCGGACGCCGCACTGACAGCGAGAACGGAGGCCCGAATGCCCATAGTCAACTCAGTCACAGGAAAGTCGCGACGGACTTACACAATTGAGGATCTCAAAGAGGCGGCACAGGAGCTGCGCGCATGGGTGATGATTGCACTGCACTGCGCGGGCAGCGGTCACACGGGTGGCACCATGTCGATCGCGGATATCACGGCCGCTCTGTACCTGTCACATCTGAATCACGATCCGGCAAATCCCGACTGGGAAGATCGCGACCGGGTTTTCTGGTCGGCGGGGCACAAGGCTCCGGCGATCTATGCCGGTTTGGGACTGGCAGGTTACTTTGACGACATGCCCGTGGCGTACCATGAGGAGCCGCTGGAACAGTTTGCCGATGTGCCCGGGATTCAAAAGACAGTGCTTCTGCGCAAGGTCGGATCGCCCTTCGAGGGGCACCCGAACTCGGGCAAGCTGCCCGGTATCGAAGTCTGCTCCGGTTCGCTCGGACAGGGGCTGGGAGTGGCCTGCGGCTCGGCCAAGAACGCCAAGATCTACGGCCGCCACTACCGCGTCTATTGCATCATGGGCGACGGCGAACAGCAGGAAGGCTCGATCTGGGAATCGGCAATGTTCGCCTCCCACCACGAGCTGGACAACCTTGTAGGCATCATTGATGACAACCGCCTGCAGATTGACGGTCCCACCGCCGAAGTGTCGAATGTCCAGCCGCTGGAAGAAAAATATCGCGCCTTCGGCTGGGAGGTCCTTCGCTGTAACGGCCACGACGTCGCCGAGGTGCTGGAGACGCTGGAGCAGGCGGACGCCGTTGAAGGCCGGCCGACACTGATCATTGCCGAAACCATCAAGGGCAAATGCGTGGATTTCGCCGAGGATGTCGTCGGCTATCACGGGGTGCCACCGAAAGACGGGCGCACGGGCGAGGAATCCCTCGACCGGGCTCTGGAGTGCATTGGTGCGACCGATAAGTTCCCGCCGGACCGAGTGGATGAGATTATTGAATTTGCCGAAGCATATGGTGAGCTGGGCCAGCAGCGGGCGGATGCGGAAGTGCCACGGTTCAACAGAAATTGGTGGTGGAACGAGACCGGTGACATGCAGGTGGAGATGGATGCCACGCGCAACGGCTTCGGTGAAGGAATCGCCGAGGTGGGCGCCGACGAAAACGTTGTCGCCCATGGTGCCGACATCACCGGCTCGATTCGCATGTCGCGCTTCTACGAACCCGATGGCGAGAATGAAGATCCCGATCGCATGCGGCGCTTCGTCAGTTGCGGCATCGCGGAGGCGAATATGACAGAGATCGCTGCGGGATTCGCACTTGACGGCAAAACGCCCTTCATCGGCTCCTATGGTGTATTTTCCACCGGCCGCAACTGGGACCAGCTTCGCACCACCGTCGCATACAGCGGCCTGCCGGTGAAAGTGGCCGATGCTCACGGCGGTGTGTCGGTTGGACCGGACGGGGCCACCCACCAGGCCCTCGAAGAGATCTCCATTATCACGGCAATACCCGGATTCGTGATGTACGTGCCCTGCGATGCGCTCGAGACCGCGCGGGCCACGAAGGCTGCGGCAGCCAATAATGCACCCACCGTCATCCGGTTCGCGCGGGAAGCCACTCCGGTGGTCACGACGGAAGACACACCCTTTGAGTCCGGCGTCGCGAATGTGATACGATACAGGAGAAATGCCCCTAATTTCGTGGATGCATTTGAAACCGTGCTCTCCACAGATTACACCTCGGAAAACGAGGACCTCGCCATGATCGCCTGTGGGCCGATGGTGCCCGAGTCGATGCGTGCCGCGGTCATCCTCAAAGAGGAGTATGGCCTCGAAACCCGGGTGGTCAATCTCCATACCGTCAAGCCCCTGGACCGGAATGCCATCATCGCCGCCGCGGGCGATACGGGCGTGGTGATTACCGCTGAGGAACACCAGGTCGGCGGTATGGGGAACCAGGTGGCAGGCGTCATTTGCGAAGCAGGGATAGAAGAATCCGTTGATTTCAGCATGGTCGGTGTCCGGGACCGCTTCGGCGAAAGCGGTGAGCCCTGGCAACTCGTGAAGCTTTTTGGGCTTACTGCCGAGCACATCGCTCGCAGAGCGCTGGACGTGATGCAAAAGGAGTCCTAAAGCCAGCCGTCACCGTCACAAAAGCACTGTCGCCCGGTGACCATGTTTCCGGGCCTGCAGGATAGATAGGACGCAACCATGACCGGTCGTTGAATGCACGCTGGTCCCCTCCCGGGGACCCAAAATAGATCACAACAAACTCTTTATTCGAAGGCTGATACGTATGTCTAAACCGAAAGTATTTATAACTCGATTAATTCCAGATGCTGGTCTCGACCAGATCCGCGAAGAATGCGATGCTGACGTCTGGGAAGAGCAGATGCCACCGGAGAAATCGGTGATCCTCGAGCATGTTGCCAGCTGTGACGGGCTTCTGAGCCTCCTGACGGACGAGATAGACGCAGAAGTGATGGATGCCGCTGGTAATAATCTGAAGGTCATCAGCAACTATGCCGTGGGGTTCAACAATATTGATGTTGACGCCGCCACCGAACGCGGTATTGCAGTGGGCAACACCCCTGGTGTGCTCACCGACACCACCGCGGACCTGGGGTGGGCTCTTTTGATGAGCATCGCCCGCCGCATCGTGGAGGCCGATAAGTACGTCCGGGCCAAAAAGTGGAAGACGTGGGAGCCGCGGCTCTTGCTCGGCGACGACGTGGCTGGTGCGACGCTCGGGATCATCGGCTTCGGGCGCATCGGGCAGGCGATGGCAAAACGTGCAACCGGCTTTGATATGAAGATCCTGTATTACGATATCTACCGCGACGAAGAGGCCGAAGAAAAATACGGCGCCGAGTTCCGTGAGATGGATGATGTGCTCAAAGAGGCTGATTTCGTGACTCTGCACACTGTCCTGAATGACGACACGTATCATATGATCGGCGCCCGCGAGCTCGATCTGATCGGGCCCAATGGCTATCTCATCAACAACTCCCGTGGTGGTGTTATCGACCAGGAAGCACTGGTCCAAGCCCTGCAGGAGAACCGCATCGCCGGGGCGGCCCTCGATGTGACCGAGCCGGAGCCACTGCCCGACGACAGTCCGCTGCACGAGCTGGACAACGTCATCCTGGCACCGCATATCGGCAGCGCAAGCCGGCAGACACGGAACAAGATGGCCCGCATGGCCGCCGCAAATCTCCTCGCCGGAGTCAAAGGCCAAGAGCTGCCCAACTGTGTGAACCCGGAAGTCCTGCAGTAGGAGGAACACAGATAAAGGTGCGAACAAAGCACCTTTGTTTAATGATTGATAACGTGCACAACACGGTCACCTGGTGGCCGTGTTTGTGCATATAAAGCGTGTATGAAAAGAGGCAGACCGATGAGCAGCCAGCGGAATCTTGTAGTCATGCTGTACGACGAATTCCAGCGGGACTGTGCCAGCACCTACGGCGGCCCCGTCCCCACGCCAACCATGGACAGGCTCGCCGATCGGGGCGTTGTTTTTGACCGCTATTACTGTGCCAATCCCCTCTGTGTGCCCACCCGGCCTTCGATGATGGGGGGTAAATGGCCCCACGCCCACGGCTCCATCACCTTCGGTGAGGGCTACAGCACCATCAACCGCGGCGAGGAGATGATCTTCGACCGGTTGCTGGACGGCGGATACCACGTGGGGTATGAGGGTATCTGGCACATCAAGCGCGACCCGGCGGATGATCGGACAGATGAGTTTGCCTACTATAAAGAGACCGGCTTCTGCCGCGAGCAGTACAAAGAGGTCCTGCGCGAACACGGTGGGGAGGACGGCGACCAGCAGGGGCCGTGCAAATATCCCACTGACACCGACATCCGTGACGCGAGACTGAGCATCCCCCACCCGATGGTCTGGACGCGTCCGATCGAGGAGCATGACGACTATCGGCACGCCCGCAACATCGCCGATTTCATTCTCAACGCTCCCGCCGACAAAGCGGTTGCCGCCTTTTGCTCATCCGGAATCCCGCATCCGCCGCTTTTGGTGCCACAAGAGTATATGGAGATGTTCGATCCGGCGGAGGTAAAGCTGCCCGAAAGCTTCGGCGAAGACCGCTCCGATATGCCGTGGGCGGTTGCAGAGGCCCCTGGCTACCAGGCCGTGCAGCATTTCCACGAACGGCGGTGGCGGGAGGCAATAGCGGCCTATTACGCCTTCGTGGCCTTTGGCGATTACACCCAGGGCCTGGTGGTGGATGCGCTTGAAGAATCCGGCCGGATGGATGAGGCCGTGACCGTCATGACCTGCGACCACGGCGAGATGCTGGGCGCCCACAGCATGTACCAGAAGGGCTGCCTGTACGAGGAATCGATTGCACTGCCGCTGGTCATCTGCGCTCCGGGGATCGAAGCGGGGCGCAGGAGCCAGCTTGCCAGCCAGACGGACTTTGCGCCCACGCTTTTGGAGCTTCTGGACCTGCCACCCCTGCAGGAGGCACAGGGCGGGAGCCTGGTGCCGATACTACAGGATGCCGACCATCCCGGGCGCCCCTACACCTTCTCGGAATTCAACGGGCACGTGGACGGGGGAGTGAAGATCCGGGGAGCCATTTCGGACCGCTACAAGTACATCTACGCCCACAACGACGGCGAGCAGCTCTTTGACCTTCACGAGGATCCTCACGAGATGGACGACCTTTCAGACGATCCGGATTATCTGACGGTGAAGGAAGAGATGCGCACGGCGCTGGCCGAATGGATGGAAGCGACCGGCGACTT
>JAWODS010000362.1:0-6682 GCA_046483205.1 Armatimonadota bacterium | reverse complement strand
GTCGTGCTGTTTACACAACGCGCATTTGGAGAGCAGTTCCCGTATGGCACGCTCGCCGTAAATATCCTTGGTGGATTCTTGATAGGTCTTCTCGCCGGCGGGCAGGATTTACATCCATGGGTCCGCACCGGCCTCGTCATCGGTGTCCTCGGAGGGTTCACCACCTTCTCCGCATTTTCGTGGGATACCCTCTCCCTGGCTTCTGCGGCCGGAACCCGTCATGCCCTGTTCAATATCCTTGCCAACGTGATTCTTGCGGTCATGGCCGCATGGGGTGGCATATCCGCCCGCAGCGCCATCCGCTGATCCCCCTCCCCCGCGCCGTGAATCCCCAATAAAAAAACCCCGCCGTCGTGGCGGGGTTTGTCTGCAGGCGGGGAATAAAGCGGCCTTTTAGAAATCGTACCAGTCGCTGTTCCAGACCACCGTGCGCTTGAACCACTTGGCGTGACCGTCATAGAAGTTGCAGTTGAGACCCTCGTTATGCCGGTCCGACAGGCAGCCGTACGATCCCCAGGTATTGCCCGGGGGCCGGTAGAAGCACGCGAACCGCTCGTTCTCGTCGTCGTGCGCGCGCACCTCTGCAAACGCCAGGGTCTCCGCCGGCTCATCGATCTCTGCCAGCGCCACACCGCTGTTGCGGTGGATCCCGTAGCTCATCTTGCCGCCGTACCATGTGTCACTGGTCGTCTGCGACGGGCAGATCAGGATCTGCTCATTTTTCAGATACGGCTGAATGACCTCCCACCACTGCGGCGGCTCGCCACTCGGACCACCCATCGCATATCGAAGCGTCATTTCGTCATAATCCTGTGCGTACATCATGTGCCCCAGGCCAATCTGCTTCATGTTGCTCAGACACGACGATTGCCGCGCCTTCTCTCTCGCCCGAGCAAATACCGGGAAGAGAATCGCTGCCAGAATCGCGATGATCGCGATAACAACCAGAAGTTCGATAAGCGTAAACCCCTTGCTCCTCATCTGCTCAACCTCTTTTCACTCTAATTCGGTACCTCTGCTTATTATACTATAGACACAACGAAGCGACTACTGCTCTTTAACAATTATATCGGTTCCTGCGTCCATATCCGCCGCCTGTTCGTGATCGCTTTGCCGAAACTATGCTCTGTAGCTCAATACTGGCTCATAAAAGTGTTCGGGACGCTGAAAGGGAGTGCCTCGGGCTGGAAGCGTAGCTGATTGCATGCGCAATCAGCATTTGGAGTTTGCGAGCAAACTCCTGCAGGCGACAAACAACGTCGCCACCTGCGATTTGCAACGACAAACGACGCATCGTCCGGGCCGAGCCACGGGGATGTTTGGCGTTGTGTGCCAAACTCCAAAGGCTCTTCAAGCCACGGGGATGTTTGGCGTTGTGTGCCAAACTCCAAAGGCTCATTGTGTTCGCACAATGAGCTACGCCGGAGTCACTCCCCTGTTACAGGTGCCTCAACTCTCCACGCTGTATTGTGTGCCGTCGGCGGCGGTGAAGGTCGCGGTGCCTGCATCGGCGCCGAACTGCACAGGCACCGAGATGCCGCCACTGCCGGCGTCACATTCGATCGCTGCCTGCACGATCCCGTCCGCCAGCTCTGCGCTGACCTCCGGCATCGAGTCTTCAAGCCCCGCCGCCATGACCGCCACCACCCGCAGAGATTTTGTCTCCTCCGACTCCGCGGTGAAGTGCCACTGGTCAGGCCGCTCGTCCTCGTACTCCTCCGGCTGGCCCTGGGCGTACGGGGTCTCAAACTCGTCGGTGACCGAGAAGTCCAGCTCACCGGCGCTTGAGAAAAGCTGCGCCCGCAAGATTGCGCCATTGTGCTCTGTAGCGACGCTCTGTGCATCCCCGTCAATCTCTATCTCCTCGATGGCGTGCAGAAGCCACTGAAAGCTTGCCTCTTCGGGCGCCTCGATGTCGTCAACACACACGATCAACCCCGGGCGGATGAAGAATATATGCCGCTGCCAGCTCTGCAGCTTCCCCTTATACGCATCGGTGGCGTCGCCGCAGACGTAGCTGATCTGAGCCGCGTCCTCGAAATCCACAATCCGGCCGCTGGCGAGATGGTCGCGGATCGCCTGCCCCTCGCCATTGACCAGCATCGCGTTTTGCGCCTTCGTCGCCCGTGTCCAGTCCGCATGATGGTCGGAGCCGTAATACGGCCCATAATAGCCGCTGGGAATCGCCAGCGCCCGGTTGCCTGCGGAGATGTAGAAGCTGTTCTGGTCCGCGTGCTGGTGGCTCCAGCTTCCGAAGGGGCTGGATTTGAACAGGCAGAAGACGTTTCCATCGAAATGCTCGAAATCGCTGTGCATCGCACACCAGCCGATTCCGCGGAAGGTCTTCATGATGCGGCCGTCCTCGGGCGGCTGCGGGTCGGTGGTGTCCTCGGCGATCATGTTGAACATCGCCAGCCGCGAGGGCTCCGTCCAGTCGGCTTTGCACTTCTCGGCAATCCACACGGCCACCGGGTCATCAAAGCGCTGCCCGTGGTGGCGCATGAGGGTGTACAGGATCCGTGACCGCCGCTTATCCCGGTCCTTCTGCGGATCGGCGCCGTCGCCGAAGGGCCTCATCTCGTTGCCGGGCGTGGTGCAGTACATGAAGAAGTTGCGCACCTTCGAGAAGAACGGCCGCTTCCACAGGTCAATGTCACTCACCGCCCGGATGGCCTCCACCCACGGCAGATAGATGGAGTTGTAGGCCGAGCCGTACGCGATGCCCTCGGCCCAGCCGCCGTCACGACCGCCCCAGTGCGGGTAAATGGTCATGAACGCCTTCAGCGAGAAGTCCAGCCACTGCTCGATCTCCTCGCGCGGGCCGACATCACACAGCGACAGGGCCTGCTCGCCGATGAAGGCGATCAGCCGCCCGTCATGGCTGGAGCCGGGATTTTTGTGGAAGTTCCTGCGCTCGTAGATCCGCTCCCAGTTGTCCCGGGCGGTCTTCAGACAAATCTCACCGGCCCGCTCCTTCTCCTCATCCGTCATGGAATGATACAGCCAGTCGTAGGCGCGGTGCAGGGTCCGGCAGGCGCTGAGACCCGGCTCGTCACCGTGCTCGCAGTTCACCGAATACAGCCCCTCACCAACCCAGTCGCCGACGGTGAAAAAGATGTCTTTGGCCGCCTCGGCGTACCGCTCGTCTTCACCAATCAGCCACGCCAGCGACAGAATCTGGATCGCCTTGTCGAGGTACTCGCGGATGTAGCCGAAATACGCGCAGTACTCGCGGCGGATCTTCACCTTCGTATCGTATTTGTCGTAATCGGCTGCCTCCGGCACACCGATATCCACCACCATCTCGGCATTTTCAATCAGCCGCTCCCACGCTTCGGCCCGGCCGTTGTTGATGCTCCGGCGAATCTCGTCAAGCTCGTCGGCGGTGAAAATAATCCGGGGATGCTCTTTGGGCACCTCGTCCAGCAGTTTTGAAATATCCGGATACGGCTGCTGTAGCACGCCCTCGGGAAGTGTCAGCGAATATTCCTCGCGCTCGGCGAGGACCTCGCCGTCATCATCCAGCGCCGCGACCGTCCAGGTGTATTCCCCCGGCTGGAGCATATCACCGGGCAAAAAGAGGTTATCGTCGGTGGTCTGTGCGAGGACAACGCCGCCGCTGTCGTCCATAATCTGCACGCGGTATTCGGCGGCCTCTTCAACCGGCATCCACGCAAAGGCTGGCGGGTTTGTATCCACCCGTGCGCCGTCATCGGGCCGGGGTATGATATCCTGTGGGCTCTCTCGTTTTGTCGGAAACTCCATGACACACACCTTCTGCTGTGTTCGTACATTGCATGTGGTAGTTGCTATGCCCCGTTTCGCGACAGCCCCCGCCATTCCCTCCGGGCCAGGGTGTCTATGCATCCGGCGCCGGGTTTGTGTCACCTGCGCCCCTCACAGATTCCGCGGCCTGACACCTGTGTCGTTGCCGTGTGGAGGGGCTAACATGAAACGGCCCGCCTTATGTCGAAAGGGATGGGTAACGAGCCGTAAAATCCATTCCGAAAGGCGGGCCGAAACATGACTTACATTGCCATGGACGTCCATCAGAACCATTCGACAGTCGCATATCTCGATCCTGCAACCGGAGAGATTGGTGATCGAAAGATCAATACTTCCCAGGCGGAAATCACGACGCTTTTGCAGGAATTTTCCGGTCCGGTGACGGTTGCTCTGGAAGCTGCCAGACATGATTGCCGCAACACGCCTACCGCCGCCGCATCTCCTCCACCACCGCCTGCAACGTTTCACCGGCGTTACCGTGGATCACGATATCGGCCAGTGAATCACACGCGGTCGCCGTGCGGTTGATGATCGCCAGGCGCGGGGCATTGACCGCCAGCATATTCGCCGGGGACACACTGAGGCTGGAGCCGACGGCCAGGACCATGTCGGTCTGCCTCGCCGCGTCAACGGCGGTCTGAAAATCCGCGGCCATCTGGTCTCCGAAAAGCACCACATCGGGCCGCAGATCGCCACCGCATTGGTCACATGCAGGCACATCCTCACCCTGGATCTGGTCGAAAGCCTTCTGCAGCGACACCACCGATTCACACGACGTGCAGTGTGCCGTGCGCAGGTGCCCGTGGACTTCCAGCACGTTTTGCGAACCGGCCTGCTGGTGGAGGTTGTCGATATTCTGGGTGATGACGCCCTCGATATATCCCAGCTTTTCCATCTCGGCCAGCGCGCGGTGACCGGCGTTGGGCGCGGCGTCAGAAATGGGGCGGACGGTCTCGCGCAAAAACCCCCAGAACTTCCGCGGCCGCCTCTGCAGCGCCTCGCGGGACAGATACTCCATCGGGTCAACCTCCTCCCACAGCCCGCCGGGGCTGCGAAAATCGGGGATCCCGCTTTCGGTGGAGATGCCCGCCCCCGTCAGCGCATAAACGGTCGCATCACACATCATATCTACAAGCTTAGAGATCAAATCGCGCTTCATACTGCCACTCCCGGTAAAGAAACACTTACCTGCCATGTGTCTTCTTATTGTATATGATCCAGTATGTCGGTGCATCTTTGTGTCTCGAAGTGCCCCTCCACACCGGCGCTGAATCGTCTTCAGCAACCTCGCCATTCAATTAAAAGCCTTGCGGCGGGTCACCATCAGACTTGCCCAGGGCAACGTCCACTCGACACCGCCCCCCCCCATACGACAACGACCCGGCGCAGCTAAAGAGGTCGTTGTTTATGCCGTTGAAAGAGGTCGTTGTTTATGCCGTATGCCGGTGGAGGGGCCGCGAGCTCATCAAACTGCATGAGGGACCTTGGCCCTTATGCCGTATGCCGGTGGAGGGGCCGCGTCGCAGCGAGGTGACGTCGTCTGTCAGCTCGCAAGGCCGGCCCGTCGTGAATCTCTTCGCTCCGGGGATTTTCTCCTTCAATGAAGTTGGGGTGATGTACCCGTCCCCGGCCTCTTTGAGCGCCGGGATCGCGCACCGCGGGCTCTATTCGCGCCCGCCCTACTGTCCGGGCGGCCTCTCCGGGGCTGCTATCTCGGTGCCGATTTCAGGCTGGTTGGGGGCCACGGCAAAGATATAGATAATCGGCAAAATCCCTGCCGTATTCAGCACCAGCATCGCGATATACCACCACAGCCGGTCACGACGCGCCGCTTTCCACAGCCCGATGGCCTTCCACACCACGCTCCAGATACTCAGCAGCACAATCCCAACAGTACCCACCGCACCCATGATGCCCGGCATGACGTCCATACCCTCGTTCACACAAACCGCCTCACTCTGTGATGACATACTGAGACTCGCGAATGCTTTCATCGGAAACTCGCGGCGGGGCATGGAGTCCCCGCCCTACAGCACGACATCAAAACTCCCTGTGACCTGGCCGGGGCCTGTTAGCATCTTTGTCGTTCCTGTAGGGCGCGGGCTTGTACCGCGCCGGCCGTGATTCCTTTTGGTCACGCCGATTCCCCGGTCATAGACACTCCCGGCGGGGCAGCCACAGGCGTACCGGCTGCGCATTTTATTGAAGCAAAAGCTTCTGTCGGGCTATTCCGGAAAGCCTTCAGACCGCAGTTGGCTGCCCACCTCCCGAAGCACCGGCTCGTCCTCGGGGTCAATGGAGCCGTCGGGCAGCGGCCCGGTGTTCAAAAGCAGGTTGCAGTTATTTGACCCTGCATATTCAAGCTGCTCCCACACCTCGTCGGCGTCCATGTGGGTGCCGGCGCGGTCCTCGTAATAGCCCCACGATTTGGGGCACATCGTCGTGCATATCTCCATCAGCTCGCCGCGGTGATCTTCGGCCGGGCTGTGTTCGGGGGCGAAGAAGTCCTCGGTCCCCAGCATCCCCTGCTTGTACGACACCAGCACCTGCGGCTGCATTGCATGGATGTGGTCATACAGCTTCTGGATCTCAAACGGCTCGAGGTCGCCCGACTGCGGGGTGATGATGCCGTCCAGCCATATCGCCGCTACCGGGGCGTAGTTTTCCAGAAGCTCGGTGATCTGGTTCCACATAAACTCCACGTAGAGACTCAGATCGTGCTCATCACCGTACGCATAGGTGGGCTCCGGCGGGTCGTATTCAGGCCGGGCGGAGCGGGGGTATTCATCATTATTCGGCGCATGGGGATGCCGCCAGTCGCGCCCGTGGGAATAGTACAGGCACAGTCCGAGGCCGTATTCGTCACAGGCCTCCGCCAGCTCGCCGATGAGATCGC
>JAWODS010000287.1:0-3725 GCA_046483205.1 Armatimonadota bacterium | reverse complement strand
CGGCCGACACCGTTGGCGCCCGCGATTTCATTCACAGTGGTGATGAGCTCCGCGGCGCTCATCTCCTTGCCGTCCAGCGCCACCGGCATGCCCCGTTCAAAGCGGATTTTCAAATATGTCGGCTCATCAGGAGCCTCCAGCGGATCAGTGGTCCATTCCCACGCATCGTCCGGCCCTTCGAGGGACGGGTCCTCGATCTGGCCACATTCAATCGAGCGCCCCCACAGGTTCGTATCGGTGGAATAGGGGCTCTCTTTGCCCACCGGGACAGGTATGCCGTGTTTCTTCGCATAATCGATTTCTTCGTCGCGGTTCATTCCCCATTCTCGGGCCGGGGCGATGCACTCTATCTCCGGCGCCAGTGCCTGGTAGGTCACCTCGAAGCGCACCTGGTCGTTGCCCTTGCCGGTACAGCCGTGGGCCAGGTATTTCGCGCCCATTTCCTGGGCGACGCGCACCTGGTGCTTCGCCAGAAGCGGCCGGGCGAGGGCGGTGAAGGCCGGGTATTTATCCTCGTACATCAGGTTTGCGGCGATCGCTTTGCTGATGTATTCCTCGGCGAACTCATCCACCGCATCAACCACGAGCGATTCGACAGCCCCCACCTGCAGGCCCTTTTCGCGAATGCCTTCATAGTCCTGCTCTTCACCAACATCAATGGCCAAAGCCACGACATCAACGTCATATTCCTCGGCGATCCAGCGAATGGCCACAGAGGTGTCCAGACCGCCGGAATATGCCAGTACACACAAATCTTTTGCCATATTCATCGCACTCCTTCGCTGCTATAGACTGCCGCAATTATAGCCCACAGACGCTCCTGTGACAAACGGGACGCGCGGGCGAAGGTGTCTGTTCTAACCGTGGCGAAAACTGCTGTAGGCGCAGACTTCGCAGAAGAACACAGCCGGGAGAGATCGCCGTGATTATTGATTCCCACGTCCACCTGCATACCTTCGGCGACGAGGTGACCGCCAGTGTTGACAGGGCGGTGAAATACGCCGACCGCATGGGTATTGAGAAGCTCGTTGTGTCACTCGGATCCCAGCTTCGCCGCCAGCCGACCGCCGAGGAGCTTATCGAGGACAACGAGTACGTCATGCGGGGAGTGCAGCATAATCCCGACCGTATCGTCGGACTGGTGTATGCCAGTCCAAACCATGTCGAAACAAGCCTGCAGCTCATGAAGCGGTACATCGAAAACGGGCCGATGCGTGGAGTGAAGATGTGGATATGCCGGCACTGCTCCGACCCGGCTAACGATCCCATCGCAGAGTACGCCGGGCAACTGGATGTGCCGATACAGCAGCACACGTGGATTAAATCAACCGGCAACTATCCCACCGAATCCACGCCCTGGGATCTGCTCAAACTGGCCAGGCGCCATCCCGACACGAGCTTCATCATGGCACACTCGGGCGGCAACTGGGAGAAGGGAATCCGCATCGTCAAAGACCAGCCGAATATCAGCATTGACGTCTGTGGCGGCAATCCCGAGGTCGGGCAGACGGAATACGGCGTGGAGTACCTCGGGGCGCAGAGGGTTTTGTACGGCTCCGATGCGGCGGGACGCAGCTTTGCATCGCAACTTGCAAAGGTCATCGGTGCCGACATCAGCGATGCAGACCGGCGAATGATACTCGAAGAAAACGCGCGGAGGATGTTTCATCTATGATTACAGACTGCAACGCCCACCTCGGGCACTGGCCGTTCCGTGATCTGCAGTACTCGTCGGCTGATGACTTCGTCAATCTCATGAATAGCAACGGCATCACCCAGGCGGTGGTAGCGCCGTACCAGGGGCTGCTGTACGGTGATGTCCGTCCGGCGAATGAGTGGCTGCTGGAAGAAGTATCTTCGCACGGTGAGCGGTTTATCCCCCTGGCCGCCATCAACCCCGCCTTCCCGGCATGGGAGGGCGATCTCAGGAGGGCCATCGACCGGGGTTTTTCCGGTGTCGCCATTTATCCCAACTACCACAGCTACACGCTGGAAGACCAGTGCGCCCGAGATCTGTTCGACGCGCTGGCCGATGAGGGACTGTTTGTGCGCGTGCATGTGCGCATGCAGGACGAGCGGCTGCATCATCCTGTGTGCGGGGTGGCACCCGTGGATATTTCCACACTGCCGCAGCGTGCCGCGGAGGTCCCGTCAGTGGGAGTTCTGATCGCCAATGCCACCAACGCCGAATGGCCCGCCATCAGTGAAGCGCTGCGAACCACAGATAATTTCTTCATGGACATTTCCCACGTCGAGCGTGTCGGAGGAATGAGTCTGCTGGCGGAGGATGTCGGTGTTGGCTCCGTGGCCTTCGGGACCCATGCTTCCCTGCAGTACGCACAGGCCGCAGTGCTGAAGATACGCGAGGCGGGACTGCAGGAGCAGCATCGCCAGCGGATACTGCATGAGAACGCGAGTGCCTGGATGAACGGCTGATCAGTATCAGCTGACACAGACACGGAAAGTTCGTATAAAAAGCTGGTGAATCAAAAAGGGCCACCCGACCGGGGTGGCCCTTCGTTTTTATCGTGGAAGCGTTGTTTTACGACTTGCGGCGCTTCAGGTACAGCCCGCCGAGACCCAGAGCGAAGAGCGCCAGTGTTGCAGGTTCGGGAGCCTCACCAACCTGGTCGAGATTGTTGGGTGAGCGGTCGTCATAGTCCGTCGCATTCTCGTAAATGACACCCCACTCAAACTCAATCGGCCAGTCGAGACTGGCGTGGTCAATTTGCATCTCGACACCCTGGTTTGAACCACTTGCGTCTGACGCCATTTTCAGTGAGGGATCGGGCGTCTGGGTCCAGCCGCCATTGTATTTATAAAGAATGGGGTCCTCGTCAAAGTTCCAGTAGATGTAACTTTCAAATCCCGACTTTGTGGTACCCGGGGGGACGCCGCCGGTGGAGGAACTTCTGTCTGCATTGACTGCGAAGGCGATGTAATCCTGATCCGGATTTAAGCCTTCGCTCCCCTTGAATTGGCCGTAAAGGTCAAAGGCAAAATATGCGATGTTGTTGTCACAATCGGAGTAGGCCATGCTGTGTTTGATATCGTAATCGTCAATGACGTTCGTCTCATTACCATCCAGATGGGAGGTGACATTGGGCTCAGTGTACCACTCACTCAAGTCCCCGTTTATGACGATATCTGCGCCTGCGGACACCACACACAGGCCGAGTATTGCCACGGCTAGATAAACAGTTGATCGCATAGTGTTTCTGCTCCCACTCGGCAAATTAAAACAGCGGGCGAGATTTAGGTCAAATATAGTCTATTTCATACGTAGAACGGAGTCAAGAGATTTTTTGCGATTTTCTTCGATAGTGTGAAAATGCACGATGTGTCTTCGGAAACCGACTAATCTTCGGCCTCGGCCTCGTGAAGTTCCTCTTCGCGATCGCCGGTAAGATCCCTGCTCTGGAATTCACTGTTTTCTTCGGGCAAGAGCAGCAGGAAGTTCGGCGTCGTATCAATAGATACGGTTGCCTCTGTGACGGTGAATGCCAGGATATGTCCGCCGCGCGTGCGGGCCTGGTCAATAAAATGCAGATGATCCCCCGGGACGTTGATACCCTTCACAAAAGCCGGGCAGCGGAAGCCGGCGATGGTGCCGGTGATATTGTCAAACTCGAATTCGGGCTGATTCCGGGTCACCTCCACCAGCGGGGGATAGGGCTTTTGCTGACCGGGGACACTCCGGGTTTTCATATACTCAAAAGAACCGT
>JAWODS010000264.1:0-3179 GCA_046483205.1 Armatimonadota bacterium | reverse complement strand
CCGACCACGACAGTGTGAAGGTGTGCTGGAACTCCAATGACACCGATATCGTGGACGGCTCCATTACCGAAAACTTCGAGCTTCTGAAGGACAAAATCGGCTCAGTCCACATGCGGGCACTCCACCTGGATTACCCGTGGCATGAGCTGTTTGCGGGCCTGAAATCCATCGGCTACGAGGGTTTCTGCCTGGCGGAGATTCCCGAAAGCGACGATCCCGAGCGGGTGATGCTCTATTACCGGGCCCTGTGGGACTGTTTGACTGCCTCGGCGTGAGACAGCAGTGCTACTGAAGGGTGAAGCGAAGACTGCGCCATCGCCGGGGATGGGCGAATCAGGCGATTGCCAGGTCGCGGCCGAAGACGTGCCACCCGAGCCAGACGATCGCCAGGTGCGCCAGTGAGACAACCAGCAGCACGATGAAAAAGCCGGGTGTGGGCGCCTGTTCGAGCAGGAAATGGGCGGTTGCGTACAGCAGCCCAAATGCGGGGACGCTGGCCATGGCGTATTTGGGATTGTCGGGACCGACGCTGAGACTGCTGACGAAACCCAGCCCGATAATCACCAGGGCGCAAAACAGCGCGCAAATGGTCCCGATGACGATATTGCTGGCGGCGCCGCTGCGGACCAGAAGAAACATCAAAAACACACTCAACGCACAGCCCGCCTGCGCGAAATAGAAGCTGAAAGTTATTGAAACCCAGCGCTGGATGTGGTCCACGAAGCATACTCCCGGTTCCGGTGATGCGACACACAGGCGAGTATAGCATTCGACGGGCACAAAGTTCAACCTGCACTACAATCCGGCGCCTGCCGACATCGGGCGATGATCTTTTGCGTTCGCGTGCGGATTATAATATATTGTGGGGTGTCACAGGCAGCGAAAAAAGCTTTTCCTGCGCCGGGCCCGGACCGGGCGCGATATTGTCATGGCTGCACCATTTTCAACCTGCTGTTATCGATCGTCAAAAGGGGAGACTACGGTGAAAGAGTGGAAAGTGATCGTTACCGACTATATCGAAGACGACCTCGACTGGGAAGAGGGCGAATTTGAGAAGATGGACAACGTCGTCTTCGAGACCTACCAGCTCAAAAACTCGCCCAAAAGCGAGGTCATTGATGTCTGCAAAGATGCCGATATCATTGTCGTTAACATGGTGGAGTTCGATGCCGAGGTGATAGATGCGCTCGAAGACTGCATTCTCATCATTCGCCACGGCGTCGGCTACGATAACGTGGATGTGGAGGCCTGCACGCGAAACAATATCCGGTTCGCATACGAGCCCGACTACTGCGCCACCGAGGTCGCCGAGCAGGCCGTGGCGCTGATCTTCGCCTGCACCCGCCAGCTTTTCCGCAGCCGCGATATCCTCGAGGAATCCTCCGAAAACCAGATCTGGGATTTCTCCACACTGCTGCCGATGCACCGGATGTTCGACCAGACCCTCGGCGTCATCGGCTGTGGCCGCATCGGCGGGCGCGTCTATCGGATGACGAAGAATATCTTCGCCCGCACCATCGTCTGCGACCCGTACATTGACGAGCGGCAGAAGGGCGCGCTGGGCATCCAGGACGAAGACCTCCTGGAGTTTGACGACTTCATCGCCGAGGCCGACGTCATCACCATCCACACACCGCTGAACGAAGAGACCGAATACATGTTCAACGCCGATGTCTTCGCGGCGATGAAAGACAGCGCCTACCTGGTCAACACCGCCCGCGGAGGTATCGTCAACACCGATGACCTCATCGAGGCGCTGAAAAACGAAGAGATCCAGGGCGCGGGCATCGACGTCTATGAAAAGGAGCCGCCCCTGCGCGAAAACGAGCTGTTCGACCTCGACCGCGCGACCCTTTCGGCACACCTCGGCTGGTGTTCCGAAGAGGCCGGCTGGAAGATCCGTTACCAGATCATGGACGACATCAAAGCCGCCATCGCCGGCGACAAGCCGACGAACACCGTCAACGAAGAAATAGACCACATCGTGGATGGCAACTATCGGGAGGTCTAGAGCCGTTTGTAGGGCGCGGGCTCGTACCGCGCCGGCCGTGAGTTCTTGCGTCCATACGGACCCTCAAATTTTGAGGATGACACACGGCAGGGGACCCATCAAATGTCGTGTATTTTGTCATCGAAAAAGCCACCTGTCTGACGAGAATCGCGGCGGGGGCACAGGTCCCCGCCCTACAGCAAAAGACGAAACGACAGCAATATGCACTTCGAGGTCAGCAGAATTGCAAGCATTCAGAGATCAGTTCTGACGGAAGGCGATGAGAATGTCACATAATTACGATCTACCCGGACCGAATTCGAAAAAAATTCTGGACATGCAGGACGAATATGAGCCGAGCTGCCGGTCCACGGCGGCTCCGCTGGTGTGGGACGAGGCACACGGGGCGGAAATCACCGATGTCGATGGCAACGAGTACATAGACTGGACCTCCGGGGTGCTGGCGGCCAATATCGGCCACTCGCACCCGCATTTCGTGAAGGAGGTGCAGGACCAGGTCGCCAAATGCTCCATGCCGTACGCGTTCCCGACCGAGCCGCGGGCGGTCTATGCGAGGCGCATCGTCGGAAAGATGCCGGAGTATGTGGATTACCTGGACACCGCGTTCCTCCTGTCCACCGGCTCGGAGGCGACCGAGGCCGCGATGCGGATCGCCAAGCGCTATACCGGCAAGCACGAGGTCATCAGCTTCTGGGGCGCCTTCCACGGCCGCACCTGGGGCGCCATGAGCATGGCCGGCAATAAATCCACCAAAAAGCACTGGGGCCCCCTCATGCCTGGCACCATCTACGCCCCCTATCCGTATCCGTACCGCTGCCCCTTCGGCTCCCAGACGGACGAGGAATGTGTGGACAAGTGCATCGAGTGGCTCGACCACAAGCTGCATTATGAATCCATCGGCGACGTCGCCGCGGTCATCACCGAGCCGTACCAGGGCGGCGCAGGCTTCATCATCCCACCGGACGGCTTTCTCACGCGGTTGCAGAACTGGGCGCATGAAAATGACATCCTGTTCATCGATGATGAAATCCAGGCCTCCTTCGGCCGCAGTGGCACGATGTTCTACATGGACCACGAAGAGCTGAGCCCGGATCTATTGTGCATCGGCAAGGGCATCGCCAACGGCATCCCGACGGCCGCTCTGATGGCCAACCACGAGCTGTTTGAC
>JAWODS010000260.1:0-11815 GCA_046483205.1 Armatimonadota bacterium | reverse complement strand
TCACCTTCACATCAGGCACTGGTCATCACCTCCCCCTCCCGGCACTTCATCAAAGAGGAGATACGCTCACTGCTGCAGTGGGTTCGCGGCGGTGGCGTGGTCCTGATCGCCCCCAGCAGGCACACATTGAGGGAAAGATACCGGGTGTATGACGAGCCGCTGCCTCCGGTGCAGCAGCTTCTGGGCCCCTTCGGGCTTGCCGAGGAGCGCAAAACGCAGCTCCCCGGCCCGGCTGCTGTGGATGAGGCCGTGCCCCTCACCCGGGATGTCGGGCGGCTCTACGCACCCTCGCATATCCGGCTGCTGACGGTCACGAAGGCCGAGCTTAAAGAGCGCTATCCCGGGGCCGCCGAATCCGCCTATTACGACCTGCACCTGACGCCGCAGTCGCAGGCAAAACAGGTGGTCCTCGCAGACATGGCCGGCGACTCGATCGCCGTCATGGTGCAGTATGGAGACGGTTGGGTGCTGGCGGTGTCGGAGGCGGATATGTTCGCAAACGGCTGGATTACCAACGCCGATAATGCCATCCTGGCGGCCAATTTCGCATATCTCAGCGGCGCCCGCACCATTTACTTCGATGAGTATCACAAAAACCTCTCGATGCTTTCACTGCAGGGACTGGAGGCGACCTCTTCGGGGGTCCGGCAGGTACTGCTGCTGGTCCTGGCGGCGCTGGCTGTTTTCTTTGTCGGGAAGATGATACGCTTTGGTCGGCCGGTGCCGATGCAGGGCCGTCCCAGGCATTCCGCACGGGAGGTCATTCAGGCACTGGCGGGCTTGTACAGTCAGGCAGGTGCCACCGAGGCCGCCATTGAAACGATTGCTCGCAACCTGCGGCGGCGGATGGCCCGGTCGGTGCGCATGCCTCCGGCCGCCTTCGTTGATGGCGACGACGACCGGCGGCTTGCGGAACTGTGTGCGGGGCGCCACCAGGAACTCGACCGGGACGACTTATTTGCACTTTTGCGAGATCTGCGCGCTGCATCCGAACGCGGACGCAATATCAGCCAGCGTGAGATGCTTCATCTGAGCCGGCGCGCTGCAGACGTCGAAAAGGAGCTGGATGAACGTGGAAACTGACACCATTACCCAACAGGTCGCACAGAGGCTCAGCCAGGCGCTGGGCACGGTTATCGCCGGACAGCAAACGGTCATCGAGCAGATGGTGGTCACGCTGCTGTCGCGGGGTCACGCGCTGGTGGAGGGGGTACCGGGGACGGCGAAAACGATGCTGGTCAAAGGGCTGGCCATCTGCCTGGGGCGCGACTTCAAGCGCATCCAGCTCACCCCCGATCTCATGCCCTCAGACATCATCGGCACCTATGTTTTTGACATGCAGAGCACCACCTTTAACCTGCGGAAGGGGCCGGTGTTCACCGATTTTCTGCTGGCCGATGAGATCAACCGTGCGCCGGCGAAGACACAATCCGCGCTGCTGGAAGCGATGCAGGAGCGGCAGGTGACCATCGAGGGCAGCACCCACGAACTGGCTGATGACTTCACGCTTTTTGCGACACAGAACCCGATTGAATACGAGGGGACCTATCCGCTGCCGGAGGCCCAGCTTGACCGCTTCACCCTCAAAATTATCATCGATTATCCCGCCGAGGCCGAGGAAATTGAGATGCTGCGGCTCCATGCCGGGGGCTTTGACGACAGCGACCTGCGGGGGGCAGGGCTGAAGACCGTGATTGAACCGGGCCAGCTCCGGCAGTGCCGGGCGGAGATCCTCGACGTGCGGGTCACCAACGACATGTTGGAATATATCGCCGCCATCACCCGCACCTCCCGCACACACGGCTCCCTGGTGCTCGGCTGCAGCCCCCGTGCCTCGGCACAGCTTTTGAGGGTCTCAAAAACGATTGCCGCCATGCGGGGGCGCGATTTTGTGATTCCCGACGATGTGCAGGATATCGCCCGGCCCGCGCTACGCCACCGGCTCCTGCTGCGGCCTGAGGCGGAAATTGACGGCCTGCAGCCCGACGACATCATCACGCAAATCATCAGCGGCATTCCGGTCCCCCGTACGGAGGGCGCCACGTGATTACCTGGCTCGGCCTGGTTGTGCTGCTTTTGCCGGCTCTGCTTTTGGGTTCCAGTATGTGGAACCCATCCCTGCAGCCCTGGGCCGCCATCAGCATCCCCGCCGTGCTGGTTCTCCTGGTCGCCGATCACCTGCTGTCGCGCTATTTGACCCACATCGAGGCAAAACGTGAGGTGGCGGAGAAGCTATCGGTGGGCGCGGCCAATACGGTCACCATCGAGGTCACAAATCACTCCCGCACCTCCCTGCGTCTGACCATCAAAGACGATCCCCCGGCCGAGTTTGACACCGACAGGCGCCAGCACTCCCTCAGACTTCAGGCGGGGCGGTCGGCACGGATCAGCTACGAAACCACCCCGGCCGCGCGGGGGGATTACTCATTCGGCGACATCCACATCCGCGCACTGTCGCTTTTGGGCCTGACGTGGTGCCAATATACGGTGGCCGCATCGGCGACAGTCGCGGTTTATCCGGATGTAACGGAGATTGCGCGCTACGAGGAGCTCGCGCGGGCCGATGCGCTGCAGGCGGCGGGATTTCACACCATCCGCCACCGAGGGGCAGGCACGGAATTTGAGAGCCTTCGGGATTACGTCCCGGATGATGAGTTCCGGCATATCGACTGGAAGGCCACCGCCCGGCGGCACCGGCCCATCACGCGCCAGTACCAGGCGGAACGCAGCCAGGGGCTTTTGATCATGATCGACAGCGGCCGGATGATGGCGGCCAGCGCAGGGGCCATGTCCAAGCTCGACCACGCCATCAACGCCGCACTGATGCTGTCATACGTGGCGACACAGTGGGACGACCAGATCGGCCTGCTGACCTTCTCCGAACAGGTCCACGCCTTTTTGCCGCCGCGCAAGGGCCGGGCGCAAATTGGGCGCATCAGCGACGCCCTGTATGCCCTCCCTGCATCCCTGCACGAGCCGGATTACTGGCTGGCCTTTAACACCCTGTTCAGCCGCTCCCGCCGCAGGTCACTGGTGGTGTGTTTTACCGATCTCATCGACCGCGACGCCTCCGAGCGCCTGCTTTCGGGCATGGCCTCGCTGTATCCGCGTCACCTGCCGCTGCTGGTTGCCGTCCAGGACCCGGACCTGCAGGCGGCCTCGGGGCAGTATCCAACGGAAGCTTTTGATACCTATGAAAAGGCCGTTGCGCTGCATGCCATCGAAAGCCGCCAGGAGGCCCTCACAACGGTGTCACGCAGTGGGGTGCTGGTGCTGGACGCCCCACCGGAAGAGCTCACCATCCGCACAGTCAACCGCTACCTGCAGATCAAGCAGAAGCACGCACTGTAGGATATGGGGATCGGGGCAGAAAGTGCCGGGCGATGTGGCTTGAAAGCCGCTTTCGGATTACGCCCCGTCGAGTTCGTCGGTGTCGAAATCTGAGGGGTAGAAGCGGGCGAATATGTAATCACCGGCCAGAAGATACGTGTACAGCGCCGCACCGGTGATAATCCCGACGGCGTAGCGGGCCGCAATTGTGCCGACCGTGCCCTCCGACAGTGGGCTGATGAGGCCCTCGATTAGACCGGCGGTGATGAAAATCGGCACGGTGGCCATCACCAGCCGGACGGCGTCATGCGCGGCCAATACCAGGGCGTCTTTACGCAGCAGATCGCCGGGATTGACGATGCCGTAGCCCATGCGCAGGCCCGCCGCGGCCGCCAGGAGTATCGCGGATATCTCAATGACACCGTGGGGCACGATGACAGCGCCCATGGTCAAAAGCTCTCCGCTGTACAGCCCCAGTCCCAGTACGCCGCCGAGAAGCAGGGCGTTGCGAACCAGCACGTACAGCGTCCCCAGACCGGCGGTGATACCCAGGGCGAAGCAGATGAGGGCGACCTTGATATTGTGGGTCATCAAAAGCCCGGACAGTGCGGGGCCGCCAACGGCTTCTGCGGTTTCCTGAAAATACTCACCCGGGGCCGACTGCTGCTGCAGAAACTGCTCGACATGCCGCCGGAAAATGGGAGTCGTGAATATCTCCGCCCACCCGGGGTTTCCGGCCGTCGCCCACATGCCCGCGACGGTGATGATAATTGTCAGGCCGGCAGTGACCGCGAAATACGGCCAGCAGCGTTTGAAGGTTCGGGGAACGGAGACGCCGAAGAAATATCCAACAGGCACAAACCGCCGCCGTCGGCGGGCATGGACAACCCCGTGGGCCCGGCCCATGAGGGTGTTGAGGTACTCGATGAGGTCAGGATCGTAGCCGCGCGTGCGGGCGACGGCCAGATGTGAGGCCGCCTGCCGGTACAGTGAGCCCAGCTCTCTAAGCTGCCCGGCGTCCAGAGATCTGACGCCGCTTTTGTTGCAGCGGTCCAGCAGGGTCTCCAGGCGCTCCCATTTCTCTTTGTGCCTGTCCATAAAACTCCGCATTACTCAGGCCGCCATTATGCGTCGCGATGTCATTACAATCCGTACACCGGAACAGATAGAGATCGAATACGAGCTTGCAGGCCTCGGCTCGCGCTTTGTCGCCTGCCTGCTCGATACGCTTATCGTGACCGTGGGAATGGCCGTGCTGGTGCTGGCCGCCTGGCTGCTATTTACGTTTTTCGCCGGGACTTCCCTTCTTCGCCTCATTCCCGCGGTCATCATCGGCATCAGTGGGCTGCTGGCGTATGTGCTTTACTATATCATCTGCGAGATGCAGATGGAGGGGCAGAGCCCGGGAAAAAGGGCGACCGGGCTGCGGGTGATACGCGACGACGGCAGACCCATATCACTGGCAGACAGCGTCATCCGCAACCTCGTCCGCATCGCCGATTTCCTCCCCGGCTCGTACTTCGTCGGGATCATCTCGGTCTGGTTTTCGAGGTATTCCAGGCGCCTGGGCGATTACGCGGCGGGCACCATCGTCGTCAAAGAGCGCACCACCGCGGCTCCACAGCCCCCACCGGCGGGGGTCCATAGTGAGCTGTCGGCTCTCGACCGGTCGCTTCTGCCGAAGATTTCCATGCTGACCGATGAGGATATTCGCGCGGCTCGGCGGTTCATGGACCGCCGCGAGGGCCTCGACCCGCAGACACGTGGCCGGCTCGCGCAGCGCATATCACAGGCTCTTTCCAGCCGGATTGATGTATCAACCTCCCGCTGGCCGGGGCCGGAGCAGTTCATTGAATCCGTCGTCGCCGCCGTTGACGCCTCCTCCCGGCCGTAAGGCTCCGGGTAGCTCCAACACTGTTCATTAAAGCATTCGAATGGACGTGTCAAAGTTGATGTTCGGCAGTAATAGTGCCTCATAAAAATTCAGTGTGATGGATGATTGTTCGCTTACGTGTCCGAAAGCGTTCGCCTCGGGCCGAACCACGGAATAGAAGGTGTAAAACAACGGAGAGGGGGTCATTTATTCGCATTTCTGCGGGTGCAAAGTTTTTCTGAGACAGTGTTGCCTTTTGTATAAAAGGGTTTTATGAGCCACTGTTGCTCGTCGGAGCAAATAAATCTGGTGTTGGGGCGAGGGTTTGTATCTCACAAAGACGCCGGGTGGCTGATCGTATCCGTCACCATCAGCCACCCTTGAAGCCCGGGTTTGCTCGATCACCCTGGGCGGTCTGCCACTGCCCCCGGGTTGTGTGACCCGGGGGCAGTGTGACCACGTGCTCAATTGTCTCCAACCCTTACTGGGCTGGTGTCGGCGGGGCTGGCTGATTTTCCGGGGTACCTTCCTGCGTCGCGGCATTCGCGTCGGGGTCGAAGTTCGGTACATCCTCCCGAAGCTCGGCGTGACCGTCAGCGAATGCGAAGCCGTTGCCCATTGAATGGCGTGCCGGGGCGGGAATTGTCTCTTTGTTCCCTGCTGCGTTACGGGTATCCAGCGTCGATGCGAAGAACAGCACCGTGTGTGCGAGGTTATTGATGTCTTCGACATTTACACCATCAAGACGCTCATTCATTGCGTACCCGTACTTTACGTCCTGGGCAGCGGGGCATTGCAGCACAGAATCGTCGTTGACATATTCCTCGAGTTGGTCCATCCAACTGTCGGCATCCGGCAATGTCCCGTCATGCTCCTGGGCGTAAATCAGCGCGGCTCTGCCCAGCTGTCTGAGATTGTTGTAACAGGCGCCGGCAGTCGCTCTCTCCTTCTCCTGTTGCATCGCCTCTTCAGTCGGTTCTACAACCGCTCGGGCGTTTTCGGGGAGGTTGTCAACGGTGGCTTCAAGGTCTATTCTCCATTGACCGTTTACATTCCGCAGCACAAATGGCACCGGTTCGGGGGTCATTGTCACCACGGCAGTGTCATCGGTCATCTCAGTGACGTTCTCCGGAGTCGGTGCGACCGCAAGAATCGTCTGCAGCAAAAACATCGCTGACTGGATACGAATCTGTGCTTCACGATCCTCGGGCAATAACAGCGCATCTGCGAAGGCGAAGTCTGTGTTTTCTTCTTTCATCATCTTCGTCGTCGCGTCACCGAATTGCTCGATCATGTCCAATGCCGCAGTCGCCTGTGCGTCGTCCTGTGCAACCGCAGGTATGGCGGTGACGATTAGCGCCAGCATAACAAGTGGGGCCCAGATTTTACTCATTGGGATATCCTTTCCGACATATCCACAGGCGCAGTTTGAGACCGAGCCATTGCAAAGAAACCTGTTTGGTCTCATAAAGAAACCAGTCCGCCCGTGTTTGGTTGATGGGGTAATCGACGCAACAGCTCATGAATTCGCTTGATTGAGGTGCCGCATTTGTCGTTAGAACGTGACACCACCCTGCATTGTTCCATCTATCGAGCAGATACGGGAATATTATTGAACCGGCGGGGGTGTCATGCTGCGCCCGGGGGATCGGCATTTCTTTGGCTTTAATCTGTGGAAGCAGGCCCGCACGGATGGTACGGGTTTCTTCTGGAGCGTGAAAAACAACCTCCTGCTGCCGTGTGTCAAACGCCTGCCCGGCGGACCGCGTCTGAACAGGCTCTATCCTTATTCAGACAGTTGGTTGACCATGAAATAGCTGCAGCCAGGGTCGGCGGGATCCCCGGGCCGCCAAATTCCCCGTCCGCCACCCGTGCCCAAAGCTGCCGGATGTCAGCTTTAACACGTCCAGACGCATATTCTGGTGAACAGTAGTACCGATAGTCCGAAATCCACAGCCGCGAACCGTCGGTAATGATCTCAATCGTCCCGATCACATCCGTGGAGATCAGCGGAATACCCCGCTCATTGAGGCGCTGAAGCACCTCCGGATGCGCCGGGGTATATCGTGGTGACGCGCCACTGACGACTGCAAGCTGCGGACGCACCGCATCGAGCAGGTCATCGGTGGTGCTCGTCTTCCGGCCGTGATGCGGCAGGACGAGCACGGTGCTCTGAAGCGGCATCCCCAGTCTTCTGGCCCGTGCAATCAACTCTTCCTCCGCATCGGACTGGATATCCCCCGCAAACAGGATACTCACATCCCCGTACGTCAGCCGCGCGACGATGGAATTGTTATTGTCCATATCACCGGTCTGCACCGGCGACTTGCCGGGGTGGAGTATTTCCAGCTTTGCACCTCCGGCCATCGTCAGTGTTGCTCCCGCGCGCAGAGACCTGCAATCCACGCCGCACTCCTGTGCCGCCCACAGCGCCCGCCCGGCGGGAGTCGGTGGATCAACCGGCAGGCCGTTGGTCAGCAGATGGGTCACATCGATCTTCCGGATAATCGCCGGAATGCCGCTGCAGTGGTCCCGGTCACCGTGGGTCATAATCAGCGCGTCAAGCTGCCGGATGCCGCGAGCTGCCAGGTACGGCAGGATGATGCGTCTGCCCACATGCCGGTACTGGCTCGGGCTGGAGAGACCGGTGCCCGCATCGATCATCACACTGCTGCCCGCATCATCAGTGATGAGAGCGCACTGCCCCTGTCCCACAGTCAGAAAGCTCATCCGCAGGTTCGGAGAGTCCGCCGGTTGCAAAACGACGATAAAGAAGACGAGGGCTGATACCGCAAACGCCGACGTCCACGCCCATGTCGCGCCGGTGATGGAGGCCTGGCTCTCCGGCGCAGGGGAGGGCTTCATGAGATACCACAGCACAATCACCGCACCATACCACGCGATACAGGCGGTGACCGGCAGGTGGAAGTTGTCAATGGCTGCGTACGGCAGGTGAGCGAAAAACCGCACCACCTCCAGCGTGAGATACAGCACGGCTCGCCCGATGGCAGCGGGGATGACGGCAATCGGTGTCCAGATGCTTCCAAGCAGCACAGCGGTAAATCCCAGATACAAAAGAAACGTACGGAGGGGAATCGCCAGAACATTCGCCCCTGCACCGAGCAGCACAAGCAGGTCGAAATGATATGCCACCAGCGGGGTCACCGCCAGCCAGGCCCCCAGCGATCCTCTCACAAGCATATCAGCATTGCGCTTCAGGCGGGATACCGGTTGATCGTCACGCCTCCGTGTGCGAATGAAGGCCACAACACCGATGACTGCCGCGAACGTCATTTGCACACCCACTGAAAAGGGCGCCGAGGTGTCCACCAGGCACAGGACTATCGCCGCCACGCCCAGGCCCGTCCACACATCATACCGCCGCCCGCTGACAGCGGCCAGGACAACCAGCGCCGACATCGCAAGACTTCGCACCACCGAGGCACGCAGACCGGCGATCATTGCATACATGACCAGCGGCGGCAGGACGACGAGAATGATCCACATCGGCGGGCGCACCCGGAAGCCGAATGCCACAAAGGCGATGGCCGCCAGCACCAGGCTGACATGCGCACCTGAGACGACCATGAGATGCACCGTGCCGCTGCGGCGAAAGGCCTCTACAGTGTCTTCCGGAAGCTCGACGTTGTACATCCCAAAGACCATGCCGGCCAGCAGGTTGCCATAGAAGTCTGAATCCGGCCCGGGCATGGCCGTGGTCAGGACGGACACGACGTGCTCCCGCACCTGTGCCACCAGTGCACCCAGGGGTACGGCAAGTGACGGATGCCTGCCGATGGCGTGGATTGTTTCTGCCCGTCCGAGTGAATGAATGCCCTGCCGTGCCAGGTGCCGCCTGCTGTCAAACTGCCCGGGGCTGGTGACCGAGGCGGGCCGCCATACCATAACATCCTCCAGCACCAGCTCATCGCCGGGATTGACGGCCGGCTCCGGTGGAAGGCGTATCACCGTCTTTCCTGCAAGATGCACCACATGACCGTCGTACGAGGCTGCTGTGGCAGACAGCTGCACCTTCTGCCCGAAGTGCTTCCGATAGACAAGCCTTTCGACGTAGCCCGACATGCGATCAACGTGTGCGTGATGCAGCGTTGCGGGATCTGCGGGACCCTGGTAAATCCTGTGGGCGTGCAGGGCACCTCCGGTCAAAGCGGCGGTCAGGCAGATGAGGACCATCGTCGCCCGGGACCGAAACGCGATGGAGGCGACCATGACAGCGGCGGCGGATACGGCGATGAGGGTAACGATCAGGGGAGGTGGCGCAGTCCAGTCCGCCCAGATAATACCCCCGGCGAGGCTGAGGGCGATAAGTACCAGCGGGCGCGAGCGGATGGTAGTGAGAAATCCGCTCGCCTGTGGCGTCACCGCGTCGTCGGTGGTGTCTGTGGATGGCATAGGCTACCGGGTGAGGTACGGCCGAATCTTCATGAGCGTTTCGTCACCGATTCCCTCGACCTGCGTCAAATCCTCGATACGGCGGAAGGGCCCGTTTTGATGGCGGTGATAGACGATCCGCTGTGCGAGCTTCTCTCCAATACCCGGAAGTCGTGCAAGCTCACGGGGCTCGGCGGTGTTGATGTTGATCTTCTCAACAGCCATGCGGCGCGGGTGTTCTGCAGACGAGGGTGGAGGCAATGAATCCGGCGCTGCGGCTTTGGTGCCGGGATTGTGTGGTGTTGCATCCTGTCGGCCTACCTCCCGGGACGCGATATCCGGGGGCTTTGCCTCGATGGTCAGCTTCTGTCCGTCGGTGACCCTGGCGACGAGGTTCAGGCTTTCGATGTCCGCATTTTCTGTGAGGCCTCCGGCGGCGGCGATCGCATCCATCACGCGGCTTTGTTCGCGGAGACGGTACACGCCGGGTTTGTTGACCTCACCCGCCACCTGGACCAGTATTGTTCTCGCTTCCGGCTCCGGAGGCTCTTCGGCCACCAGTTCGATACCGGCGTCGGTATGAGCTGAGGAGCGGAGGCTCAATACAAAAACACCGCCCAGAACCAGAAGCAGGCCCGCTGCGAGAATGATCTTCTGCACTCTCGTCAGTTCCACGAAGTGTCACCCTGTAGCAGTCTGTCCGCTCTCCGCCACAGCACGCCCGTTGCGGTTAGTTTGCCACGATATTGATCAGGCGGTCCGGCACCTTGACGATCTTCCGGATCTCCTTGCCCTCGGTGTGTCGAAGCACATCTTCGCTGTCCATCGCCCGTGCGGCGACCTCATCCATGTCGGTGCCGACGGGGACCTCGATCCTGTCACGCAGCTTTCCGTTGACCTGCACGACAATAGTTACGTTTTCGGCGGCCGCGACTTCGCTGTCTGCTTTTGGCCAGGGGTGCCGGTAGAGGCTGCCGCTGTTGCCCAGCCTCTCCCACAACTCGTCGGTCAGGTGGGGGGCGAAGGGTGAAAGCAGCATCACCAGCCGGGTGACCGCCTCGGAGAAAACTGCGCAGTCTTCGGCAGATTCTGTATCCATCTCATCAGCGAACGACGACAGATCATTCGTCAGTTCCATGATGGCGCTGACGGCAGTGTTAAACTTCATGTCTTCACAGTCATCGGTGACCTTCTGGATGGTCTGGTGGGTCCTGCGACGGATGGCGCGCTGCTCGTCCGTGAGCTCGGCTTCGATATGGCTTTGCCAGTCGGTGTCATAAATCTCCAGGTTCTGCGCGGTCAGCCGCCAGACCCGCTTAAGGAACCGGTGGACACCGGCGACACCCTCGTCGCTCCATTCCGCGTCCTGGTCGGGCGGTCCGACGAACAGCACGAAGGTCCGGGCGGTGTCGGCGCCATACTTCTGGATGATCTCGTCGGCCGACACGGCGTTGCCCTTCGACTTGCTCATTTTCACGAGCGTGCCGTCCTCGGTGCGGTTGCAGATCATGCCCTGGGTAAACAGCTCCGAGAACGGCTCAACGAAGTCCAGATGCCCCAGGTCGTGCAGCACCTTGGTGACAAACCGCGCGTACAGCAGATGCCGCACCGCGTGCTCGATGCCGCCGATATACTGGTCAACCGGCAGCCAGTAATCAACATCCTCTTTGTCAAACGGCTGCGTGTCCTCATCGGGGTTGATGTACCGCAGGTAATACCACGATGAGCACACATAGGTGGTCAT
Organism: Armatimonadota bacterium; assembly: GCA_046483205.1. Taxonomy (GTDB): domain Bacteria; phylum Armatimonadota; class Zipacnadia; order Zipacnadales; family UBA11051; genus JBKHJK01. The sequence goes on along the minus strand of JAWODS010000260.1, from coordinate 476 downwards.
CGTATCGGTTTCGCGCTTCGCGGGTTTGCCGCATTTCGGGCAGGTGGTGTTGACGAAGTCCTCGTTGAGCTCAAGGGGCGATTCACCGGTGGGCCTGAACTTCGCGTCCGTCGGCAGCATGACCGGCAAATCCTCTTCGGGCACGGGCACAGCCCCGCAATCGTCGCAGTAGATCATGGGAATCGGCGCACCCCAGTAGCGCTGGCGGGAGATCAGCCAGTCCAGGAGGCTGTAATTGACGTCTCGCTGCCCAAAGCCCTTCTCCTCCATGGCGTCGGCGATGGCCTCGATCGCCTGGGTGGATGGCATGCCGTTGAACTCGGCGCTGTTGGCCATGACGCCCTCGCCCTCGGAGGCCTCCTCCATGGTCTCGCCATTTAATGTCTCGTCTTCCGGCTGGATGACAACGCGGACGGGAATATCGTATTTTCGGGCGAACTCGAAGTCGCGCTGATCGTGGGCGGGAACCGCCATGA
>JAWODS010000141.1:0-2769 GCA_046483205.1 Armatimonadota bacterium | reverse complement strand
TCATGGGCATCCGCCCACTCATCGGGGGCAGCGTCCTCCGCATGAGCCAACGCCTGACAGACTTTTTTGATGCCATGGGCGATCAGATTGTAGGTGTCTTCCACCGCTCCTCTGCCGAAGATATGGGTGCTGTCGACCGCCACCCGGGCCTTTTGACCCTTCAAATAGCCCGTCTCGCGCGCAAACTGCAGGCTGCGTTCGAAGATTGTGCGCGCCTGGTCATGGATCAGAAGCTGCGAGCGGAAAAGCTGCAGGGTGCTTTTGACGAACGGCCGCTCTTCCATCCCCACCCCCAGGGCCACTTTCCAGCGCATATCATATGCCGCCCGCTCGGTGGCCTCCGCATCCGAAACCTTATCGTACGCCTGCAAAAGAAGCGCAATGGCCAGGGTGCTCGGCGGCACCGACGGCCGCCCGAAATCCTCGCAATAGATCGCCGCAAAATCCTCGTCGGAAAACAGCTTCCGACCATACCGGGCCAAAAAACCGTAGAAACTGTCTTCGCCGACAAACTTCAGGTACTGGTTATCCGCCGAAAACAGATTCTGCTGGTCATCACGCCGACCCAGCATACCACCAGCTCCCTATCGGCTGAGCTCTTGTCAATACCTACCTCTCAAGACTCCCCGCAAAGCGAAAAGTTCCGAAAAATGAGCACTTTTCGGCCGGATTTCTAGGTCCGAAATTGAGGCCATCAGCCGCGGCAGCCTGAATTAACTCCTGCCATCATCATACAGGCCAGAATCACACAATTGGGAGGTCAGAACACTCCTTTTTCGGCCAGATTTATAGAGAGCCTTCAGAATACACTGCTCGATTTTCAGAAGCATTACGAGGCCATTGCGGAACCATTCAAATGGGAATTCACCAAAAAGGATCTTGAAGGTGTATTAGCCAGGCTCGATCAATCCTCAGCAGCACAGCCCCAACGACCCGCCGCTTGATACAACACAAAATACGTCACCGAACTTACGAGACAGACAACTTAGACACACACCTTTCGTTGGTGCCAGCCGTGTTCATGAGAGCATCGTGTGCTGGAAGAGTGAAAACTTAGCTCGAATAATTCATGAGTGAAAAGCAAAGAAGTCGCCAACTATGGCGGCGAAGTCATCCGGCCTTCAACCCTTTGAAGATTCACGGGGGAGGGGATTAGTGGGTCCTGTATCTTTTCTCACAGGGCCTCGTTGTAGTTCTCGCCCAGAGGATGCTCTCTGTTTCCGAGCGGGAAACTGACCTTTCCTCCGGATAGATGCGCCCGGTAGATACCGTAGATCATCTCCAGTGCAAGGCGAGCGTTGTAGGCGTTGGAGACAGGCTGGCGGTCCTCCTGGATAGCGCGGATGAGATCCCACGCAGCGAAGCGGTTCGCCTCCAGGAAGTATCTCGCTGTCGGGATATCCTTCTGGCCGCACAGAGAGTAATCCAGCGGCTCGGCGTCGGGGATAACCCGGTCTTCGGTCAGGGGCACGTCTTCGAAACAGGCGCCATATTCAAGCGGACCGGGCTGTGTAGTGATACGGAGTTTCTCCGTCGTACTGTCGCCGAAACGCATCGACAGGGCGCCCTCGGTTCCAACGACAGTGATGCCGAAGCAGGTCTTTGCGCCTGCGCGGTCACAAAGATCGCGTCTGCTCTGGAAAATTCCGCGCACGTTGTCGGGAAAACGAAAATGGGCGAAGATTTCCTTCCCCGCCGCGGGGCCTATAGGCTCCACGGTGTCGATTCTGTCGGTTTCGACGACCGGCTTGCCGTCGTCGGTGACATCCGCATAGACGTATTTCGGCGCGCCAAAAAAGAATGTCTGCAGGTCCAGGATATGCGTCCCGAGCACGATGAGATCCTCACCGCCGCCGCGGTGGTCACACTTTCCCCTGCCATAGGCAATCACCGGGCGCCCGATCTCGCCCGCCTGCAGCAGTGACTTCATGGTGCGAAATTCCAGGGCGTATCTTCCAGGATGGGCCATGCAGAGCCGGATTTGTTTTTTCTGGACGATTTCGACAATGCGATCGGCCTCCCGCAGATTCACGGTGAGCGGCTTCTCACAGTAGATGTGACAACCGGCTTCGGCGGCAGCCGCGATTTGCTGCAGATGATCGTACGGGTGCCGCGAGCACAGGACCACGATGTCGGGGGCCTCGCTGTCCAGCATCTCTTGCAGAGTCCTGTAGTGGTGCCTGGCGCCGGTGACGGCCATCTTCTGCTCAATATCTTCGGTATTGGCATCCACATGCGCGACGACCTCCACATCGGGCAGCCCGCGGAAGGCTGTATGAAGCCCATGGAGGCCCAGCATGGGTTTCGAGGTGTCTTTGACGATGCCGATTCGCCACGTCCTGTTCATCCATCTGGCCCCCCTACACTGCGTCCGCCGTCAATAACATGATTGGATCCTGTGATAAACGCCGCTTTATCAGAACACAGGTACAGGATCAGATCGGTAATCTCCTCGGGTTCGGCGGCTCTTCCGAGGCGGGTCGTCATCTTCGCCATTTCCGGACGTGTCAGCACGGGCCCGGGTGAAACACAGCAGGCCCTGATCCCGTGGGATGCGCCGTAAAGAGCCAGGGACTTCGTAAGGCCGATCATCCCGGTCTTGGCGGCTCCATAGTCCAGCGACATACTTCCGGTGACACCATCCACGGACCCCATGTTTATCACCACGCCACTCTGCTGGCGGATCATCTGCCCCAGTACCGCGTGGCAGAAATACACTGCGCCTTTCAGGTTCACGTCGAGGCCCCAGTCAATCACCTCGATGTCGAG
>JAWODS010000115.1:0-7993 GCA_046483205.1 Armatimonadota bacterium | reverse complement strand
AGGTCATACATGTACTTTTTGTACGGCAGACAGGCGAAGGCGTACTGCAAGGCGCATCCGGAATACTGGGCCAGCACGTGGGCGGGGAATAAGACCACCGATTACCGGGTCTGCCTGACGCACGCGCTGAATGATGACAAATATGACGAGAACGGATCAGGTGTCGGGGGCGGCTTCGAGAACCCCTGGCTGGGACGGCTGCTTGACGGTGTAAGCCAGGCGGTGGAGGTCAATGATCTCGACGGCGTATGGTGGGACTTCGAAATCCGGGCGGCTCCGAAGGTCCGGGCCCGCGACATCTCCGAAAATCCCAAGGGCCACCGGCACGTGTGTATGGATGACCGCTGCCTGAGAGCATTCGCCGTTTATGCAGACCTCGAGCAGGTCCCCACCATAGAGGCCATCGTCGAGGGTGATGAGCTGTACGAGAAATGGGTTGACTTCAAGTGCTGGCAGCATACGCAGCTGTGGGGGCTGACGAAGGAGGCGGCGCAGCGGGCCAACCCGGACGCTGATTTCCGAATCTACTCCGGCCTCCCCAACGACTACACGCGGCAGGCCTACGGCGTCGAATGGACCATGGCGCCTCAGGTCGTGGACACGGTGATGGGCGTGCACTGGGCGAAAAATGATGCCGGCGTGGCCGAAAGCTACCGGAAGGCGACACGCGAGGGCGGACAGGAGCTTCCCGTGGTCATGAACGTAACCGTCAGCGGGTATGCCATGAAGTCGATGGCCATCGCCTGGGCACAGAGACACTGGCTGACCAACCAGCTTCTGCAGACAGTCATCGACTGGGACGCCGTCGGCTTCTCACTGGTGGGCATCTGGGCCTTCGACAGCCAGTTCAACGGCCCGGTGCGCAAGGCGGCCGCCCTTCTGGCCGAATACGAAGAGCTTCTGACCACCGGCACCCATGACGACAGCCTGCTTGCAATGCAGCCTGAGGAAATCGAGTACGCAGCCTGGCGCGGCGGAGAGCAAGACCATGTCACCGGCTTCTTCTTCAACAACTCCACGGAAAACGTGGAGATAACCGTTGCCAGAGAGAATGCGGACCGCTCATTCGCCTGGAGCGCCGCCAGCGGCAACGACGGTGAGCTTCCTGTGAGCGAAAACGGCGCCACCTTCACCGTCCCCGCCGGGGACCGCGCCGTCGTGGAGTTTCAATGACGCTGTCCGGTCCGGGCGGCGGCCATCGAGAGCCGTTAATCACTCTCACAGGCAAAGAAAAAAGCCCCACCGTCAGCAGATGGCGGGGCTGATGTTCAACGTAATGGCGGTTTTACTGAACCCAGAAGCCGTATGAATTGAAGTCGTCAATCAGCACGCGCTTGCCAAGCCACTTCGCGTGCCCATCACCGAACACGACGTTCTGGCCGTCGTTGTGCAGGAAGAGGCCGTCGTTATGGATCCACGGCCAGTACACCGTGTGATAACTCGCATCCCATTCGGTCATGGCTGCAACGCGGGAGGGATCGTCTCCGTTAAAACGCTCAGTCATGTACGGGTCGGCGAGGTAGTAATACCAGTTGAAGCCGTAGGTGGTGTAGGTTTTGATGTCGTATCCCCAGTTGTTCCAGTCAAGAACGCCCACCGGCTCCTGGCTTGGGCAGCGGAAGATCTGCACATTCTTGACATACGGCAGCAGTGATGAGTGCGCCGTGTGCCCACCGACGTTCAGCCCGTCATCGTAGCCCGGATCTTCCACGCGCATGTATCGCACGTGCCTTTCATCATAATCCTGGGCGTACATCTTCAACGCCAGTCCGAGCTGCTTGAGATTGGACAGACAGTTTGTCTGCCGGGCCTTTTCTCTCGCCCGTGCAAAGACCGGGAAGAGAATGGCCGCCAAGATCGCAATGATCGCGATGACGACCAGAAGCTCAATCAACGTAAATCCCCTGCGATTCAACATCCTCATCATCCCTTTCTGTCGCTTGAAGCGACCTGTCTCCCAGAGCGTTCTACCCCGTTATACAGCATTTTGTTCTGTCCCGCAATGCGATCATCAAATATGGCGATAGGAACAGATCCACAGAGCAGGCTCTGAGAGATTTTGGCGAAATGGTAAGTAGATACCTTTCTTATTTGTAGCATTATACCCATATTCCTTCCTCTATTCATCAATCGCCAAAAAAATTTGCCCGACCGCCGGAAATCGCTTCGCCTGCTGATGGCGTTTGTCCGGCAAAGGTTTGTTGTGATGGAGGGAATGGGATACATGCGGGAGAAAGGCAACTCGCGGGCTGATGCTGCTGAATATGGGAGCCTGTCAGCTCCTTCACACCCACTGCACTGCGGCGCTGCATCTGTCAGGGAGGTCATTCTGTGCGTTCATCAACCGGTATCAGCTTTTTGTTCACGGTCAGCTTTCTTATCTGTTTTGGCACCGTGGCGACTGCGCAGGGCATCGCCACCGACCTCCCTCTGCTCTCCGTCGGTCAGACAGGGACGCCCCCGGTTATTGACGGGAAGCTGGATGACGCATGCTACCAAAACTGCATCGAGGCTGGAAACTTCACGCTCGTCAGCAGCAATGCAGTTGCGAAAGAGCAGACGAAGGCGTATCTGTGCCGGGACGCTGAGATGCTCTACGTCGGGGTGTGGTGCCATGAAACGATTTTGGATCCGGTGCTGAACCAGCTCGACCGCTTCCAGGCGACGAAAAAGACCCGCGATGCCGACGTGTGGGCCGATGACGCCATCGAGCTGTTCATCGCACCGGGAGAAAGCCGCTCCGGGTATTATCACATCGTCGTCAACGCCCTGGGCACCATCTACGACTCCGTCGGAATGGACCAGCCCGAGGCAATCAATGCCGACATCGCAGCCGAAGGGAATATCGGCGATACAGAGTGGACGGTGGAGCTGGCCCTGCCGCTGGAGGATTTTGCAGGCGACGGTGTAGCCGCCGGTGATGAATGGTATCTGAACATCTGCAGGGCCCAGCAGGCTGCCGATGAGTCGAGTTCATGGTCGCCGGTGGGCTCAAGGGGCTTCCACAGCCCGGAGCGGTTTGGAACACTGCGCTTCGTGGAATCAGTTTCGCCGATGCAGGAGGTGCAACTGCAGCAGGCGGACCCGACGCTCGGCCGGCTGACCGTCCGAAAGCCCTCGCCCGGCACCGGCCTTGTTGTCAACGCCCAATGCGGCTCTCAGGTGCTGGTCGGCACCGACCGCGTGACTGGCGATGGACAGCTTCTGTGCACCACCTATAGCACCGATCCCGACAACCGCTGCCTGCGCATCGGCTCTGCGGAGGACCGCTGCCCGGGCACCTACAGCGCGTCTCAGAAGAATATCTTCGTTGAGGGTGGCCGGGATTATCGCTTCAGTGCTCATCTGAAAATTGAAGATGCCGCCGACGACGCCGGTGAGCGGCTTTTGTATATCACCGCCTATGACGAAGGCGGCGATGCCGTCGAGAAATACACGCCACTCGGCAGCATCGACTATTCCGCCGACCACTGGCAGACGGTGTCAGCCGACTGGACGGCCCCGGAGAATGCCGTGAAGGTCATGCTGTGGATCGTCAAGTGGGAAAAGAGCCGCCGGGCAACGTACCTGATCGACGATATCACGCTGCGCCCGGTGGATTCGACAACCAATCTTGTGAAGAATGGCTCCTTCCGCAGCGGCAGTGAGGAGACCGGCTGGGGACACACAAAGGGCGTGGAGTTTGTCTCCGGATATGGTGCCGGGGCCGATGAGATAGCCCTGCAGTATCAACTGGCGAATGATGAGCCGATGTACCGGTCCCCCGTCTTTCGGCATTCCCTGCAGCAGAGGCAGTTTGCGATCCGCAGCCAGCTGTCTCGAATGAGCGTTTCAGGGCCGGATGAAATCACCCAGCACCCGATCCGCGAATTGTCACTTGTCGAGGACACAACACAGCCGGTGACGCTGCTGCTGTCGAGCTCCGATCCGGCGAGCATCGAAACCGTGACTGTCAATCTCACGCTTCCTGACTTTTGCTTTATTATCGATCCGAAAGAGGGCCGCCAGACGGTCGCCCCACAGGCCGTGGCTCGGACCTCCGGATCGGCTGACGGGACGCATACCTATCACCTCACATTCGGGCCGGATGTGGTGACAGCGGCCCGGGCGGCGAATCACGAGATTATTCCAGTTCCCCTGTTCTTCTGTGTTTCCGGAAGCACGTCCGCAAAGACCGCGTACGAAATCCGCTGCCACGCCGAGACCGACAGCGGCGAGACCGAGCCTGAAACCGTCATCCCGCTTCGGATTCTGCCACCTTTGAGCGGCGCAAGGCCCGAAAGCCTGCCCATCGAAATCCACATGACAGGGAAAGCCGGGAAGTACAGCGGCCTTGAGAAGGCGCAGTGGATACGGACATGGGGCCTGGCGGGCTACACAAATGCGAGAATACACTATCCCGCCAGTGATCCGATAAACCGCCTGAAGTGGGACAACGGCATGGCGGTCTCTCCGTATCTGCCGTGGGTCCAGCACCGTTTCCCGTACCAGGAGGAGTACCTGCAGCAGCATCCTGAGCATGCCGCCGTCAACGCCGCCGGGAGGCAAACATCCTGCGTGAGTGTCGCCCACGTGATACCGGAAGGGTCACCGTTCCGTGAGTATATCGGGGAGGTTATGGCACGGTACGCACAGGCCTTTCCCGAGATCCTGCAGTGGGACTTCGAGACCGTGATCAATGCACCAACCTCGAGCGGGTTCTCGGAGGCAAACATCGCCCTGTTTCGCGAACACGCTGCAATCGGCGCGGATGTGGAGCTTACTCCCGACGTTGTTCTGGAAGAATATGCCGAAGAGTGGACGGACTTCCGGAGCTGGGAAAACGCGCAGATGGGCCGGATATACCGGGAGGCTGTCAAAGAGGCGAATCCAGACTGCACCTTCGAAATCTACAGCTCCTACCAGTCGGAGCGAAACCGCACCCGCCACGGCACCGACTGGCGGTATCTGGGCAAGGAGTGTGACTGGGTATGCTGCGGCTACGGTCGCGGGCCGTGGCGGCGGATGCACGAGGTGCTTGATGGCCGGCCGTACTGCGCGGGCGAGCTCATCTACGGTGGCGATTATCCGCTTGATCCGCTGGAGAACACGTTGTTTCAGCGTCTGACGGATGCGGGAGCCTTCCTGACCTTCGTCGAACCGACGCTCGTTGATGGCCGGTTATTCTCCGCGGTCTCACGCGCCTCGCAGGTGGCGGCTGATTTCGAGCCGTTCTTCCTGAATTACAACCGGCGCGATGACCTGGCGGCCGATGAGAACGGAAACACCCGCGCGGATGTCGCGGTACTGACGCACGATGACGAGCGCCTGATCGTGGTCTTCAACAACAGCCCGTCGCCCAAAAATCTTACCATGATCAACCGCGACGTGCCGGGCGGGTTGACGGCCATCGACTATAACACGAAGACGAACCTGCCTGACGCATCGAGGATCGACGCCTCGGTCGCCCCCTGGCGGGTGGGTGTGTATGCGCTTGTATCGCCCACAGAGGGCGCCCCTGAAGCCCCTGCAGCCACCACAACCGGCCCCGTCACGCAGCATCCTGTCCTGCGGTGGAGCGATCCGGCCGCGGCCACCCACAGCTTCGATATCCAGATCTCTGCCGGCGGCGATTTTGCCGAGGCGGTGACAGTTTCGGACATTCCCGCCACGGTCGCACACGTGCCACAGCAGCTTGAGCCGGGTGAATATTCCTGGCGCGTCCGGGCGGTGGATGTGAGCACCGGCGCTTCCGGCAAATGGTCGCAGCCACGGAAGATCGAGGTGGGGGACGGGCCTGCCCTGGAAACCACTGAAAGTGAAAAACGCCTGGTGGACGAGGATTTCGACGCCTGCGGCTACTGGGTCCCCATGACGTTTGAGCCGTTCGTAAAGATGGAGCGGGACACCGAGGTCACCCACGGGCCCGGGTATTCACTGAAAATCGAAGACCCCTACGATGTGTCCTACGGCTACTGGACCAACTGGCGCAACCCGACGGGGACGAAGCTCACGCGAGTACAGACCGGAGATACGATCACTCTCACGAGCTGGATCAAGACTGAAGGGGACGATGTGGAGGGTGGCGTGACTGTCGGCTTTATTGACGAGAATGGCGCCTACATCACGGGGGCCAGGAAACGTGTCTCCGGAACCCACGACTGGCAGGAGGTCAGCATCCAGGCGCCGGTCCCGCGGGGCGCAGCGAATTACCGGGTGCTGCTCGGCGCAAGCGGCGTGGGCACCGTCTGGCATGACAGCCTCTCCGTCAACGTCAAAGGCCGGTAAAAGACCTGTGCGAAAGCTCGTCGCCTGCCTCCAGAGTGCGGCGAACAGACGTCAGTCGAAGGTCACAGGGGCGTCGGTTGCGAAAATACCCATGACCTGTTTTCCGGAGTGTGTCCGGACGCAACAAACGCGCCGGATCAATGCTACCACCATCAACAGCAATGCTCGCGACACCGGTTCCGGATGAGAGGGCTTTTGCCTCAGCAGTGGGTTTTGAACCGGTTTGTGGCGGGTGTGGAGTTCATGATTTCAATTGGTAAAAGAGATTGACAATGCAGGTGGAGATGCAGAGCAGCTTTTTCAACCGGAGCAGTCGGAAGAGCCGCTGAGCTTCCGGCAGCGGGCCGCCGCCTTTATCATCGCCCTGGCGCTTCTCGTCGCCGTCAGCCTGTTCATCATGCAGTACGATCTGATGGGCGGGCTTTCCTACGGCATTTCGGGCGTCCCTCCGGCGATTCCATGGTTTTTGCTGCTCCTGATGCTGCTGGCGACGGCGTTTTTCCGGCGGTTCATTCCGGTACTGGCACAGGATCGCAGGCAGCTTCTGCTGGTGTTTGGCTTCCTGGCGCTCTCGCTCCCCATCATGGTATTTCAGGGCGTTCGCTCCCTGCTTCCGCACCTGGCGCTTTTGCCCTATTATGCGGGGCCCGATAACGAATTCAGGCGCATCCTTGACTTCATCCCCGACTGGCTTTTGCCGAAGGACCCGGCGGTAGTCATCCCGCTGTACGAGGGCAGCGCGGACGGCTCGGTCATGTGGGGCGCATGGATGGGCACGGCGCTGCTGTGGGGCGCATTCATGCTCGCTTTGGGCCTGATCACCCTGTGCATGGTGAGCCTGGTCCGGCGTTACTGGAACGAAGGGGAACACCTGACGTACCCCATGCTGGAGCTCCCCCGGCAGCTTGTGGCCACAAGGACTTACAAGGGCATAAGCCTCCTGCGCGACCCGCTGATGTGGATCGGCTTCGGCCTCGCATTTCTTTTTCACGCCGGCTCAATCGCCAAATATTTCAACCCGGGCATACCGGCGGTGCCCTCGAAAGTTGACCTGGCCCCATTTCTCACCGAGGATCCGCTTCATCACCTGCTGCCCCTGCGGTTTTATATCAATCCATTGACCATCGGGGCGGCGTACCTGGTGCCACAGGATATCCTTTTTTCGATCTGGTCGATCTACCTCATCTACAAGGTCGTGGGACTGGTCGGCGGGATGTTCGGGTTGCAGACGCAGTATGAGTTCCCGTACTACCAGGAGCAGAGCACCGGCGGATACATCGCTTACGGGCTGCTTTTGCTGTACGCCGCCCGCGGGCATATCGCCGATCTGTGGCAGAAAATGGTCAAGGGGCACACTGATGGTGACGCGTATCCGATCACCCCTGCCGTGGCGATTCTGGGGCTGATTGCGGGCGGCGGGTTCGTCGTTGCCTGGTGCTGGGTGAACCAGTTTGCCCTGAAGCTGGCGATCCCGTACTTCATCATTCTCGCACTCTTCACGCTTGTGCAGGCCCGCATCAGGGCGGAAACGGGCGTGCCGCTTGGCTGGGATTATCCGTACAATATGCAGAAACGCATATTCGACCGGGTACTTGGCACGAACGGGATTGTCAACCTCGGGGGCCAGCAGGGGCTGGTGATGATGTCGTTTTACTCCTGCCTGGCCCGGTATAACTACCTCGGCGAGACCGCAGCCTTCGAAGCCGACAACTCCACACTCTGGGAG
>JAWODS010000058.1:0-2715 GCA_046483205.1 Armatimonadota bacterium | reverse complement strand
CAATCCATCACCAGCGTGCGCTCTTTCATGCCCTCGACGGCGGCGATGCTGTGCTGCTGGCCCTCGTAAATGACTGTTTCATAGGTTTCATCAGACATCACCATGAGATCGTTTTCGATGGCCATTTCGCCGATGGCCTCCAGGTCCTCCTGGGTGAGAACTCCACCTGTGGGATTTTGTGGAGAGTTAATGATAATGAGACGTGTCTTATCGGTGACGAGATCTGCCAGATCAGCCGGGTCGAGGCGAAATTCGTTTTCTTCGCGCAGCACGATCGGAACAGGGACACCGCCAACGAACTTCGTGACCGATTCGTAAATCGGATACCCCGGGCTGGAGAAGATTACCTCATCGCCCTCATTGACAAGAGCGAGAATGCCCAGAAAGATAACCGGCTTGCCACCGGGCATGACAACGATGTTTTTTGCTTTGTATTCAACACCGCGGGTGAGGGTGACGTGCTCGGCAACGACCTCCCGGAATTCGGGGTCACCTGCCGCGGGGCAGTAGTGGGTATGGCCGGTGTTCAATGCCGTGCATGCCGCCTCGATAATGTGGCGGGGAGTGTCAAAATCGGGTTCTCCAATCTCCAGGTGGATAATATCGCGGCCTGCAGCTTCGAGGGCGCGTGCGCGCGCCAGAACATCGAAGGCTTTTTCGGTTCCAAGGCGGCTCATGCGATTGGCAAGAAACATCGGATCCATCCTTTCCGGGTGCGGCAATCCAGACCGTAATCAGGTATGTACGTGGATTGTCATTTGAATATCTGCCAGTTATGACAACAACGGCTGACACAAGCATGTTTGATGCTCTGTGCCAGCCGTCGCGTGTTTCACCTTCGATAGCAGTTCGGGCGCGATCAGCCGTTGAGCATCTCGTCGATGCGCGCCAGTGCTGCTTCGATCTTTTCGACGGAGTTTGCGTACGAGAGCCTGATGTAGCCCTCACCGTACTTCCCAAATGCCGTGCCGGCCAGGACCGCGACATTGGCCTGCTCAAGACACATTGTCTCAAGCTCGCGGCAGTCGTAGCCGGTTTCAGTGATATTCGGGAACGCGTAGAAGGCACCATGCGGCTTCAGGCATGAGATGCCGTCGATGGCGTTGAGACCATCAATGATGACGTCACGGCGCTTCTTGAAGATTTCGACCATCTTCATTGTGTCGTCCATGGGGCCCTGCAGTGCGGCGATACCTGCCCGCTGGACGAAGCTGGCCACACAGGACGTGCAGTTGGTCTGCAGCTTGGCGATCTGGTCAACAAGCTCAACCGGGCCAATACCGTAGCCCAGCCGCCAGCCCGTCATCGCGAACGGCTTGGACATGCAGTCCAGGATGATCGTACGCTCCTGCATCCCGTCCACTGCGGCGATACTGTGATGCTCGCCTTCGTACAGGATTTTTTCGTACGGTTCGTCCGACATGACCATGATGTCATTTTCGATGGCGACCTGTCCGATCGCCTCCAGATCATCCGTGGTGAGTACGCCACCGGTCGGATTGTGCGGCGAGTTGATGATGATCATACTGGTCCTGTCGGTGACCAGGTCTGTCAGCTCGTTGGCGTCCAGGCGGAATTCGTTCTCCTCGCGCAGGGGCACCGGGACCGGGGTGGCCCCACAGAAGTTGATCATCGACTCATAAATTGGAAAGCCGGGGTTCGGATAAATAACTTCATCACCGTGGTCCACCAGTGCGGTGATGGCCCAGTAAATGATGGGCTTACCGCCCGGGACGATGACAGTGTTACTTGCAGAGTAGCTGGTTCCCCTAGACTGATTGATGTAGTCTGCGACGACCTCGCGGAGCTCTGGATCGCCTGCAGACGGACCGTAATGTGTCCAGCCGCTATTGAGGGCCTCACATGCGGCGTCAATGATGTGCTGAGGTGTGTCAAAGTCTGGCTCGCCGATTTCGAGGTGAATCATGTCGCGGCCTTCAGCCTCGAGTTCCTTGGCCCTCGCGAGCACTTCAAAAGCAGTTTCAGTTCCCAGTCTGTCCATCCGTTCTGCAAAGTCCATACTCTTTCGTCCTTTCATACAGCTTTAATCTAGGGGTTTCGGCCTTTTTTGTGAAAACGCCCCGGCCGATGGGGGCATACTTGTTTTGCAGATTTCACAGCATCAAAAGCAGCGACTCACATACGTCGGAGTCTGAAAGCAGTCCGATAGCTGCACACAGCGAGGGCGGCGATGCTCCCACAAAACTCGCCCGCCGCCAACATCGGCACCACAACCATCTGGATAGATAATTGCACAGCCAGACAAAGCTGACTGCGCCAGTGACCTCCGCTGTCTCGTGGTGCCCTGTTGCGTGGAATAAAACGTCTCAGTTTGTCCATATAATATATGGATATGCGATCAGGTGCAAGTCCGAAAGCAAAATCGTGTCTGAAGCTGCCGAATCTCCGCCGGCTAAAGCCCCAAACATACTGTCAGGTGTACAACAGGCTGCAAAAGCGGTGCCGGATGATGCTACAACGGCTCAACGGACACAGGGGCGCGTGTGTGGGAGCTTTCGAAGATCGCATCACACACCGCCAGCGTCCGGGCGCCCTCATAGACGCTTACCAGCGGCTCGGTATCATTTTCGATAGCGTCCAGCAGGTAGGCGACGGCCACGTGCTTGGTGCCACCCTCCTCACTGACGGCACCATAGGTGGCAGTCACTTTTTCACCCTCATCATCGTGCCCCCGGTAGATCATGCCATGGGGCT
>JAWODS010000237.1:0-50914 GCA_046483205.1 Armatimonadota bacterium | reverse complement strand
ATCAGCAAGTACACCGACGCCCCGGATTTCTGGCTGGTGGGGTATGAGGAGGTGCAGGGCTATCTGCGGGCCCTGAATAAAGCCAGGCTGCAGAGTGTGGGGCAAAGCGCCGGTGGACGTCCACTGTCTGTCGCCTATTACGGGCCAGATGACCCCCGGCGAACAGTATGTCTGACCGGCGGGACCCACGGGACGGAAACCGAGGGCGTCGCCTCGATCACCAATATGATAAAGGTCTTCGAAAGCGGCCACGATCTCCTCGGCAAAGAGTGGCCGGAGCTTCAGGACGCTGTCAAAGATGTCGGCTTCTATCTCATGCCCCTGTACAACGTGGACGCCTCCGCCCGCAGCCCCGTGAAATGCTATGCCGGGATGGAGTGGGAGGCCGTCAATCACCTGCATGTAGGCTTCTGGAAAAACGGCCAGACTCTGGATCGCAAGCGCACCTTCGGCCCCTGGGGCGAAGACTCCGACGTGACCGATCGGCTGGATTACATCAAATACCTCGGAGCGCGATTCAACGATGCCGGGCGTTTGATCAACCGGCCCAAATCACGCACCGAAAGCATGGCCGTCGAAACACAGCAGATGCTGCAGTACCTGCGCAAAAACCGCATCGATTGCTATATGGACCTGCATTCACACAAAAGCCCCCCGTGGCTGGGAATCTATCCGGAGGAGCATACGTCGGGAGATTACGACGAGCACGTGCAACTGTTTGAGCTCACCCGGGAGCATACCGTGGAAGCCGGTGGACCGGAGCTGCAGGAGGGCTGGCAGGGCGCCGACCGGTGGTTCAACAGCCACTTCTTCTCCGCAAATCTCGGAATCTACTCCTTCACCTACGAGGCACAGGCGGCGTGGGAGGGCAACTTCCCGGACATGACCAGAGAGGAAAAGCTGCGCACCAACACCTACAACGGCATCTACACCATCATCGGGCTCGGCCGCGCACTGCTCGATGTCCCTTCACCGTGGAGCTAAATACATGGACTACAGCGAGGCAATCGAGTTCCTGAATTCACTGGTGGATTACGAGAAGCTGGGGTTCCGGCGGGAGTTTGGCCAGAAGGTCAACCTCGACAGCATGACCTTCCTGGCCGAAAGCTTGGGCAATCCGCAGGATGATCTGCGCATGGTGCATATCGCCGGGACCAAGGGCAAGGGCTCTGTGGCGGCGCTTGTAGAGGCCATCACCCGCGCCGCCGGTTACAAAACAGGGCTGTTCACCTCACCACACCTGGTCTCTCCACGCGAGCGCATCCGCGTCAACGGCAGCCCTCTTTCCCGCGACGAGATGATTCACCTCGTCGAACAGGTGCGCCCGACGGTGGCGCGGATGCGGGAGGACAAAAAACTCACCTCCGCCACCTTTTTCGAAGTTTATACGGCGATGTGTTTTATCCATTTCGCCAGGGAAAACGTGGATCTGGCGGTCATCGAGACGGGGCTGGGCGGGCGGCTGGATTCGACGAATATCATCACCCCGCTCGCCTGTGCCATCACCACCCTGGGGTTGGATCATACGAAGGTGCTGGGCGATACAATCGAGGAGATCGCCGCCGAAAAAGCGGGTATTATCAAGCCTGATATACCCGTGGTGGTTGCTCCAAACGCTCCGGAGGCGGACGTGGTGGTGACCGAGCGCGCGAAGCAGCTCAATGCCCCGGTAGTCAGGCCGCCGGAGGTCATCGAGGTCAAACCACCCCGAAAAATCCCGGTGCCCGACGAGGCCCACGATTCCTCGCCACCCGTGCAACAGGTTACACTGCAGCACGATGACGGGGCCGTCACCTACGATCTGAGCCTTCTGGGGCCGCACCAGGCGACAAACTTCTCGGTCGCGGTGGGGATTGTTGATGTGCTGAACGACTGCGGTTATGAGATCAGCCGCGAGGACATCGCCACCGGGGCCGCGGATATCCGCTGGCCCGGCCGCCTGCAGATCATGGACGCCCGCCCGTGGATCGTCACCGATTGCGCGCACAACGCACAGTCCGCAGCCGCCCTCGCTGAAGCCCTCCCCCCGTTGCTGGAGTACGACCGGCTCATTGTGATCCTGGGTATCTCCCGCGAGAAGGATGCCGCGGCGGTGGCCCGGGCACTGGCTCCGATCACGGATGTCGCGGTACTCACCCAGGCCCGGATTCAGCGGGCGATGCCGGTGGATATCCTGAAGGTAAAAACGCAGCACGAATGGAAGAGGTTTGAGACGACCCGGTCTGTCATTGAGGCGGTCGAAGGCGCTCGCAAGACAGCAGGTCCCCGGGATTGCATTCTGGTAACCGGTTCGTTTTACGTTGTCGGCGAATTTCTCGAATGTGTATATCATGAGCGAAAGTAGCACGGAGGCGATTGCAGTGACCGAACAGGAACGCAGGAATGCACTGGCCCGCGGCGGCCCCAGCATCGACTGGCAGGGAGAACCGCATCTCGGAAGCTATTACGGCCAGCCGGAGATTGACGCCGTGGTGGACTGCATCAAGCGCTCCATGGCCTACAACGAGGGCTTCGGCTTCATCACCGACGATATCCTGGATTTCGAGGCGGAGTTCGCCGAATATATCGGCACCGAATACGCGGTTTCCATCAACGGTGCAGGCTCCGGGCTGGATATGGTCATGATGTGCCTGGACCTGCAGCCCGATGACGAGGTAATCGTCCCGGCGCTGAACTTCCGGGCGGCGCCGCTTTCGGTTCTCGGCCAGGGTGCGAAGCTGGTGTTGTGTGACTGCGACCCCCGGACGCTGCAGGCGGATCCGGCTGATGTCGAGCGCCGCATCACCGAAAATACCCGCGCTATCTACCCCGTGCACATGAACGGTCTGTCGGCCCCCATGGACGACCTCGCCGAGGTCGCCGGGCGCCACAAACACCACCGGGAGGGCGAGATCAGGCTGATTACCGATGCCGCCCGCGCGCTGGGTGGAGGCTATAAGGGCGAAAAGATCGGCAAGCACGGCTGGATGACCGTTTTCAGCTTCCACACCATGAAAAATATGACCACATTGGGCGAGGGCGGTGCGGTGGTGACCGATGATGAACAGGCCCACGAGATGCTGCGCGGAATCCGCCAGTTCGGCAACGAGACCAGTGGTTGGGGTACCAATTATAAGATGACGCGCGTGCAGGCGGCGGTCGGATCCGTGCAGCTCAAGAAGCTGGATGAGATGATTGACGGACGCCGCCGCCTCGCCGCACGGAGAACCGAAATGCTGGCAGACAACCCGTACCTCATCACCCCCTACGAGCCGGAAGACTGCCGCCACAGCTACTACCTGTACACACTGCTTGTGCCGGAGGACTGGGCCGGCGAGAAGCGCGACAACCTGATGGAGCTTCTGGCCGAGGAGTATCGCGTCAACACGGTCGTGGCGAACCCTCCGGTGACGAGGATCAAAGGGCTGCTCGGTGAGGCCACCAGCGGCCAGGAGGTGCCGGTCTCCGAGGAGCTGGGGAACAGGCTTCTTTGTGCGCCGATACACCCGAAAATGCCCGACGCGGACAACCGCTACATCTGTGCGGCCCTGTGGGAGGCCGCCGACCGGATCGCAAAAAGCTGACGATGAAGCATCGTGGGAGGCACACAGAACGATGAAACACTGTATGCTCGTTTTGCTGCTAATCGCAAGCCTGGTCGCCACACCTGTGTTTGGCGAGGTAGTGGCTGAGTTCAACTTCGAGGATGCGGAGACCGGCTGGCGGCCCAGGGCCGATACCATCGAAATATCCCGTGTCGAAGACATGGGTGCCACCGACGAGAGCACCGCCTGCCTGCACATCAAAGGGCCCATCGAAACCGGCTGGAACTACGCGATTTCTGATCACGCTCCCATGGAAGCCGGCCAGCTTTACCGCCTGTCTGCATGGGTGCGCGTGGACAGCCACAGTGAAACGACACCACCGCCCTTCCTGAAGTGCGAGTTTGTACCCAAAGAAAAGGGCGCAAGCCTCGGCCGCTCCAACACGACGAGCTATGATTACGCGAAGATGGGCCAGTGGCAGAAGCTCTTCGCCGAATTTCACGCCCCGAAGGGGGTTGACCACTGCTGGCTGGCTCTGGAGAAGGGGAGCGACATCCCCATGGAGATTGACGCCTACCTCGATGAGGTGGTGCTCGAAACCATCGATAAGCTGACCGTCCCCGAGAAGTATAAGCTCGGGGAGATGCCGGAATCGATGAAAGAGATGTCGGGCGTGCATCCGCGCCTGTATCTCACCGCTGAAAAACTGGCGGAGCTGCGGCACGCCGCCGGAAGCACCCACCAGCACCTGTGGGAGGAGGTCCAGGAGCACGCCGACCGGGTGGTCAAGCGTGGGCCGCGGGAGTTTGAAAAGCAGGACAAAGAAGGCGAGCAGCTCTGGCAGCGGGGCATGGGCAACGACATGCCGTACCTCGCCATGGCCTACATCATCAGCGGCAACCGCACATATCTGCAGGCGTGCGAGGACTGGGCGCTGGCCTCATGTTCGTATTCCACCTGGGGCTCCGGAGCGCGTGACGGCAAGGACCTCGCCGCCGGGCACCAGCTTTTCGGCCTCGCCATGATCTACGACTGGTGCCATGACGACCTCAGCCCCGAAACCCGGCAGACGATTCTGGACTGCCTGAAATCGTGCGGAAATATCATGTTCGAGGCCGCCAAGGGCAGCGGCTGGTGGGATGGCGCGTACCTGCAGAACCATCTGTGGGTGAACGTGTGCGGCCTGGCGGCGGCCGGGCTGGCAATTTACGATGAGCATCCGGAAGCCGGAAACTGGGTGGGCACCGCAAGAGCGAAATTCCAACGCACCATGGACGCCCTCGGCCCCGACGGCGCCTCCCATGAGGGCTACGGCTACTGGGAGTACGGTGTCGAGTACATGCTGAAGTTCATGCACCTGTCACGACAGCTTCTCGATGAGGATATGTTCGACAACCAGTGGTGGCGCAATACGGCGAAATACGGGCTCTACTGCGCCCTTCCGCGTGACGCCTGGGATGAGGGCAGGCGCATCGTCAATATCGCCGACTGCCCGCTGTACCACTGGTATGGGCCGGATTATCTTCTCCGGAAGCTGGCCGCCGAATACGATGACGGCTACGCTCAGTGGCTGGCGGATCGCGTTGATGAGGCCGATGTTGATTCTCCGCAGGCCCGCTGGCTGAACCTGGTGTGGTATGACCCGGATGTGGAGCCGACGCCGCCTGATGACCTGCCCACCATGCACCATTTTGATGACATGGAAATCGTCTCATGCCGCACCGGCTGGTCGGGCGATGAGACGATGGTATTCTTCAAATGCGGCCCCTACATCGGCCATGAGGCCATAGACGAGTTCTTCTCCGACCCCGGCGGCGGGCACGTTCACCCCGACGCCAATCACCTGCTCATCTTTGCGAACAATGACTTCGTGCTGCGTGATGACGGCTACCGTCCGAAGTGGACCGGCCATCACAACACACTGATGATTGATGGATCGGGCCAGCTTGGTGAGGGGAAAATGTGGTTGCAGGGAGCCGAGCAATTGCGCGCCAAGGCCCATCCGAAAATCCTCGCCGCCGAGTCTCACGAGACCTTTCACTATATCGTGGGTGATGCGACCGAGGCGTATGCGGAGGATTGTGGCCTGCAGCAGTTCATCCGTCACGTCATTTTCATGAAGCCCAACGTGGTGATCGTCGCCGACGACATCACCTGCGAGGGCACACATGATCTCGAGCTGCGGTTTCACCCGGGGCCGGAAGAGGCCCAGCAGGATGGGTCGGCGTACATGTGCACCACTGAAGATACCGTGATGCGTTTTGAGCCGCTGACGACGCGGGGTGTGGAAGTCGCTGCGAAGATGATCGCGGGCCAGGCCCGGCACGGCGGAGAGATTGAAGACTTCACCATCCAGCTTAAAAAGAACGGCTCAGAGTGGCGCAACGTCACCGCTGTAACGTGGGCGGATGCGGGCGAGGAGCCGCCACAGGTGCAGGTGGAATCGTCCGGTGACGGGTACCTGTTCACCGCCGGCGACCGTGCCGTGAGGCTGGATTGGCAGGGCGGCGCCAGTGCAGTCCAGTAGCGCCGCAGGTATTCACCTGTGCCGCGGAGCATGTTAGAATAGCCCTGGTCCCGTGACTGCAGTACCTTATGGGAGTGATCTGATGTCTGACGAAAAGTTGCGTGTGCTCGGTGTTGGAGCTCATCCCGACGACCTGGAGATCCTCGCCGCCGGCACACTCGCCAAATATGCCGAACAGGGCCACGAGGTCTTTATGGCCGTTGCCACCGACGGGAGCGCCGGTCACGCCGTCATCCCGCCGGATGAGCTCGCCGATATCCGCAAAGAGGAGCTTGAAAAATCCGCCGCGGTCATCGGCGCCGAAACGTACTGGGTCGGCGAGCCCGATGAGCTGCTTTTTCACAACCGAGACACCCGCATGAAGTTTATCGAGATGATCCGCTGGGCGAATCCGCAGGTGATCATCACCCACAACCCGGATGATTACCACCCGGACC
The DNA here is from genome assembly GCA_046483205.1 of Armatimonadota bacterium. Taxonomy (GTDB): domain Bacteria; phylum Armatimonadota; class Zipacnadia; order Zipacnadales; family UBA11051; genus JBKHJK01. The sequence goes on along the minus strand of JAWODS010000237.1, from coordinate 44,426 downwards.
ACCGCGTGACCTCCGAGCTGGTCTTTGCCGCCGCCTTCGTGGCGACCATCCCCAACATAAAGACGGAGACGCGACCGCCCGACGGCATGGCCGCCATCTTCTACATGGATACCCTCGCCGGGGCGAACTTCGAGCCGGAGTTCATCGTGGACATCACCGACACCTATGACACAAAGGTCGAGATGATGAAATGCCATGACAGCCAGGTGACGTGGCTGAAGGAGCACGATGACATCGACATCCTGGACTTCATGGACGGTGTAGCGAAGATGCGCGGGCTGCAGGGCGGGGGAGTGGAGTACGCCGAGGGCTTCCAGGCCGCGTGGGTCTGGCCCCGCATCCGCCCCAAAAGCATGCTGCCGTGAGTTTAAGCGGCACGCCGAGGCGTGCGCATATTCCAGACATATTCATCTTACACGCAGACATAAAACACGGACGATGAAGGATAAACGTCCGGCGGTGTAGAACCCCTACAATTGGACAGGGCGCACTGCATGTTGTAAAATTCCATACATGATAGCCTGCAATTCGCGCGGGGTAGGTGTTTCTGCACCTGCCCGTGCGTTTATCCCCTGTGAGATATCCTGACGCGAAAACTACGAACGGGAGACTTTGCCAATGACAGACCGTGGACTGAAAGTACTCGAGAAATTTATGTTCGACACCGATCCGGCCTCACTTGCCAGTGAGCTGGAATCATGGCGAGAGGAGCTTCAGGCCATCTACGCCGGCGCCGTGAATGATGAGATGCGCAACGAGGCGGCCGAACTTCTGGCCGAAAACACCATTGATCTGCAGTCAGTGCTGGCCGACTGGTATCTGAAGAACGCAGACCTGCACGGCGATGCGGCGCTGACCGACGACGACCTGGCGGCCCTGGCCGAGGAAAACCTCGCCGCGCTCAAAGAGTGGGGTCGCACTGGCTTGATCGCACAGGTCAACGAGACCGTCGAAGACATTCAGACCTCCAATCTGGCCCGGATGACCCGCATGGCCATGGCGGGAGAGCTCAATACCTGGTGGGGCAATGACTACGCCGCTCACCTGCGTGCCGCCATGCGCAAGGGCGCCGCGATGGTAACCACCAACCCGGTTCTTGTGAACATCGCCCGGGAGGAGGATCCAGAGTACTGGACGCCCGTGCGCGACCGCATCAAAGAGCAGAACCCCGACATGAGCGCTGAAGAGCTGGCCTACGCGATGACCATCGAGGTTGTCGTGGCCAACGCCCGCCTGCTCCGCCCGATCTGGGAGCTGACCGACCGCGCGATGGGGTATGTCTCGCTGCAGCTTAATCCCAAAGAGGCTCACAATGCTGATTCGATGATCGAGGGAGCCCGGTGGGTCTGGGAGCGGCTCACAAACGCGCTCGGCGGAACCCCCAACTGTGTCTTTAAGGTTCCGGGAACCAAGGCCGGTATCGAAGTGGCCAGCACCGTCACCGCAGAGGGCATGGGTGTAAACATCACTGTCAACTACTCGCTGCCCCAGCAGATCGCCTTCGCGGGCGCCATCCAGAAAAATTCCACTGTGCCTGTCTGTTACCGCACACAGATGGACGGCCGCCTCGACGATCCCGTGGGCGAAGAGCTCGAGCAGAAGGGTGTCGAGAACTGGGAAGAGGTCAAGAAGTGGTGCACAACGGCCATCCGGCAGCGTGAATACCGGATGCTGTGCATGCCTCCGGAACAGGGCGGCCTCGGCATGGACAAGTCCATTCCGCTGCCCGCATCCGGCCGCGGCCCCTGGAACATCGAGCGCTCTCTGACCGATGGGCCGATGCCGATCTTCCTCACGGTCTTCCCCGACCGCCAGGAGGAATTCGACAGCGAGCACCGCGAGCTGGATCCGAAGGGCATGTGGGCCGAAATTCCCGACGGCTATCTGGACACGCTGTACAAGTCCGAGCTGTTCAGGAAGGCCTATGAGCCTGACGGCATGACGGTTGACGAGTTCGATGACTTCCTGCCGGTTGTCAGGACCCTGACAGGTTTCGCGGAGGGCTATGATGACTTCGTAGCCTGGATGTCCGAATAACGGCCTGTCTGTCTCAAAACACTTCAGCCGCGTCCCTTCGTGGGGCGCGGCTTTTTTTATAGCGACAGCAGTGACACACGAATGTCCAGGGCGATGCGTCTGCTCGTTTACCTGCAATAGGCCCCCCGGCCTGCAAACACCAGGACCCCTCTTTGGTGTCTTCACAGTTCGGCGGGATCGTGCGCTATATGTTCTGCAAAAAAGATGAGCCGTGGTATCGTCTCTGGAGGGGCAGATACGGCCTCGAACGGAGACGAATAACCACGGCTCAAACGCAGTACTCTCTGTACAGATAAATCAGGACTCTGGCGTCACAATGCAGCGGGTTTACGGATGCTCCGGGACACCGTATGACAGACATTACCCACCGCCGGCCCCGGCAGCAGTCTTCACCCCGTCAGCGCGGCTCGTATGTGCTGGAGCCCTCTTCGGGCAGATCAACCATCCAGATATTGCGGTAGGAGACCTCATCTCCGTGATCCTGCAGCACCAGCGGACCCGGCTGCGAAACATCTTCTTCACGATTTGCAGCCGCGCCGGTCGGGCCATCAAGCTCGACGTTGTTCTGGATAACGATACCGTTGTGCAGCACCGTCATGCGGGCGTCGCTGATCATCTCGCCATCCTCGAAGCGGGGAGCGCGGAAGAACACGTCATAGCTCTGCCACTCCATCGGCGGCCGGCAGGCGTTGACCAGTGGCGCGTGTTGGTTATACAGGGCCCCGCAGTCGCCCAGGCCGGGAACCTCCCAGCCGTAGGAGTCCAGCACCTGGATCTCGTAGCGACCCTGCAAAAACACGCCGGAGTTGCCCTTCGCCTGGCCCTCCGCCTGCGGCATATCCGGGCAGCGGAACTCGATGTGCAGGCGGCAGTCGGTGTGGTTCTCAGTGGTGGCAATATTGGAGGTCCTCGGCTCAACCGTCATGATACCGTCCTGCAGAATCCACTGAACGTCGGACCCGTCGGGATGTGTCCAGCCCTCAAAGCTCGTTCCATCGAACAGGATTTTCGCATTGTCGGGTGCTTTTTGCTGCAGTTGCATAATAGCTCCTCATCTCAGCGTGTGACGTTGCATGCCAAATCTTTATGTCACAGACGACCTTCGCCGCAGGATGAAGACTTCCCTCCCGGCGGGAAGGCGAATCGCCCGATGGCGGTCAATGTACACAGTGGTAAAACGACCTTCGACACCAACCGACAGGCAGGAGAAATCCATGAACCGATATATCGCCCACATGTTCATCGTGATCGTCTTACTGTCCGCATTTTTCACGGCATGCCAGTCTGTGGCGGATGTCGAGCTGTCGTTCGATGATACGGCGGATTTCGAGGAATGGCTGGCCGACCGTGATAGCTGGAGCCTTGAGGACGGTCATTTGCGCCAGCCTCGTGGGGGCTTCCGCGGTACCTGCGCCTTCTACCCTCATGTGTACACCGATGGCGCCATACAGGTGCGCTTTTTCATCCACCCGGCCGGCTCGGGTGTGAAGGCCCCCGGTCTCATCTACCGAGCGGTGGATGAAAACAGCTTCTATTACATCCATTTTGACAGCCAAAACAGCCAGGTCGTGTGGGTGCGCAAGGAGCCCGACAAATCGTGGACGCCGGACAACACCCACCGCCACCGGCCCATACAGATTCAGCAGGAGCAGTGGCATTCGGCCCGGGTCGAGTTTGAAGGTGACACGCACACCGTATCCCTCGACGACCAGGAGCTCTTCACGGTGCGCGATGATGCCTATGAGAGTGGTGTGGTGGGATTGCGCGCCGGGCAGGGCGACATTGCGTTTGATGATTTTGTGGTCGAGGGCACCGACGGCGGCGTGGATGAAGGGTTTTCAGTGACCCGTCCGGCATGGGTGGAGGTCTGCACTGATGCCGGAGCCGGGGAGTATGAGGCGTTTCCCGATATCTGCCGCACACACGACGGTGAGCTTCTGTGCGTCTTTTACGCGGGCTACCGGCACGTGTCACTGCCCAATGAAGAGCATCCCAAAGGCGGGCGTGTGAGTATGGTGCGCTCGGCCGATGAGGGGCGGACGTGGAGCGAGCCCGAGATAGTCGTTGATACGCCGCTGGACGACCGGGACCCCTCCATCGCGCAGCTTTCCAATGGTGATTTGCTGGTGAGCTATTTCGACAGGGATCCCGACCGCACGCCGGGAGCGAGAGTGTTCACCGTCCGCTCGACCGATGGTGGGGAAACCTGGGGCGAGCCGCAGCACGTCCCTCTGCCCATCGATAAGGAGGTCGCTTCGACGGCAGTCTCCGAGCCGGTCACGGAGCTCGATGACGGCACGCTGCTTTTGCCGGTGTACTTTCGATACACCGATTCACAGGATCCGGGAACGCCATGCGCGGTGCTGCGTTCGGAGGATATGGGAAAGACATGGCCGGAGGTGGCGGTGCTGGAGCCAAACCGGGGTCAGAACCTGCATGAGCCCTCCATAGAGCCGCTCCCCGATGGCCGCATCTACATGCTCATCCGCCCGACGATGGACTGGTCGGTGTCCGAGGACGGTGGTGTCACCTGGTCGGAGCCACAGGAACTGGGGTTCACTGGCGATGCGCCGAATCTGCTGCTGACTGATGATGACATCCTTCTCGCCGGATTCCGCCATCGTCCCACCCGCAGCACCTCGGTGGCGTGGAGCGCGGATTACGGACAGACCTGGAACGGCCCGAAGATTATCGACCGCGTCATCGGCGGCTACCCGAGCTTCGCACAGCTTCACGACGGCCGCGTGTTCATGGTCTATTACACCGAGGGCGCCGGGTCAGACATCCGCGGCGTCGTATTGGAGGTCACCGAAGAGGGCGTCACGATCGCCGGCCAGGAGAAGCTGACACCCCAAAGCACGCAATAGCGTTTTGAGGCAATGTGGGCAAAGCCTATTCCGGCCTGCGCCTGGGGTCGCGGCCATAGCTCATCCGGTCGCGAATCTTCCCGACCGCCCCGTGGGCCGTTTCCGGTGCAATCAGCGCATGATGCTGAGACGTTCGTGCCAGGCGATGTTTTCATTATCTGAAGGGCTGTGGCGTTCCTGAACGGGGGGCAGTGAGAGGACATCCGGAGAGTACTGTCCGTGGATGTGCAGGGTGGTATGGAGAGGGTCGTAGGCGGCGCGGGCGCCACAGTATTCCACCAGCACCCACAGCGGGATCATGCAGTTTCCCCTGAAGAATACAGGCGGCACGGCCATCCAGATTTCACGGTCACCGACTTCCATCATACAGCGATACAGAGACATCTGCAGCGTGCCGGACGGCGTGTCGAGCGTCAAACGCGCCTCAGACTTATCAAACCGCACGTCACATCCCAGCTTCTGAAGTGTCGGCCGGGCGGGGAGGAGAAGCTGGCCGTCAATCTCCACCGGATGCACCGGAAGTGTGGCGACCTGTCCGTTGATGGAAACCTGCAGCTCCTCGTCGGCGCGGCTTAACCGCAGAGCGCCTCTGTCGGTCTGGATGATGAAATCGGAGTTCCACGCCGGCTCGTAGCCGTACATCTCCGACAGCGTCACAAGCTGATACCCCCGGCGCTGCAGTTCGGGCACAAGCTTCCTGACCGCTGCGACCGTCTGGCTTCTCGGCCCACCGCCGTCGTGCATGAGGATGCAGGCTCCGTCACGGGCGGCGTTGAGGGCGCGCTGGTAGATGGCATCGGCCCCGGGCCTGGTCCAGTCGGCGGTGTCACCGGTCCACAGGATGGTGCGGTACCCCGCGCCGGTACAGATGCTGCGGACGCGGCTGTCGGTGGCACCATACGGCGGCCGGAACCACCGCATCGTCGCCTGCCGGTGCGCGGCGCAGGCGTCTTTCCACCGCGAAAGCTGGCTTTGAACCTCCCTGGAGGAGAGCTCGGTGCAGTTGGGATGTCCCCAGGTGTGACAGCCGATCTCGTGACCCCCGTCGAGGACCTGCTGTACGATGTCGGGATACTTTTGCGCGAATGTGCCGACTGTGAAAAACGTCGCGTGAGCGTTGTATTGTCCGAGGATCTCGAGGATTTGCGGTGTATAAACCGGGTTGGGACCGTCATCGAAGGTCAGGGCTATGCGCTTGATGCCCAAAGGACCCGGTGGAGGAGCGGGCGTAACGGCGGCAAGCTGCACGCCGTGCACCTGGCCGCTGTGAGCGCCGTAGGAGACATACTTGATGCCGCCGATGCCGGTGTCCGTGAGATGTGGCTGGTATTGCAGGCTATCGCCGCGTTTTATGACGGGTGTGAGCCATCTCGCACGGTATTTCAGCGGCTCGGTGGTATCGCGACCTGCTCTTACCTGCACGCTGTCGCCGGAGCGGACAGCGTGTGATGCGCTGACGGCTGCACCATTCACCCGGACCGTGCCGGGCTTACCGCCACCGGGACTGAGAACCTCGCCGGAGACTGTATGCAGATCACCGGGCTGAAGATCGGCACCGATCATCGCCGCACAGTCACCGGCCGACAGCGGGCCGAGGGTGGTGACAGCCGTGCCGTTGAGGGAAAAGTGGCGGATATTCACCGCCGCGACAAACAGGGCGATCAAAAGAAGACCGAACAGTAGTTGGGCCGCAGGCTTGATCAGACGCACAAACGAATGCGCCGATCCCACAGAAATGGTCGAGGCCGGATCCCTCGCAGTACCGTAGCTCATAACGTATTTACCTGCAGACAAAACCCCCTGACGTATAAGTCCAGGGGGCGTATCGTGTGCGTATTGGATGGTTCGCAAATGCCTGCGATCGGCCGCCGGCGCATCAGCCCGAGAAATTCACGTGTGCGCGGTTGATCTCTTTCTCCCAGTCCACGCCGACACCAAAGAGCTGACACATGGGCCGAACGGGAACGTAAAGGCGGTTCTGCTTTCGCGTTGTGGAGCGGTCGAGATACCGGGGATTGCCGTCAACCAGTATTTTGGAACTGTGAGGGAACACTCGGACAACCATGTTATTGCGGTGAACCTCGATATAATCCTGGCTTGGGCCCCAGATGATGCCTCCGCCGATATGGCGGATAAGGTCCGTCAGCGTGATATAGACCCGCTTGTTGCGGATGAAGCCGTGTTTTTCCAGGTCCGCCTCGCGGCCATTAAACCAGACGATTTCCCGCTGCATGACCTTGCGCTTGAGCTTAAGGAAGTCGGGGGCGGGTGCGTTGCGGGCCTGGGCGAAAAGCGCCTGGCTGGTGGAGTTGTACACGTGCAGGGGTATGGAGCCGGTGGAGGCCAGAAGCGTCCCGCCGTCCGTCCAGTCGATCCGCACCTCGTGAATGCCGTCCGCAAGCGACGTGGTGTCGAGCGCATAGTCCGGCACTCTCAGGTCGCTGATATGCCTGAGGCTGCCGTCAATGGAGAAGTTGACCTGTCCCCCCGCAAGGGCTTTCGAGGGCTGCATGATGATGGCGCCACGGACCGCTGCAGAATCAGTCAGCTTGACGACGGGCTCTGATGAGTCTATGGTAATTCCAAGCTGGCTTCCCGCAGAAACCGTCACTGTGTTTGCGCATGCCACCAAGGTCAGAGCGGTAAGTGCTATAATAAGCAGGCTTGTGACATATCTCGACATCGTCCGGGGCACCTCTCTTTATTTCGTCCGGGACGGTTCGCTGGCAGGCTCGAACACTACACAGTAGAAATATAGCACAGCCATTTACGCCAAGTCAACGGGCACCGAGAACCTCTCCCGAGAAGTATCGAACGAACGCGGTCGCGCCGCTGTCTTCAAATCGTGAAAATTTATGATTCCACTTAAAGATAATATACGTTCCCGACACACTCCCTACGTCAACATCACCATTATCGCCACCTGTGTGGGCGTTTTCATTGTTCAGTTCTTCTCAGGCAACATGCTGCAGGAGTGGGCATTCGTTCCCGACCACCTGGTCACGCCCGCAGCGTGGGCCAGTATTGGGGTCGTGCCGATAATCCTGCACATCTTCACCTCCATGTTCATGCATGGAGATTTTCTGCACATTATCTTTAACATGCTCTTTTTGTGGGTATTCGGCGATAATGTCGAGGACCGCATGGGGCATGGCCGATACCTCGTCTTTTACCTGCTGTGTGGCGTCATCGCGACCCTGGCTCACAGCGTCGTCACGCTGTTTGGGGATGTGCCGATGGTTGGGGCGAGTGGCGCGATCGCCGGAGTGCTGGGTGCATACTTTGTGACCTTTCCGCGCGCCTCCGTCCGGGCCCTGGTACCGATCTTCATCATTTTCACCGTCGTTGACCTGCCCGCGAAGCTGTTCATCGGCATCTGGTTTGTCTTTCAGATCTTTTCGGGCCTCGGTTCCATCGGCTCCAGCATGGGCATTGCCTTCTGGGCGCATATCGGGGGCTTTGCAGCAGGATATTACCTCGCCAGATACTTCGTCAAAAAATACCGCGGCAGAAACAATCCCCCGCGGCCGAGAGTGCTGGATATGCGGGTGACGTAAATCCAGTATCCCGGCAACCTGCTCAGGGCTTCGGGAAGGCGGGAAGCATGTCCTCGGCCTCGTATGCGGCGATTTCCCGGCCATCCTGGAGGATTCTCACACAGTCCACGGTCGGGTCCGGCCCTTCGCGCAGGGTGAAGACAAGCGCATGCTCGCCGTCCTCGGTGACCGTAAACCGCGGGAGGCGCTCGGGATTGATTTCCACCTGCCGGCTGGCCACACCGAGCTCTTCCACCGGCAGATGCAGCGGGTCGGGCTGCTGCTTTCCGTCAATCTCGATCCACAGTGAATTCGCCCCGCTGGACGGGCCGCTGGCGACCACCTCGACTTCGTACTCACCGGCGGCAAGCTCGACGTATTTTGCCAGAAAAGCCGTGTCCTGCGTGAGCCTGACCGCTGCCCCGCCGCTGTAATCACCCGACAGCCGCTCGAAGGCCCGCTCGAACACCAGCGAAAACCGGGACGTATTCTCCAGAAGCGAGCGGTCGGTGGCGGTGACCGTCACGTTCTGGATCGTCTCGGGATCGGCAGGTTCGTAGGTGAGTTCCCAGCGCCGCCCGAGATCGAAGCGTTCGACGGCGAGAGTGTCAGGGTCCACCCGGCTGCCATCAGCCGCAACCTGCAGGCCCCGGGCCGAAATGCCGCTGGGATCGCTGATCGCCATATCAACCCGGTCCGGCACATAGGGCAGCATCAGCGTCGGCCGCTCGTGAGCCGGGCGGCCATCAATGACAATTCGCTCAAAAGTCGGCGGAGTGCGATCGGACAGATGCTTTCCCGGCGGGCGGTTGAACACCAGTATCGTGCTGCCGTCGATGAGCATGTGTGGCGTGATGTCGAAGCTGACGAGACCGTCGGAGCGGCGCAGCTCGACCGGCTGGATGTCCGTGTCACCGCGGACGTATTCAACGCTCCTGATTTCATCACCGTCAGGAAAGGTCAGCGAGGCTTTCACATTCGCCTGCACCCGGTACAGCGCCGGCTGGCCCCACACGGCGGCGGCCATCACAATTGCAGTCAGCACAACCATCAGCTTTTTCATCAGCACACCTCCACACAAAATGGCACCACAATGCCCTTCTCGGAACCCTTCTTCAATCCTTCTCTGCGTCACCCTCGTCGTCGGTGAACTGGAAGGAATAGATATCCGCATCACGCACCCGCAGGCGCAGTCGGACGGGTTTGCCCGCCAGCTCGGTGACGTCGGATCCATTCTCCCAGCTCACGGTGTGGGCGATTTCGTTGCCGAAGATCGCCGGACAGTCGGCGAGGCCGAAGCCGGGATAGGCCTCTCCGGATTCATCACACAGCCCCACCCGGACCGATCCCACAGTCGAGGTCTCGTAATTGATGACCAGGCGGCTGCCTGCGAACGTTAGCGGGCGGGTGATTGCCTCGGCGCCCTCAGCACCGCCGTGAAGCGACACGAAGCCATCAGTGCGGATGGTCAGCCGCCGCAGCCGCTGGGTGGGGTAGCGGTAATGCTCATTGGCGTACATGCTGATTTCCGAATCAGATGTCGGCACCATGTTCCAGGCGACGTAGTTGTTTCGGTCGGTCCATGTTTTCGGGTCGGTGCTCGGTCTCAGCCACGCCTCCTGCCAGCGCTCAAAATGCAGGCCGTCACGGCTGCTCATCAACACGGCGTCATTGATCCCCTTATTGGAATGCTCCGCCACCTTCGTCCGGCCCGGCACAAAGCGGTTCGGAAATCCCAGGTAGATATGCGGGGCGCGAAAATACGGGATCACCGCATTGGTGTACAGGTGCTCCGGCGGGGCATCACCGTAATCAAGCCACTCAGGGTCCGTCCAGTGGATGAAATCGTCGGAGGTGCAGGTCCTGATATCGCGCACGCCGTTGCGGAAGTCCCGGTGGTATTCCACGTATTTCTCGCGCATCGGGTCCCAGAAGGCCAGGTTCTGCGAATCGAACGCTCCGTCGGTAATCACATGTTCCTTCTGCATGAGCTGCCAGTGGATGCCGTCGGGGGATGAGAATGCCAGCAGGCCACGGGTGCCATCCTGTGTTGAGCTGCCAAGGGCCTTATAGCGCTGATTTTCGGGCGCCTGAGGATTGGGATCCCTGAAGGGCGTAAAGTTGTGCGTACCCGGACCCTTCCAGACGATATTGTTGTCCTTCGAGCCCTCCCATTCGAACAGGCCGAGGTTCGGGCGCGTGAAGTGAATGCCGTCACTGCTTTCGGCCATGCACGTGCACCCCTCGCCGCGGTAGTAAAGCCGGATGGTGTCTCCGTCACGCATCACGGCCACGTACGCAGCGGTGGTGCCCTCCCAGGGTTTATTGACCTGCAGGGCTATCTCCCGGCGCACGGGGTGGTGCAGCAGGCGCCGTCCGTCACCATCAATATCGTCGAGCAGAAAGCTGTCAACGAACAGTTCACGGCGCGAGCCGATGTTGACCATGTCGGTGTCTCCCGGTTGTGCATGAAGTTGTATGTCCAGTGGCGGACGGCCTCCGGTGACTGTGAGCGTCACATCGTCGGCCTCGAAGGTACCGGTATCTCCGAGGAATGCGTACAGACTGCAGCGTACAGTTATCGCCCGCGCCGGTGCGACGGTTGTGACGGTAACCTGCTGCCACCCGTCAGTCGGCCCGTCGGCGCGGGAATATTTGTGATGGATGCGCTGGTTCAGATCGTTGAAAAAGTTGATGTACAGTCCGGGCTGGCACTCATCATTCGTCCGAAACCATGCGGTCGCGGTGTACGTTCCTGCAGGCCGGGCGGGGATTGCCTCAGAAAAAAGGTGTATATTCTCGTTTGGGGCAGGATCGACAAAGCGTGCGGCCCATTCGCCGGAATGGTTGGGGTCCTGCACGTACTGCACCTCGCTGGCTTCCACTTCCCACCCGGGCGCCTGCCCATCGTCGATCTGCTCGAAGCCGGGATTGCGCAGGAGGTTTTCGGCTCCGGCAGGGGTGCAGACCCCCGATTGGGGCAGTGCAAAGAGGCATGCAATACCGACGAGCAGAAGTACCTGTAGCAAAAGGCGGGGATGACAAAAAGCCGAATCAATGCTGCACGAATTCCGCAAAAGCTTTGTGATGACAGCTCACTCCGATGAATTACGTATGCTGGTTGCAGACGCTGCACGGTGCGGTCCGTACAGTGGTACAATTGACCGGAGCACATGAGATGACCTGCCCGACACCGATGCTTCTTGACCTGCCTTTGAAGACCGTCCTATAATGCCCCTGTACCGTTCCGCATGCTTCGGCCCGGATGTGTGACCGCAACAATGGGCTCACCGGGCTGTCTATCATTATGAGGCTTTTGAGTCCGTACGCCCGTTGACGACGGTCCGAACAGAAAATCTTCGTGAAGGGAACCCGTATTCATGAAAAATCGCAGCAGGCTCATTGTTTCTGTGTTTATAGTCCTGCTTATATCAGCTGCCATGGTGGCATTTGTCGGATGCGGCGGCGATGATGCATCGGATATCTATTTGAGTCTCTCAGAGCGCGGCGCCTGGGGGCCGCACGGTGGCTTCGCAGTCACCGCCTGGGGTGCCAACCGGATGCTGTACATCTACGCCGTAAGCTCAAGCGGCAACAGCACCAAACTGCTCACCAAATCCGACGACGACGGCGACTACGGGGACGAGGGCGGCCGGCACCCCACCTACGGCGTTGTTAACGGTGAGCGCTACATTTTCATGTCCGCGCGACGCAACGGCAAAGACAGTATCTACAGGATAGACGCCAGCGCGGGTGATGACAACCAGGACGCTACACTCATCACAGCACCGCCCGGAGACGGGGCCGACAGTATGCCGGACGTCTCCGAAGACAACACCAAAATCGTATTTGTGACCACACAGGATACCGGCAACCAGCAGATCGCTGTCGCGGATATCGACGGCTCGAACCGGGAGGTCATCCTCAGCGAGGCCGGGGCGAATTTGCGGTGGCCGGTCTTCAATGATGATGGCACCAAAATCGCCTTCGAACGCCGGGTCATCGGCGACGACCAGTCCGATATATGGGTCTGCAACGCGGACGGCAGCGACCCGCAGGAGCTTCTCGGGTCAGACTTCGACGAAGGAGCGCCGGCCTGGTCGCCCGACGGCAACACCATTCTGTTCCACTCCGACCGTAACGGCCCGTACTACGACATCTGGGCAATGGACGCCGACGGCACCAACGGTCGCGCGTACACCTCCACCTCACGCAACGACGGTTACCCCATCTGGTCAGCCGACGGGGAGGACCTGGCGTTTATCCGGGACCGCGAGCTGTGGAAGGTGAACTTCACCGCCGATGAAGACGAGCGGGACTACGACCGGGTGACAAGACAGTACGACTGATCACACGCCAACACTGTAATCCAGGGGCGAGGGTCTGTGACTTTCGCCCCTTTTCTGTGACTGGAGGGTCAGCATGGAGCTTATAGATACACACTGTCACCTCAACGATTCGAAGTTCTCCGCCGACCTGCAGGACACCATCAGCAGGGCGCAGAAGAGCGGTGTGTGTGGGATGGTCGTGGTCGGCTGGGATGTCGGCTCAAGCCGCCTGGCGGTCGAACTGGCCGAAAAATACGAGCCACTGTACGCAGCCGTGGGCATCCACCCTCACGACGCCTCAGACGCCACAACTGAGGCGCTGGAGGCAATCAGAAAGCTGGCGGAGCACCCGAAGGTCGTGGCCATCGGTGAGACGGGGCTGGACTTTTACCGCAACCTGTCACCTCCTGAGGACCAGCGCGACGCCTTCAGGCGGTTTCTCGATCTCGCTGCCCAGACCGGCAAAGCCCTCATCATCCACAGCCGCGAGGCGGATGAAGAGGTGCTCCCGATATTGCAGGACAACCGCCCCGAGGGTGTGAATATCGTGCGCCACTGCTTTTCAGGCGACACGGACATCATGCAGGCCTATATTGACCTGGATTGCTGGCTCGGAATCGCCGGACCGGTGACATATCCCAACGCTTCAAAGCTCCGTGAGGTGGTTGCAGCGGCGCCCGAAAATCGCATCGTCGTCGAAACGGACTGTCCGTGGCTGCCTCCCCAGGGCCACCGGGGCAAACGCAATGAGCCGGCTCTGGTTTCTCACGTCGCCGAACGGGTCGCAAAAGTGCGAGAAATCACGCTGCAGGCCGCTGCGGAGATGACAACAGCAAACGCGCGGACTCTCTACGGTATTGAGGAGTAATCAAGAGTTTCCACAGAGTTTTCCACAATTTGCTCCATGATCCCGACAAACCCCTGTGACTCCCCCCTGTCATCCCTGTTTTTACACAGGTGTTCAGAAAATGTGGAAAAATTCCTCGAGTTTTCCACACCTTTCCACAATGCGCTCATGCCCTGATATTACTGGGCTCATGGCGATTTTTGTGGATTACTGACCGGCGACCCCCGATTCCTCACAGAATATTCCACAGAATTGTTCACACGGCTGGATGGCTCAGTGTGGAAAACTCCCACAGCGCCTGAGAGGCCCTTAAAGAGACGGTTTATCAACAAATGGCAGACAGGGCGTGAGGGTGCTTATCGCCGGAGAATGCGACAAAAAACGTGCATGGAGGCAGTGCCTGCATCAGGGGCGCAGGGCGGTGCGAAGTGCGTCGGCGACCTCGTCAACGGTGATGTCGTCCATACTCCCCAGATCGGGGCCGGGAGTGCCGTCACTGTCGGGGTTTTTGTGCCACAGGACCGTGTGTACATCGCCTATCGGCCCCGTGAGATGAGGGTTGGTGGGCCCGAACAGGGCGATGGTGGGAATATCGAGGGCGACGGCGATGTGCAGCGGGCCTGAATCACAGCTCACCAGCAGGTCCAGGCGGCTGATGAGGGCCACCAGTCTGGCGATATCGGTGTGTCCGGCCGTGACCGCTGCCGGGCCGTCAATGCCCTCGGCGATGCTCTCAGCCAGCTTTCGGTCGGAAGGGGCGCCGGTGATGATCCAGTTTGCGCCCTCGACCCTGTTGGCCGCCTTAACGAAGCGTGCGGACTCCCATTCCTTGTTTGTTCGCGAGGTCGTCGGGTTGATGCCGACGATGGGCCAGCCGTCACGCATGCCGTGCTGGTTCAGGAATGTCTCCGCCCATTGTCTCGCCTCCGGATCGACGGCAAGGCCGAAGGTAATTGTCTCGGGTGCCGCTCCCAGGTGGCGGGCGACCTCCAGGTAATGCTCAACGGCGTGATTGTCGCCGGGGGTGGAGACACGGTCATTGACCACGAGGTTTGACAGCTCGCGCTGGTGTCCTTCGAGACCGATCTTCCGCCGCGCGCCGGAGAGCATTTGCACGAGGGCGCTTTTAAAAAGACCCTGAAGATCGATCGCCCAGTCGAAGTGGCGCTGGTGCAGCTCGCGGTAAATGGTGCGAAGATCGGAGATGACCTCGATGGGGTGGTCCAGGCGGTGGCGGCGCACGGAGATCAACTCATCGAGAGCGCTGTGTCCGTACAGCACCTGTTCGAACCGCGTTTCAACGACCCAGGCGATGTAGGCGTCCGGATATGTCTCCCGCAGCGCACAGGCGACGGGCATGGCGTGAATGATGTCACCCAGCGAGCTTCGCTTGATGATCACGATCCTGGGCGCGGCCTTTTCAGCCGCGTCGCGTTCCACCTGTGACCTCTTTGTATTGTGCTGTGGCCTGGAGACGGTGCTCATGTCTCAAATAGCTCCTCAGGGTGCCGGCGATGCCTGCCGGCGGCCGGTCCCCGTTGCATCCATCAACTGCGCGATCGCATCCTTCACCTGCTGCACGCTGAGCGTCCCCATACACTCGTGGGCGTCACATGCGGGCATCCTCGAAAGATAGTAACACGGCGCTCTGGGGCACATATCATCTGCGGTGACCGCAATGCCCCGCTCGGTCCACGGGCGCCACTTTTTGGGGTTTGTCGGTCCGAACAGACCCACCACAGGGGCCCCCACGGCGGCCGCCAGGTGCATCGGGCCACTGTCATTCGACACGACAATGGACGCCCCACGCAAAAGCTCGATGCTCTCCCGGATGCTGGTGAGCCCGGTGAGATCGAGGGCGGTGTCCGGGAGCATGTCGGTGAGCCGGTTGCCAATATCTTTTTCAAAATCCGCCCCGATGATCACCACCCGCATGCCCAGTTCGTCGTGCAGATATCTGCCGATCTCGGCAAAACACTCGGCCGGCCAGCGCTTCACCGGCCAGTTTCTGGAGCTTCCCGGCGCAAGCACGGCGTAGCTGTCTGTTTCTGCAAACTGGTTGTCATTCAGCAGCTCGCTGACAGCTTCTGCCGCCTCCGGATCCTTCCACAGGCTGGTCTGCATGCGCTGCGCCTGAACTCCGAAGGTGCCGACGATATCGGTGAAACAAAGCGCCTCGTGCCTGTCGGGATCCCGTGGTGCGGAGTGGGTGTACAGCCGTCCGCGGTTGCCACCCGGCATATCGAAGCCCGCTCGAATCATGGCGCCGCTGACAAAGGCCAAAAACGGCGTCACATTATAATACAGGTCCAGATCGACGGCGATTTGAGGTCCTATCGCGTGGATCACGAAAATCGCGCGCAAAAACTGCACCGGCCCTTTGAGCAAAACCTCTTTCACACCCCCGAAGCCGGTGAGTTGAAGCACCTCGACCCGGTCAATAAACGGCTGTCCGACGAACGCGTCTTTGTTGCGCGGCGTGCACACAACCGTCACAGACGCCTCCGGGTACTCTTCCTTGAGGGCTCGAATGGCCGGAAGGGCGAGGATGCCGTCACCGAGGCAGCACAGCTTCAATACCAGAATAGACCGGATATCCAGCTCCGAAACATCGGCACGGTATCGGGAGTTGAGCAGGCGGCGCAGGCGGCCATAGAGGGCAAGCAGAAAAATCAAAGGCCGCCCCAGTATCATATCCACCAGTTTGCCCACGGTATTGCTCTGCATCCGGTGATTACTCCCGATCGTCCTCGGGCCCCAGATGCCGGTGTATCCAGCGGATCCGGAGCAGGTCGAATACCATTTTCGGCCCGTCCACCCACATGTTCACCTTCGTATCCGGCGAATTGCGCCAGTGGACGGGAATCTGTGCGATCTGCAGCCCGAGGCGCCGCGCGATATAGACCAGCTCTGCGTCAAACGCCCAGGCGGTCAGCCTCCGGTGGGGCAAAATCTGCTCAACGGCCTCCCGGGTAAACGCCTTGAAGCCACACTGGCTGTCGGGGATCCCCGGAAGCAAAACGATCTGGTTGAAGAGTCCGAATGCCTGGCCCGCGAGTTGTCTGTACCACGGCTGTGGTGTTTCGATAACGGAACCGGGCAGTTGCCGTGAGGCGATGGCGACATCCGCGCCGTCCCTGATTGCCTCCAGGAGCCGGTCCGCCTCGTGAATCGGTGTCGAAAGGTCGGCGTCGGAAAACAGCCGGACCGCCCCGTGGCTTTCCTGCAATCCCCGCACCACTGACAGCGCCTTGCCGCGGTTTGGATCGTTTCTGATGATCTGGTAGGCGCCGCAGCCGTTTAGGATCTCCCGTGCCACCTCGGACGTCGCATCCCTGCTGCCATCATCAACAACAACGATTTCCCAGGTGAAGTCGCGATTGTTCAGATATTCGAGGATGGTTTGCAGCGAGGGCGGCAGGCGCTGCGCCTCGTTATATGCAGGAATAACCACTGACAGCCAGGGTTCATGGCTCGCCATACCCCGCGCTCCTCATCGGTGTTGCGTTTCAACGTCTCGCACCGCCGCGATGTCACAAAAACCCGCAGCCCTGCAGGTATCGGGTATCGGACCCGCAGAGGTGATTATCAGCATTTTACACCAATCCAGCATCGGGGGCCAAATTGCAGATGTGCTGCAGCGGAAGGGTTTTGTAGGCCGGATGCGGTGTTTACGGATTTTCAGGCGAGGATGTCGTATCTGTCATAATCCACGGCCCCCTCAACCGGCTCGCCCGCAAACGCCGCCTCCAGGGCGTTGACGGTCTGGGTACCGATCATGTGGTATCCGTAGTAGCCTGCGCCCGAGACATGTGGAGAGATGTACACATTCGGCATGGCCCGGAAGGGGTGATGAGGCTCCATCGGCTCCGGATCCGTGACATCCACAAAGACCTGAATCCTGCCGGTCGCCGCCTCCTCGACCAGTGCCGCCTGGTCAATGACCGTGCCCCGGGAGGTATTGACCAGTGTCGCGTGGTCCTTCAAAAGCTGAAGCTGCTCGGCGCCGATCATGTGGTGTGTCTCATCAAGCTTCGGCGCGTGGATGGTCACGTGGTCGGAGCGCTCGAACAGCTCGTTCAGCTCCACCTTTTCCGCGCCTATCTCAGCGGCTTCTTCGGCGGAGACATACGGGTCATACAGCAGCAGTTCACAGTCCCAGCCACCCAGCAGATCAATCACGTGACGCCCGACCTTCGAGGCACTGACCACACCGACGGTTGACCCGAGCAGAAACTGCCCGTTCCAGCGGATGTGCGGCGGCCTCCAGGTGCCCGTCTGGCGGATATTCAGAGCCAAATCCATCCAGCGGTGCGAAGCCATCATGATCATTCCGACGGCGCTTTCAGCGACATTGTAGGCGATGGCTCCGTTGGCCGAGAAAAGGATGATGTCGTTTGGCCGCAGGTAGCGCTCCACAATATCCTTCGGACACAGGCCCTTGATGGAGCCCGCCGAATGAGCGATGATTTGCAGATCGTCGGCATTCTCCATGACCTCCGCGGTCATGGTCGGAGCTCCCCAGCCGGTGACAATCGCGTCGTAGTCCCCAATGCCTTCGGCGATCTCCCCTGAGGTGAGGTTGCGGCCGGTGTCATTGACCGTTGTATCGAACTCGTCCAGCATGCGCTGGTAATCGTCATCGGTGAAAATCCGCTGGGTGTGAGATTCAGTTTGAATGTACCAGACCTTCGGCTTGCTCATGACAACCGCTCCTGTGTTTCCGGTTTTGCAGACTCGACACAATTTGCGCTGTCATGTTATTCGGTATGGTGTGCTCCTATACCTCCGGTGTCCGCAGTAGCCGGTTGTCTGGTATGAATGACGGATAATTGCCACTCAATCCTGTCGAACGCAGATTCGACGAAGTTTTCCACATGAAACGGCCTCTACAGGCACTTTGCCACAGAGTTATCCACAATCGCACAGCTTTCCGCAAGATGTGGAAAATCCGGCAGCCGCGTGATATATCGGCAGAAAGCGGTATTTTTCACGTGGCAGACGTTCAGGTTTTCCACACTCAATAGCGCTGAATCGATGCTCACAAATCTCTGCAGCCTCGGTCGTGACAGGGCGGCGGTGAAGGAATTGCCCGTGTGGTCGCTGAATATCCCGACACATCATCACAAACAGCGCCGGTCGGAGGCGAAGCGATAATGCAGCTTTCATTGAACAGTGTCATATTGGGCGAGCCGCTGGAATTTGAGGAGTATCTTGATCTTGCGGGACGTACAGGATTTCCGGGCGTTGACTTCGGCCTGAACGCATGCCTGGAGATTGTCGAAAAAGAGGGAGTGCAGGCCGTCCGGGACCTGTTCGAAGCCCACGGTGTCATCCCTGCAAGCTGGGGGATCCCCGTGGACTGGAAGGGGCCGGAGGACAGCTATCGGGACACGCTGGCAGATTTTCCGCGATGGGCCGAGACCGGTGTGGCGGTCGGCTGCCCCCGCGCCTGCACGTGGATTCCGCCCGCCATTGACACGGATCCGGACGAGTTTTATGAGATGGCCGTCCGTCGCTGGCGTGAAATCGGACAAATCGCCGCAGACTACGGCCTGCGCCTCGGGCTGGAGTGGGTGGGACCCGCGACCCTCCGCGCGGAGGGAAACGAGTTCATCCACACAATGGACGGGCTGCTGGAGATGGAGCGGGATATCGGCCTCGACAATGTCGGGCTGCTGGTGGACAGCTTCCACTGGTACACAGCCGGCCACAGCGCCGACGAGCTTGCGGCGGTGGGAGTCGAGAAAATCGTTCACGTGCATATCAACGACGCTCCCGACCGACCGCGCGAGGAGCAGATTGACGGCGAGCGGCTGCTGCCGGGCGAGGGCATCATTGACCTGCAGGCCTTCGTGGGGGCGCTGGACCGGGCGGGCTATGACGGCTTCATGGGGATCGAAACCTTCAGCGATGAGCTGAAATCGCTGCCCGCACAGGAGGCGGCACGGAAGGCTTTCGAGGCGGGCAGCCGCGTCCTGCAAAGCTACGAAGGCGCGAAGTAGCCGACAGCGTGATATTTCACCGTCGGACGGTGAGGGGAACCCGGGCGGACTACTCCTCATCCTCCGGGGAAAGCTGCCGCCACAGGCGGGGGGCGTGAGCGGGGATATCGCCTGCGATTGTTCGGGTGATTTCTCGGATATGTTCGGCGGCCTCCTCGGTCAGCGCTTCTTCGCGCACCGCCTCGTCCAGCTCGTCTTCGTCGAGGATTTCCGGCTCTGCATCCGCGGGCTGCCAGATGTCAAGGAGCAGGTCGGTGTACTCAACGGTTTCGGGCCCCACCATCACGGGCGACGCGAGATGGATAAGGTCGGCGAGCCTGTCGCCGTTGGGATAAAACATCTCCCACCACACGGCCTCCGCGTCCTGCTCGTAGTGTGCGAGCGTGATGGAGCCCGCAGGAATCGTCACACCCCCGACCTCGTTATCCTCCGGGTTCACATACCGCACGACCACCCAGTCGGCGCCACGGCGCAACAGGTGGCACTTGAATATCTGGTCGTCCTCGAGCACGCGATGCCTAATTTCGGTAATCGTTTCTGGCATGGTTATCCTCCTGTAGCGAGTGTCACGATTCCTGCGGTGATCAAAAGCCCCGCGATGATTCGGATGGTGGGCCGCCCTTCCTTCAGACCCACGACACCAAAGATGATCCCGAACAGGATGCTGATGTTGCGGGCTGCTGCGATGTAGGCGACGTCTTCAAACATCATCGCAGCGACCACCAGGGCGTAAGCGGCGTAGAGAAATACGGCGGCCACAAAAACGTTGATAAGGTTGCCCCTGACCGCCGAGACCGCCTCTGCGGCCCTGGAGCGCAGAAAAATGAACGGAGTCAGGAAAACGAAGAGCACGATCTGCATCATCAGGAGATACGAGACGACGTTGGAGTTCTGTGCGCCGGCTTTATCAATGACATGATACGCGGCAATCATTGCAGCGGCCGCCAGCGCCAGGCGCACGGACGCCGCTGCTGATGATTTTTCTGCATCATCGTTGCCCTGCAGATCGGTCGCCAGCGCGATCGCGCCGATGAGCACCAGCACCATTCCGATGATCCCCACCACAGTGGGAACCTCGTGCAGCGCCACCCATGCAAGGACGGCGATGATAAGCGGAGCAAGCCCCCGCGCGAGGGGATACACAATCGAAAGGTCGCCCTCGTTGTACCCGGCACTGATGAAACCCACGTAGAGGGCCTGAAAGAAGCCGCCCAGGAGGGCCAGGCGCCATGCAGAGAGGTCGAGAGGGATGTCGAAAAAGAGCCATGCCCCCAGTGACACCAGCACGGAAATCACCGGTACGGCGCCGCAGACGCCCCACAGGAACGAAACGCTGTCGGAGGCGCGCTTGGCGATGTAATTCCACCCGGCATGCAGAACGGCTGAAACAGCGATCAGAGCGAGTGCGAGCCAGGACATACGTGATACTCCATGGACAGAAATGAAAAAGGGGCCGAGCGAACCCCGGCCCCTGTCTTCTCTGTCAGTGCAATTTTACAGTGACGGTGGCGGCTGGGGGACGTCCAGTCCGGGTACTTTGACATCAAAAAAGTCGGAGAATGTCTCGTTACCCCGGCTGTCCACCGCCCGCACGCGGATGCTGTAGGTCAATGTCCGGGTGGCGTCCTGTTCATTTTCACGGATGTCATTGGGATCGATGACAATGGAGGTCCGGAAGGTCCCGTCTCTCGAACTCGTCCCCTGGACCATCGGCATGTTGTAGTTCCGCTGGTCAACATTGGGATCAATGACCTGTGCCTCGACGGTAGCCAGTCCATCCCCGTCATTGGCAGCGGCGGTCACCTGTACGGTTCCACCCTGCGCATCCAGTGTTTGCGGATTGACAACGACCGTGGTGATTTCCGGGGGCCTGCTGGGCGTGACCGTCAGATTGGCAGTCGCCTGGATATTGCCGACCGTGGCCACCACCTGGCCTTCTCCCTGGTTCAATGCGGTAAAGCGACCGGTTGCATCCACTTCACCGATATTGGACTTGAGGTACCAGGTTGGCTGAGCGTCGATCTCGCCGGCAGTGGTCATGATGGTTGCATCGAAGGCGACGACACCGTTGAGGTCCACGGTTTCGTTGGTCGGGGTGACGGTCAGGCGAACGGGTGTGCCGCTGGCGAGGGGGAGAACCGCAATCGTGATACTGGTCTCCTCATCTTTGGTGATGCTGACATTGTTGACGGTTTGATTACCGTAGTTGGCACTGTTGACGGTCTCCACCGAAAGATTGACGGTTCCTGAAGCAGCGACAGGCACCTCTTCAATTCTGAAGCTGCCGTCGAAATTCGTTATGTCCGATGGAGCGGCGTTCTGTGCGGTCTGTGCGGTCCCTGCTCCTGTCACGGTGACGCGGGCGCCTGCAATGCCCTCCCGGGGAGCGTCCGCTTTCACAACGAACCCTCTGACGGTTCCCGTGTCCGGCGCGGGTGGCGGATCGGGCTGGGGTTGCTCAGGCGGGCTGTCACCCCCACAGCCGGCGAGGATCAGCACGGCAACGGTGGCGATGAGAACAATAAGCCGACTATACCGCGACATGCGCAGTCAGCCCCTTCGTCTGGCGATGGGTGAGATGGATGTCTTTGCTATCTATTATAATTGACCGCCATGAGCCGCTGGACCTGTTGGCCTGTCTCAGACCGTGCCTGCACCTTCACCAGGTACCGGCCAGATGGCAGCGCAGCCCCGTGGCTGTTGCGTCCATCAAATAATATATTATGATTCCCGGCCAAACGCAAGGTATCCTGTTCAACTGCCGCCACCGACCGCCCTGCGATATTCAGCACCTCGACAGATGTGTGGCACGGATGCGAGAGGCTGAAAACAATGTTCATGCCACTGCCGGCAGTCTGCTGGACCGACAGCGTGCTGATCACCAGGCTGCCTCCCGCCTGCCTGGGCTGGACAACAAGCTGCAGTGTCCGTGAATCGGTGTGAGCCGTGAAATCGTAGTCACTCGTCGTCCGCAGGTACCGGCTCTCTCCGGCGGCCGGGTCGTGCAGCATCGCCACGTAATCGTTCGGCAGATCAGAAAGATCAGGCAGCGAAACACGTGCCCGGGCTCCCCTGGTGAGGTTGTCCACCTTGAGATTCCAGGTCCAGCTGTCATCGGTCTTCGCGCCCAGGGCGACGCCGTAATCAGAGCCGTCGAGATCGGCGTTGGCGCCACTCAGACGTATGCAGGGCCGTTTGTTGATGGGCGGCGGCGCAGGAATGCTGTAGCTTTCATTGGCCGTTCCGATGATGTTGGATGTCTCTGTGACGCCCTCAACATGAAGGGCAATGCGGGTGTTCCACCCTCCGGCCCACGGCACGTCTGTCATCGTTGACACGGCTTGAGGTTTGACTGCCATCGTGTCAGCACCGCTGACGCCCGTCGGTCGCGCCAGTGTGAGCGTGCAGGGAGTCAGCGCATGCACCCAGAAGCCGGTCCACGGGGGGATCAGTGAGGTGTTTTGCCCGAGATCCGGATAGGCCAGCTCGTAATCCTCCAGCTGCGCAGAGTACACCCAGGCGAAGGAGCGCATAATCCCGGCATTCTCGGCACTGGCCAGATCCATCGTATTGGACTGGTATGTGACCGTCGAGGCCGCGAAGTCCAGCGGGCCGAAGAACGGGTTGGCGAGCTGGTGCCATCCGGGAGTGAGATCAATGCTGAAGTCACCCGCCGGCGCGGTGGCTCCTGCCGGATTGATGGTCGTCGCCCGGTCCAGAAGCACCCAGAAGCCCTGTCCCAGCTTCAGCTTCAGAAGCTCCGGGATCGACCCGGGCGAGTACGTGATGTATCCTTCTTCGGTGGGGTCCCACTTCGCCAGTTGCAGGTCCTCGGGCGGGATGTTAAGGAGCGTGGCCGGGTCTCTATCGGCGGGAACGGCGGCAGGTCCCATGAACAGAAGGCCGGGCCCGACGGTTATATCATTGTTCGGATATGACTGCACCGGGCCGGTCGCACGGATACTGTGGTTTTCGTTTCCGGCGACGTCGGCGACCCCCACGGCATAGTAGTAATCAGTGCCGTCTTCGGTCGCATCCACCATACGGGTGGTGTTGGGGTTGGTGATTGTCTTTAACGGCGCCATGTCGCTGGTGGAAGAGAAGTCACGCTCGCTGCGATAGACATGGTAAGCCGCAAAATCCGCAGGCGGCGTGTATCCCGACCAGTCGAGCTGGATAGAGCCGCCGTTGTCGTCGGGGACATCAGCCACAGACAGATCCGTCACCACGGGTGGAGGCGCGTCGTTTTTCGAGGTCACCGGTCCCTCTGTCGAGCTGTCAGAATGCTTCGAACCGTCCGTTGTCCGTACGATGTAGTAATACTCCGTGCCGTCAGATACGTTGGTGTCCTCGTAGGTCGTTGTTCCGGCCGGGAGCTCGGCGATCTGTTCGAACTGTCCGCTGTCGCCCTCCCGCCTGAGGATGATATAGCCGGTCACTGAGTTGCTGCCTCCACCGTCGTCGGATGATTTCGTCCACGTCAGGGTGATGCTGCCACCATCATCGCCCTCGGTGTCGGCGGCGACAAAGCTGGTGACAGGAGCCGGTGGGAGGTCCTGCCCGAGCGCCCGGCCACAATTCAGCCGACCGGTGCCCATCATTCCCTCGTATCCGGGATTGAGACTGTCAATGTCGTCGGCACTCCCCCGAATCGCAGCGTACACCTGGGCGGGGGAGAAGCCCGGGTTTTTCGCCAGTATCAGTGCCGCCAGCCCCGAGGCCATGGGGCAGGCAAAAGACGTCCCGGTATTTGTGTAAAAGTAGCTGGAGAATCCGCTGACCGAGGGATCGTGATATGCGGGCCCCAGGATCGCCGACCCGGGAGCGCTGACATCCACGAAGTTGCCACCCGAGTTGTCAAAATTCGTGTACCATGCCACCCGGTCCGACTGGTCCACCGCGGCGACACCCAAAACGTAGTTGTCGCTCAGCGGGTCGGGACCGTCGTTGCACACCGGAGACACCCAGGTGCTGCTGGAGGCAGTGAGTTCGTCGCTGCCGTTTCCTGCCGCCGAGATAACGCAGATACCCGACTCATAGGCACGCTCGATTGGTGGGCTGAAGCCACCGTCGTATGACGAGCCGATGGAAAGATTGATAATGTCGGCACCATTGTCCACAGCGTAATCGATGCCCTTGACCACGGTGGAGACGTAGGTGCTGCCGTCATCGGGGAAAACCTGCACCGCCATGATCTTTGCCGACCAGGCCACACCGGCGGTTCCGAAGCTGTTATTACCAACGGCCGCTGCGATGCCGCTCACCAGCGTCCCGTGGCTGACCTGCTCGTCGGCCTCGCCGTCACCATTGTTGTCCTTGCCGTCCGGGGAGGGTGAGGGGTCGTTGTTTTCAGAATCAAAGTCCCAGCCGTAGTAATCGTCCACAAACCCGTTGCCGTCGTCGTCTTTGCCGTTATTGGGGATCTCGCCGGGATTGGTCCAGATGTTATCGGCCAGGTCCGGGTGGTCGAGGTCAACACCGCTGTCCACCACCGCGATAACAACATCATCGGCGCGAGTGCGAATATCCCAGGCGCCGGGGGCATTGATCTGCGGAAGGTAGTACTGGTCGTCGTACCTCGGGTCATTGGGTGTCCGCGTTGTCTCGACAACCAGGTCGGGTTCGACGAAGGTTGCACCAGTGCGAGACAGCCTGCCTGCGGCCTCGAGCAGATCAGTGCCTTCGGGAAGCTCCACAACAGCCAGGCGGCCGCCGGCGAGGATATGGGTCACCGTGCCGCGGACAGTTGAGGCAATCTGGACAGAGCGCTGCCTGGTTGCCTGGGGCGCCACCGTCCGGGGCAGTCCAACGAGAAGCCGGTCGGCTGCGGCCACCAGTGGACGACCTGCCGCCGCCGTGCGGACCTGTCCACCATGCCCCGGCCAATAGGGCAGGTGAACTGTCTCACGCGGGGCCGCCTGCGCGGTTGCGGTCACCAGCAGGGCGAGTATTATGGCAAACAGGTGCAGCGTCACCGCTGGATACAGCGGCGTCCGGACCGGCCTGGCGGCGGCTTGATCATGCTGTCTCATTGCATTTCAATCCAGACTCTGTGTTTGGCGTCGTGTGATCTGTTGATACCACGGCGCGTGTTTGCGAACCCGATGCGAAAAAAACAAAAGCCGCCCGGGAAGACCACCTGAAGGGTCTGTCATCCCGGACGGACATTTATTGGATCACCGGCGCACCTGACAACTGACCCGCTCGTGGCACTGCAGCTATCGCCACCCCGGTAGTCCGGTGTCTGGTCACTGCCGCAAGTTTTAGCGACGAAGCTGCAGAGAACGGACTGCCTTGACGAGTGTGCCGTCATCGGCGCGTGCAACCACCGAGACCAGGTAGCGCCCGGGTGGCGCAGGGGCTGTATTGCCCCGGCCGTTCCATACGTAAGTGTTGGTGCCGGCGGTCGCGAGACTTCCTGACGCCACCGAGCACACGCGGCGGCCGGCGATGTTGAAGATCTCAACATCAACCTCGGCGGACTCAGATAGCGTAAAGCTGATCTGTGCCCCGGCCCGCGTTTCGACCGCCTGTAGTGAGTTAACAGTAAGCGCATTGGCTGTTTTATCCGATACGGTAATTTTGAAGCGCCGTGGTGTGGCGTCCTCGGTCACCGTGTATTCATAGCCGGTCGTTGTGCGCATATTCTGAGTCTGACCGGTGCTGGCGTCTTCGAGTGTCAGGCGAAGGTCAGACGGGACCTGCGTGAGGTCTGGCCAGCTCAGCCGCACCGATGCTCCAGGTTTGTCGGCCGAGACCGTCGCCGTCCACGTGTGACCCGCTTTAACGCTTTGGACGAATTCTGTGGCCGATTTGTTGCCACTATCATCCACAAAGCTCAAATCCACGCCGCCGTCAATGTGCGGCGGGCTGGCCACATTGCTGCATGTTTCGGCCTGTGGACTGACGCCGATGAAGTTGTCAACATCCGCCTGATCGGCCATTGCGGCCTGCAGCCTGAGGGCCCAGTTGTTCTCATCCACCTGCGGTTTTGGGGCAGGCGCCCGCTGGCTGCTGGCCTGTTCAACCGTCGGGCGGGGCAGATACAGTGTCACCTGGTCAGTCAGCGACCGGAAGTAAAAGCCCTCGCCCCTCGGAATAGAGCGCTGGCTCTCCGGCAGGAAGGGCAGTGTCGCGCTGACCAGCTTGTAGCTGTTTGTAAAGGTGTCATAGCGCCACACGTAATCCCGGGTGTATCCATTATCATCTGACTGCTCAAGCGACATCATGGTTCCAAGAACTTCCACCTGGGCGCCTTCGAGGGGCATATCGGCGGTGTAGGGGTTGCCGAGCTGGTTCCAGCCCTTTCTGACATTGACCGACACACGGCCCTCCGGTGCAGGCATGCCACTGATATTGAGCGGCTTTTGCACCGGTGTTCGATACCAGAAGCCGCGCCCGAGACGCTGCTGGAGGAACGGCGACTGGGGACTTTGCGAGTACACCACATAGGTACCGTCGGGCTGGGCGGTGGGATCCCAGCGTGCGAGCTGCAGGTCACCGGGGTTCTCAACACCAAAAATGGCTCCCATATTGGAATTATGAGGCGTCGCGCCGATCGCGATCATCGAAAGCCCGGCCGGGTATCTGAAGGTAAAGTTCGGACTGGCCACAACCGGACCCACGGCGTTCACCTGCATAATCTCGTTGGGTGGGGTCTCCTCATCCTGGACGGTCACGGCGTAGTAATATTCGACCCCGTCTTGGACGTCGTTGTGGTCAGTATAACTCTTTTGCTCATCGTCCAGAATCCTGTCCAGGGGCTCCGGGAAGTTGGTGACATCGTCAAACGGCTCCTTTGCCCGCCAGACGCGGTATGCGAAGAAATCATCAGGTGGGGTGTATGCGTCCCAGTTCAACTGGATGGCTCCACCATCATCGCCCTGGACATCACCGGCGACAAGCTCACCTTCGGCCAGGGCCGGCGGCGGCGTGTCGTCACGCGCCTCCACGGGACCGACCGGGGCGGTATAGACGGTTTGTGAAGCGTCGCTGACCCCCAGGCGGTAATAGTACGGAGGCGCATCTTCACCGACGGCGTCAACATACTGCGTCTCTCCGCCGGGCTCATACGTTTCCAGCGTGGTCCAGGGGCCTTCGGCGTCGGTTGCTCGCTGCAGCATATAGCCGGTGACATCATCGAAGCCCGCGCCGTCGTCGGGAGAATGCTGCCAGACGACCTGGATATATCCGCCGTCGTCATTGGGCTTGTCGAATGCTGAGAAGGTGCGGGGCAGGCGGGGCTCCTGGTCAACAAGAGAGTTGACGGCATTGATACGGCCCTCTCCCATCTGCCCGGCATACTGCGGATTTTCCTCGTCGATGTTTTCGGCTGCGGCGCGGATCTGTGTGATAAGCCCCTCAGGGCTGAATTGCGAGAATTCAGCCCGAATGATCGCGGCAAGGCCGGCAACAATGGGACACGACATGGAGGTGCCGCTCATAACCTCTCCGTTCTCGGTGTGCCAGCCGTAGGGCCTGCCGTATGTGCCGCCGGGATACTCGGGGTCGTAATACAGTGTGCTGTATATCTCCACGCCGGGGGCCATGACGTCCACGAAGTTGCGGGCTGATGCATCGAGATTTGAGAAATCGGCGACGATGTCGTTGCGGCCGGTCGCTCCCACACCCAGCACGTTGTTGTCAACGAAATCTTCGCCATCATTACACACAGGCGACAACCACGGACGGTTTGGCTCATCGGGGTTGTCTGTGAATGCGTAGCCAAAGTTTCCGGCCGACGCAACCGGCAGAACCCCCTGCTCCACGGCGTTTGCGAATATCGGATTGTACGCCGGGTTGTAGCCGCCTCCGAGGCTCATGTTGATGATGTCGGCACCGTTGTCCACAGCGTACTCGATGGCCGCCATCACGTGGCTGTCAAGTGTTTCCATGCCCGTATGAAATACCCGGCAGGCCATGAGCCGACAGCCCCAGTCCATGCCGGCGACACCCTCCATATTGTTGGTCATCGCACCGATGAGACCGGCCACATGTGTGCCATGATGCACGTCATCGGCCCCATCCACAGGATTCGGGCTCGGATCGTTATTGCGCTGGATGAAGTCCCAGCCGTTGACATCATCGACATATCCGTTGCCGTCATCATCGATGCCGTTATCCGGGATTTCACCGGTGTTAACCCAGATCTTGCCCGAAAGGTCGGGATGGTCGAGCTGAATGCCGTCGTCAATAACCGCGACAACGGTTGAGGAGGAGCCGGTCTGGATGTCCCACGCATCCGGGGCGGCGATCACGGGGTAGTGCCACTGCTGGGTGTAATCGGTGTCATTGGGCGTGCGGAAGAGATGCTTTACACGGTCGGGCGCAGCGTATTGAACGCCCTGCATCCCCGACAGCTCTCGCTGGGCGTCAACAACACTTTGCCCTTCAGGAAGCTGCAGCAAAAAAAGCCCCGGGGTGCGGTAGCTGTGAAGCACTTCGGTGTTGGTTTGAGCCAGCACGCGCGCGAGGTCATCCCGGGTGGCCATGCGGGTCATCTGCACCAGTATCTGTCCAGAAGCCGCCTCGTCGGGCACAGTGACAGCCGTGCCGTCGGGCCGGTTGATCGTGTACATCTGCGGGGATACCGTTTCGAGTTCCACCGGGCCGTTGTTTTGTGCAAAGGCCGGTACAGACAGGAATGCGACCATTGCTGCGATGAGCACATAAGACGCGCGGACACACGACCATGCCCGTCGGGATTTGCTGGAGTTGACCACGCCGGATCTCCTCCTGTATTCCGATTTATTGATTGCGATGCCCTTATATTTTCCCAGCATTGATAGTATACTCCTTTATTAGTCCTGCAGACAAGACCCACTCATTGGTACAATCCCCTCCCGAGCCTGCCTGAAGGAGGCATCGAGGGGCTGATGACGCCCAACCACATAATAGTCCACCGGCTTTTCGACACAGCCGACGAGGTGATATGGATGAGGCTTCGTTCCTGTATCATATTGATTATCGCCGTGGCTTCGACCTTCCCGGCCCGGGCAGGGGATATCACTTTCGTCAATGAACTGTCCGCCCTCAAAGAAGAGGCACGCCTGCAGCCGGGCGGCGATATGTCGGGGGCGACACTGCCGGCGACCAGCTTCCGTGATGTCCAGCTTTCCGATACGAACTGGTCGGGAGCGGACCTGCGTGGCGGCATCTTTGTGGGAACCGATCTTCAGGGGGCGAATTTCTCCGATGCGACGCTGCGGGGGATCATCTTTCGCGACACAAATCTGTCCGGCTGTATCTTCTCGGATGCCGATTTAAGCGGTGCGACCTTTTTGGATACGAACCTGGCGGGGACGGACATGGCTCACTGCACTCTCAGCGGCACGTCATTTAGTAACATCAAGCTCTCCGTCACAGGCGGCTCGCACGGGCCGGTGCTTGCCGATGCTATCAGTCGTGCAGCGGGCCTGCAGCTTTCCCTTGCGGAGGTCAGCGCTTTGAGCGGTGATGCGTTTGCCTTCACCTACAATGTCGATTTGCCACAATACTGGTCGATGCGGCCATACTACCACCACCCGGTGCTGGCGGCCGGCCGC
Organism: Armatimonadota bacterium; assembly: GCA_046483205.1. GTDB lineage: Bacteria > Armatimonadota > Zipacnadia > Zipacnadales > UBA11051 > JBKHJK01. Next base: position 14,262 of record JAWODS010000237.1, on the reverse strand, counting down.
ATTCTTGGCCTGCAGATTGAAACCCACCAGGACCGCCAGGCAACAGATGCGGCAGGGCATTTGAAAGCGGCACTGGACGCCGGAAAAGTCTGCATGATCGCCATGAGACCGCCACAGTCTCCTGTTTTCGCCTCCTACGATGAAGCTGTGTGGGGCCTCATCAGCGCACCTCCAGATAAGGAGACGAACGCGCTGTCGGTGCAGATACCTCCTGTCGGGGCACAGCAGTACGGCTGGCAGGATCTCGAATCACGGTGGAAGGGCCCCTACAGGACACTGTATCCCGCCGGCGATCCGAAGAGTAAGGGGACCTATCCCCTCATCACCATCACGCCGGTTGAACAGTCGCAGGACAGGCCAAAGATGACTGTCGAAACGCTGCGGCAGGCCTCCCGGGTCATGACCGACGCCCGCACATACGGCCCCCTCATTCCCGGCATACGGGGCCTGGTGCAGCTTGGCGAAGATCTCCACGAGGCCGGAACCGAGATGAACCGCGAGCGGATGAACGAGCTTTTGGTGTGGGCGGCCGGCCCCCGGAAATCGCTGATAGGCGGCCGGACCCTGGCGGCGACATTTTGCCGCAGCAGCGCACAAACCGCTGCCCCACAGCTCGCCGGCGTGCTTTTGAAAACGGCCGCGCTTTTTGAAACCGAAGTGAGTCTGCTGCAGGATAATTTCCCGATACCGGACCCCGACAGTGCGGCGAATCTCACTGATGAAGAGCTCGCCACGCGATTTATAGAAGCCGGCGCCATCATTGAACAGGTGCGAGCAACCGAGGAGCATATTGCCGACATTCTCTCTTCACCTGCTCAATAAGCCTGCCGTACATGGCGTAAATCACAAACAGCCTGGAGGCGAGTTGCATGGCAATTGAAAAGTTCGTTCAGACGATTTCTGATGTACAGGATGCCGCGAATGTCGAGCGCGTCTTTGGCGAGCCGGTGGAGCTCAACGGCCGTTCATTCGTCCCTGTCGCCAGCGTCAAAGCCTTCTTCGCAGGCGGCTTTGGGCGCGGCAAACCCGATGATGAGCCCGATGCAGAAGAGGGCGAGGGTGGCGGAGGGGGCGGCGGCATGAACGCCGAACCTGTGGCGGTCGTTGAAGTCTCTGATGACGAGACCATCGTTCACCCCATTATCGACACCAATAAGATTCTCTTCGGCGGGATGATACTGGGAGCGGCGGCCCTGTGTTTTCTGGGGCTGGTCCTGCGTCCGAGATCATAAAAACAGCCGCTCAACGGCCACTCTCCGAAGGGTGCAGCAGCCCCCTGCACCGAGTTGTGCTTTCTTTCGTTACGGAGCGAACTGTCTGGCGGAGTGACCGTCCGCGGATGTTGCGATAAGGCGCGACACAGACCTGAAGGAAAGAGACCGGCGATGAAAAAGACCGGGGGAGCGATTCCCCCGGTCTGAGCTTTTTTGAAGACAGCCCCGGTCAGTGTGCGGCGGTCTGCTGGTCTTTTTTGTGGTTGCGCATGAACTCGCGGGCGCTGTACATGAACGCCTCCAGCCGCGTCTGCGCGGTCGACTGCTCGGAACCGTCGTACACCATGTTCAGTGTCGGAATCCCGTCATACTCCTCTTTCACCAGCCGCATCAGTGCGTGTGAGACGGTCCCGGGCATGCAGGTGAAGGGCATGACCGTCACGATACCGCTGAGGCCCTTGTTCACGAAGTCGATGGCCTTGCCGATGGTCATGACACCCTCGCCCTCGAAGCTGCGGTCCAGGTACGGTTCGGCCATTTCCAGCACTTCCATGCTGGAGGGTTCCTCCGCGCTTCGCAGGATATCCTTGAACGGCTCAACAAGAGCGTGCTCCTCGCGTTTCATAAACCAGTCCATGGCCACGTTTTTCAGGCGCAGTATCCAGTCGCTGTCCAGCTTCGCCCGCATGTCGCGCCGGAAGTTGCGGTACAAAAACCACTCCTCGACAGGCGCGATCCACACCTCTCCGCCAAGCTCCTCGATCTTTTCGACGAGGTTCTGGTTGCTGAAATCGTTTTGCCGGATGTAAAACTCGCCGGTGACACCGATGATGGGCTTCTGCTCTGATCTGTCCACCTCGATACGGGCAAATGTCTGCGCCGCCGTTTGCATCGCCTCGACGAGATTGCCGTTCTTTTCGAGCGTACGCTCGATCAGGTCGCGGCACTCCAGGAAGACTTTTTCGGTTTCGCCCTCGTTGACTTCGTACGGTTTGAACTCGCGGCGGGCCTTCTCGATCATGTCCATGGCCGCCAGTCCCCGCCATCCCTGCAGCAGGAACTTTCGGCCAACAATGCCAAGGTCGTCGAAGAAGCTGGAGCTCTGGTTGGGCGCGTAGATGGGAACATCTTCGTATCCCAGGTCATCCAGCACCATCCGCTGCAGGGCGTTATATTGCCCGAAGCGGCAGGGTCCGCCGGAGCCACCCATGAAGAAGGCGTGCCGGTCGGGGTCGAACTCGTCGCTGTGGACGAACTTCACCATATCGCCGGTGGTAACCACGCAGGGGAAGCATTCCTTGCCAGTGGTATGCTTGCGTCCCCATTCCAGGGTTTCCTCGTCCGGCTCCGGAAGCGGTCGGGCGTCCATGCCCGAGGCTCTGAAGGCGGCCGCCAGGGCATAGGCGTGGCTGCTCATGTTCGGTATCAGCATCTCCCGGTCGCTGGAGCGCGTGATCGTCAGTGGCCGGAACTCGCGTCCGGGGCTGTAGGTCATCCCGCGGGTGGCCTCGATACTGTCTAGAAACGCCTCACAGCGTGTAATCATCCCGGCGTCTGCGGAGTGTTCGTCAACTTCCATGATCAGCATGGGCTTGCCGCCCAGTCGCTCCTGGAAGAACTGGGTAATGAACGAATCCGGACCACACCCGAAGTTGGTGATATAGATGGGATACAGGCGCGCGTCTTCGGAAACGATTTCTGCCGACGCGAGAATCTGCTGGCCGTAGCGCCAGTACATATTCCACCAGTCGCCACGCAGCTGCACTTCATCCAGCGGGAGGTAGTCCATGGGAATCGGCAGCACGCCCATCTCCCGAATCTTCTGGGGTATCTCCAGGTTTGCACCCGGATCGCAGCCGTTGTACGATCGGCTGACGACGACAATGGCGTATTCGTCGTCGCCAAGCTGGTCGAGGACCTGTTTCCCTCGCTTCACTTTTTCGGTGCGGAAATACTCAAGAGCCTCGTCACCGGCTTCCAGCGCCCGAGAGAGGTCGGCTTTTGTCGCTCCCAGCCGCTCAGCCATCTCGCCGAAAGCCTTCATCCGGTGTTTGTGGCCGTATTCGAAATACACCGTCGGCGCCAGGACCTTCACACCGTATTTATCGTAATCCACCGCGGCGCGGCTGGTGTAGCAGATGCTCTGCGAATACGGGCAAACGAAGCTGTCGTTCATCTCGTGGTCCTGCTTCTCCAGGTTGATGACACTGGGCAGGAAGATGTAGTCAATGTTTTTGTCCCGCACGAGATTATAAATATGCCCCAGGGCGATTTTCATCGGGAAGCACGTCTCGGCGACGGATCGCTCGGCGCCCTCGTGCTGGATCCTCTTGTTGGTCTTATTCGACAGCACGATTTCGCAGCCCAGCTCGCTCAGCATCGCGTGCCAGTACGGGTACAGGTCATGGAAAAGAAGCGCGCGGGGAACCCCGACACGCGGGGCGTCTTCGGGAATATCCGGCTCCCCTTTGTAAGAGTGCAAGAGCAGCTTTTCCCGTTCTTTGAACAGATCCGGGAGATCCGTCTTTTCCTTCTCCGATTGATCGACATCGTACTTGCCGCACCTGCTGCCGTAATACAGGGGCTCTTCGTTTTCGATCTTCACCACGTTTATTTCGCACTCATTGGGGCAGTCGTGGCAGATGAAGCTCTCGACCTCGTAATTGCGCTCACTCAAATCGAAGCCGCGGAAGGTGCTGCCCTCGCCGGTGTCGTTCTCCATGGCGATGACGGCACAGCCGATGGCGCCCATGACCTCGTGATGAGGGGGGACGATGATCGGCTTGCCGGTGACCTCTTCGAAGGCGGCGACGACAGCCTTGTTGAATGCGGTGCCGCCCTGGAAGAAGATGTGGTCTCCGATGCGGCGTTTGCCGACGACCTGGTTCAGGTAGTTTTTGACGATCGAATACGCCAGGCCGCTGACCAGCTCGCCGGTGGTGGCGCCCGCCGCCTGGTGCTTGACCATTTCCGTCTCCATGAAAACAGTGCAGCGTTCGCCAAGGTCGCGCGGTGTGTCGGATTGCAGGGCGAGGTCGGCAAATTCGTCCTTGATGGAAATATCCAGCTTCTCGGCCTGCTCCTCCAGAAACGATCCCGTTCCGGCCGCGCAGACCTTATTCATCATAAAGTCTATGACGCTGCCGTTTTGCAGGCTGATATACTTGGAGTCCTGCCCGCCGATTTCGAAGATCGTGTCCACGTTCGGGTCAATAAACAGCGCACCCCGGGCGTGGGCGGTGATTTCATTTTTCACGACATCGGCGCCGACAAAATCGCCTGTCAGATAGCGGCCGGAGCCGGTGGTGCACACACCCCGGATATCCACGAGGCCGCCGACGTCTTTTTCCATCATTTTCAAGCCCGTGCGAACGGCTTCCAGGGGCTCACCGGCAGTCATGAGATACGCCTTGGTCATCAGGTTGCCGTCGCTGTCAATCACCACCAGGTTGGTGGAAATCGAGCCCACATCAATCCCCAGGTAGGCCGGTATCAGGTCACTGGTATTCACCCGAGTCGTGTGAATCTCCGAGGGCATGATGGTGGACTTCTCGAGCTTGAGCGGCTTCAGTGGCGCCGTGTCGGCAACTTCCTCGTACGAATCAAGTCTCTGGAGATTGTCGAGGTCGGGGGCGGTGGCTTCGCCGGTCTCAATGCCCTTCAGTACTGCTCCGATGGCGCCCATGCAGCCGAAGTGCTCGGGGATAACGAGATCGTCGTCATCGATCTCCATGACCTCGACCATGGCCGTGCGGATCCCGGCGTTTGCCGCTACGCCGCCCTGGAAGGCGATGGGAGTTTTCAGCTCTCTGGCCGTGGCCACGGTGCTCTTGAAGTTTCGGACCAGCGCATGGCACACACCGGCGACGATGGCGTTGGTGGGAGTGCCCTTCTGCTGCAGATGGATCATATCGGTCTTGGCAAAAACACTGCAGCGTCCGGCGACTCGTGGCGGATCCTCCACCTGGGCGCCGATCTCTCCGAACCGCTCGATGCTCAATCCGAGACGGGAGGCCTGCTTGTCCAGAAAGCTTCCGGTCCCGGCGGCACAGCGGGTGTTCATGGCGAAATCTTTCAACTCGGGTGTCCCGTCCTGGGCGGAGGGCCCGATGAAGATGAGCTTGGAATCCTCGCCACCGATGTCAACAATTGTGCGGACTTCGGGATACAGGTTGGTTACCGCGCTGGCCTGCGCCACGACCTCGTTAATAAACCCTGCGCCAAGGACCCGGGCGATGACACGACCACCAGAACCTGTAGCCGCCATGCCCTTCAGCTCGGCTTCGCCATAGCGGTCAACAATGTCGCGGATGGCGTTGGCCGCCGTCCTCATGGGTTGGCCGTTGTGCCGGATGTATTCCGCCTCGAGTACCTCGTGTGTGTCTGCGTCGATAACCGCGGTATCCACACTAACTGAGGCAACGTCTATCCCCAGATAATATGGTCGATGCATATCTTGGTCCTCCCGGATAATGCTGTTTCTCCAAAAAATGCCCCCTGTAGGGAGGCATAGGATAATAATTATACATCCCCGGCTTTATTATGCCAAGTCCGTGGCGCCCGGAGAAGCGTGGGGGACGCAGGAGAAATGCAACCCGCCGGCGAAAAGACACAATGTTGTGCATGACCTTTAACCGATAACGGTGAGCACGGACGGTATAAGGGACTGAGTAATGCTGGAAGCGGTGCGTATCACAATCTGCTTCGGGTCCGGACGCTGCAGTCAGTACGGCGACGACAAATGCAGCTACGAGTACGACGGCCCCCCGTGTGACGGCGATGTTGCGCAGATAAGCGCCCGCTTCATCCTCGATACAGGGGCGCAGTGGCTGGACCTCGGGGAGCGGACCCTGGACATGACGCTTGAGCATATTCTCGAGCAAACCCCCATGCTGTCACCGGATGTCTCAGAAGATGTTGTGGGGCAGTGGCTGTGGGGGGATAACACAGAGGCACTGACAGTGTACCGCCGGGCCGTGGAGGACGCCGACGTCCTTCCCCCCAGGGTGGCAGTCCATACCTGTGGTGGGCGCCCGTTTACGTTTCCCGGCTGCCCGCTGGAAGCGCTCATGGGCGAGGCGCTTAATCCCCTTGCGCTGGCCCGGTACGTTCCGGAACCACCGAATCCCCTGTCGCCGCACGTCGGCCAGCACGTCCCGCCCGTCGGTGTGTGGCGGGTCGCACCCATTTCTCTCCTCCCCCGACACGTCCTCCCGGCGGAGCGCCAGGCCGCGTCCGAATATGACGCGATTGTTCGCCGCCGGCTGCCCAGCATCGAGCTTACAGACATGCGCTATGCGGCCACTGCGGATCGTCTGCAGGCACAGCTCGCTCACATCGCGGAGCAGAGCGTGCAGGTGCTGCATGTCATCGGGAAGGCCGACAGGGACAGTCCGCGCCTGGTGCTGCCGCAGGGGACGGTGAGCGCTGGTGAATTTGCCGCTGGTCTCACCAACGGCGGCTTTTCAGAACTGCAGTTGATATTCCTCAGCACTCCGGGCTCGCCAACCGCCGGGTGTGAATTTGCGGAGCAGTTGATGCAGCACCTGCCGGTCGGTGCGGTGATCACCTGCCAGGGACAGCCCGCGGTGAAAACCGGAATCCTGCCGTTTGTCGAGCGATTCTATGCAACCCTCGGTACCAGCAAGCCTGTGGATGTGGCGGTGGCAAGGGCGCGCACATACCTGCGAGAAAGTAGCGGGGCCTCGACGGCTGATGTACTGGCTCCCGTGCTTTACATGCGCGGAGACCGCGAGCCGGTGGCCATACGACCGGGGGATGCGATCGTGGAGAGCATTCTCGCGGCCAGCGACGCCCTGACCACTGCCCGTGAAATTTTCGAGGACCCGGCGATCATGCGCCTCGTCTCCAACATACCGGCCATCCTCGCTCAGACCCATAACCGGCTGTCCGCCATCAGCTCTGAACAGATCGACAGCATCCGGCGGGCGAGGCGTGATGAGGCGCGGTTCATGCGGCACCAGATGTCTGAAACTGACACCTCCTACACCTTCTCCGGGGCTGTTGCCGAGCAGCTTCAGAAAGTGTTGCGCCTGCCGCCCTCCCCCTCCACCGGCCGTGAGGGGCTTCGGCCGATGGGCCCGGATGGGGTGAACTGGAGGGCGGTGTTGCAAAATACTGCTGCCTCCGGCGCCGTTACCATCCACCGGGCGCCGGGACCGCGCCGCTGTTTGAGCCATCGCGACACGGTCGTGCGGGCCGATATCGCCACCCCCGACGAGGTGCCGACCGAAGGTCACATCCTCCTGAAGCGAGCTTTCGACGACGAGCCCGGGGAAACCGGGCAGGCGGACACAGCCGTTATTGACATTCGCCGGTGGGTCCCCTTTGTGGCCGCCGGGCCGGAGACCAACATCCCCGCACGGCAGTTTTTCGAACAGCTTGCCCGCGACATCGCCTCGGCCGCCGCCGGAGTTATCCGGGAGCTTTTGACCTTCCATTTCCGCGAAACACTCGGGCGCAGCGACTACGGTTCGGTGCCGCCGGGTCTTGATTTAACCCACCTGCTGCACAGTGGTTTGCTGGCGGTTGGAGTCCGCCTTGAAGATGAATCGCCACAGCATCATCACGATCGCCCGTGGCCTGATTTCACCTATCTCGTGCACAGCCCCGATGAGGACGCCTGGATCCTGATTGCACTGCGCCCCTCTGCAGGCGGCGAGCTGGCGGATGAAGACCAGGCGTATCTGCAGGAGTTCTGCGAAAGAGAATATGGCCGGGGGCGCAATCTGCACGTGATTTACGTGGATCCGTGGCCCGCCGCCGGCGTCCGTGAGTGGGAGCCACAGGAACCGTTCGCCTCTCCCAGCCGGCCGTCATGGGTGTGGGACCAACTGGTGCGATCAATGGACGAAAGCCGACACCAGGCGCTGCAGCGTTTGTGGGAATGGTGGATCGGGGCGCTGCCACCGGAGGGTGAAAATGGCTGACATGGACCAACGACGCCTGCAGGTCGATCTGGAGAATTTAATGGAGGTTGTCTGTGACGACTTCTGCTGTGATGAAGGTATGGTCGCTCGCGCGTTGCTGTCTCACGCCGCCGACGCCAATGCCGTCCGGGCGCACCATGCCGCGGCCGAAGGAATCACACCATCGGAAATGGGGCTGGGTATTCGCGTTGATGCCGATCCGGAGACGCGCACCCTCCGCATCCACGTTGACGGCCCGGGCCTGGAGCGTGAGGACGTCCAGCGGACAATCGATGCCCTCGGCACAGTGGCACCCTCGCGGATGGCCGGCCCCCGCGGTGCCCGGGAGGCAGAGCTCATTTACCAGGCAGTTCGCTCATTCCTCCGGGCCGTTTTGTGGGCCACGGTGGCCTCTCGTGAGATTATTATAGACAGTCTTGCCGAGGGCGATGACACCACGCCCTGGCGCTGGCGATATGCAGGCGACAACACCCTGGAAACCGGCCCCGGGGATCGTAGCAGCGTCGGCACCACAATACAACTGCACCTCAAGCGCGAGTTTGCGCAGTTGTGTGATCCCGGTCACCTGCCACAGCTTTTGCGTGAATGCGGCGAATACCTGCAGTTCCCCATTCTCTGGCGGGACCGGCAGGTCAACACCATGTCTCCGCCGTGGCACCAGGAGGGCTCGACAAAAGAGGATCATGCCGCCTTTTTGCGCAGCCACTTTCCACAGCGCCCGCCCCCACTTCTGGTGGTACCACTGAAAATCGACGAGGGGACTCTGCAGGTGCGGGGAGTTTTGTGGATTCCGGGGGAAGACTTGCGGGTGTTTGAAGATGCTCTCGGTGTCGCCGACCTATATCATCGCAGGCTTCTGGTAAAGAAGGATCATCCCGACCTGCTGCCATCATGGGCGAGGTTTTTCCGGGGTATTGTGGATGTGCTGGATACAGATCCTGAATCCCGCCCCGGCCCCGCGCGGATGGATATCGCCGGCCTTCGGGAGCGGCTGGAGGCGTTTCTGCTGCGGCATCTTTCAAACACGCTGCTGGAGGACCCGGGCCAGTTCAGCCACGTCGCCGAACGCCACGATCAGCTTGTCAAACTTGCGGCCATGGAAAATGACGCCTTCTTCGAAACCGCCGTCGATCACTTGAGCTTCAATACAAATAACGGCCCCCGGACCATCCCGCAGTACCTGGCGGAGGTCCAGCAGCGCGGCGGCGACGCCATCATCCACTATCAATCTGTCCCCTTCGAAGCGTCGTACAGCACGCTTCGGCACAGAGAGATCCCGATCATTGATGCCAGCACCGGGCTGGATGAGGCGGTTTTGCATAAATATGACCGGATGAACCCGGCCGTGCGACTGGTGAAGATTGACGCCCCGGGCAGGCCGGTGGTCGAGGAGGTGGCCGACGAACGGTATCAGCCGGTGGTTGATCTGTTCGCCGGGCTCGATCCCCCTGTGACGGCGCGGCCCGCACGCTTCCAGCCCACGTCGCTGCCCGGCATTCTCACGGCTGTCGAAGATGATGAGATGCGGCCACAGATTCAGCAGCTCTTTATGCTCAGCCAGGTCAGCGGAGCCATCCCCTCAGAAGCTCGAGATGCCCTGCAGCGGACACTTTCGGCGGAATCGAGCGGGACACCGCAAACCATCCTGCACTTCAATATCGACTGCCCCGTCATCCGCTCGCTCCTCGAGACGGTCAAAGAAGCCAAAATGCAGATGGCACGCGAGGTCGCTGAAATCGTGGTCCTCCGGGGCCGGCTGGCGAGCGGACGAGCGATGGATCCCACCCGACTGGGCACGATGATCAATCAGCTCATCATCAGGAGCCTCGGCCACCAGCCCGGGCAATAACGCCAGACTTTACACGTCAATGTCAACCCACTGGTCGCTCTCACAACTCTCCATGGCTGAATCGATGATCGCCGTCGTCAGCATCCCGTCATAACCCGAATATGCAGGCGTGCGGCCCTCGGAGACGGCATCGGTGAACTCCTCGATCAGCGGGCGGTGGCGGTATCCCCCCGGCTCGGGCACCTCGAACTCCTCGATCCCGTCATACGTGTCCAGCCGAAGCGTCGGGCCGTCAAACGGCGTCGCCAGGAGCGTGCCCCTGCTCCCCCGCACCTCGAACTCATCATACATCCTGTCGATACACCAGTTGGCCTCGGCCACAAGATGTGTGCCGCCTTCAAACTGGCACATCAGCGTCTCGGTATCAGGCACCTCGTAGCCCATTACGAAAGTATCAAACAGGCCTGCCGCCCGGACTGGAGCCCCCAGCAGATAGCACATCACATCGAGACGGTGACTCCCGACATCCTGCATCGAGCCGCCACCGGCTTTGTCCATCTCCACGCGCCAGTGCTTGTAATCGTCAGGCGCCGGGTTGTACAGCCGTCCCACCCGCAGGCGCGCAGACAGCGGGCGGCCGATGGCACCGTCGGAAATAAGCTCCTTCATCTTTTGTGTTTTGGACCAAAAGCGCCGGCAGTAGGCGATCTCCAGGTGCACGTCGCCCTCGTGAGCGGCTTCAATCATTTGCCGACACTCATCCGTCGTCAGCGCCATCGGCTTTTCACACAGCACATGCTTTTGAGCCCGGCATGCCTGCACCGTCTCAGTGCAGTGCCGGTGCACCGGTGAAGCCACATATATTGCCTCAACCCGGTCATCGGCCAGCATCTGCTCATAATTATCATAGGCGGCGTCGGCACCGAACATGTCAGCCAGTTCCCGCGCGCGCTGCAGATCGTGGGAGCAAAAGGCCGTAATCGTCGAATGCACGTCCTGTGTCATCACGGGCGCGACCGCCTTCTGCGCAATATCGCCACACCCGACGATGCCCCATTTCACTGTCGCCACAGACATCACTCCTTTGTGTCCTCACTCGTCTTCTGTTCTTTTCGCGCGCCCGGGGCAATGTTCCTTGGAAAAACACGCCGCTGCAGTGGCGCACAAAGAAATCCGGTGAGACCATTCTATTGGCCCCACCGGATTGCGCTGCGAGCCTAAAGCTGCAATGTAACTTCAATGCGATCTGTCAGGCTCGCTCTCAGATCGCTCTGTGCTCCATTCAACTGTGTTTATCACATGGTATAGTCAATCGTGCGGCTGAAGCTGAAGCCGCCGTAGTTGATGAGGGTGACTTCGACCGTCCTCGTGCGCCCCGAAACCGTCGGGTCGGGACTGATGAAGAAGATCTGGGTCTGCCCTTCGAGCTGCCCTGAAACCGCCTCGTAGATGTCCTGAAGCTGCGAGGCGTCCGGCGCGTAGTGATACAGCCCGCCGGTTTCCGACGCGATCTGCTCAAGAGCGTCCTCGTCAGCGGAATCGAGTCCGACGCAGAAGACGGGAACTCCCAGCCCCCGCAAAAAAGGCAGCAGATCAGATAGATAGGGGTAATTGTCGCTTTCGTTTTCCTCGCCGTCGGTCATGGCGACCACAGCGGAGCGTCCCCCGACATGATAGGCATCTTCAGCCCCCACCGCCACGGCGTCGTGCAGCGACGTCCAGCCGCCGAGGTAATCCCAGTTATCGATTGCATTCTGCAGAAGCTGTTTATCGGTCGTGAATGTCTGATCAACTGAGATATCGGAGGCGAAATTGACAATTTCGCCCTGATCCTGCGACCCCATCAGATTGACGAATTCCGATGCGGCAGCCTCCAGTTCCTCGTTCGAACCAGACATGCTGGGACTGCGGTCCAGAACGAGACTCACGGATATCGGTGTCTGAGCCTGCGATGCCGTCCGGACATCGGTGACCACACACGGCTGACCGTCCTCCGTCACACGAAAGTTGGAGGCATTCAGATCCGTGATGGGATTGCCGTCCTGGTCGTGAAACAGCTCAAAAACGACCACGGAGGGGAAGGATTCTTTGAGAACCTGGTTGATATTTCCGTCCACATCGCTATCCCCGGGATCCGGTGCGGCAGGTCGCTCCATGGTGATGTCCACATCGATGACGGCGTTGGGCAACACATCCACCGGGCCGGCCGTTCCGGAGGCAAGGATGTCACCCTCGACGAGCTGCGAATGCGTGGGGTCATCAATCGTGCTCTGTGAGCCCGGATTCGGGACGTTTCTGGCCTGAGCGCTGAAAAGCCGCCTGTGACCGGAGGGTATCCCGTCAACCGTGAACGTGCTCGACCCACCGGTATCAGGCCGGTTGGCGATAAACGCTCGTGGCTGTGACATATTTTCGGCACTGACGAAGATGACAACGCGGTTCATCTCGGCCGGGAGATATGCCGGATTGACTTCCTCCGGCCAGTCAATGGTGAACTCGACAGTTCCGTAGCCCTCCGGGGCGACGGTCTGGTGTCCGGCACTCGGCCCCCCGGATGAATGCCCCCCGCAGCCAGCAAAAACTGCGACAGCAACGACTGCAAGAATCCACAACAACGGTGAAAATCGTCGCAAATCCATTATGAACCCTCCCTTGTCAATTGACCGAATCTGCTCACATCAGCGGTTCGAAGTGAAATTGGCTGCAAAAGTGGTTCCTGAAGCTGACTGATAGTGATATTTCCGGTAGCTGGTATTTGCTGCACTGTTTCCCAGGCATCGATGATGGAGAAATTGCCGCCGTCAAGCGAATGACCGGCGGCCTCCGCGCCCTGGATTAGCATATCTTTGACCTGCCCGGGAGTCAGGGAGGGATCAACAGACCAGCACAGTGCTGCCAATCCGGTGACAAAGGGTGCCGACATAGAAGTGCCGGTGTAGGTTGCATAGCCGTTACCACTGACACAGCTCTTGATACCGTCTCCCGGCGCAGCGACTGTTACATTAGGGCCAAAATTGCTGCTATGGTAGAGAGCGGCATCGCGAGTCGAGTTGCCGACCACGACATAGTTTGAGAGCTCATCCTCCGCCCCGGGTCCGCCATTCCAGCGTGCATCGAATGGCACACCATAATCAGGGGGAACTATATCATCATTGCCGTTGGGATCGCTCACACCGTTACCGGCTGATTGCACAAACAGTGTTCCCTTGCTTGCCGCGTATCCTATAGCGGCACGCAAAATTCCTTCGACGACGGTCAGACTTGCCTCGTCGAGTGTGCCTCCAGGCAGATGGTCCCAGGCGAGTCCGCCGCTGTAATTAACCACCCGACAGCCGCTGTTAGCAGCATCAACCAGGGCTTTCGCAGCCTGGCCAGCGAACCCGAATTGCCAGTAACATTCGACCGTGCACGAATGTGCAACACCGCAAATGCCTTCCCCGTTGTTGCCGACTGCGGCAGCAATGCCGGTGACATGTGTGCCATGGTCAATTCCTTTTTGCGAGGTGACGTGCGGAGTTATCAGCCCGATTTGATAGACCTGACTTACGTTGGATGCAAGTTCAGTGTGACTAACATCAAACCCGAAATCGATGATGCCTATTTTGCACGTGGACTCTCCGGTTGATGCATCCCAGGCATACGGCAGGCGAATAAACTCCTGCCCCCAGTTATTTCCGCCCGGGTTGTCCATATCCCAATCGCCACTCTCGAAACCATAACCATCCTCCGGATAGTACTGCGAAGATTTCAACAGCCAATTCGCAGAAGCCAATTCTACGTTCGGGTCATCTTGGGCGGTTTCGACAGCCTGCTGCACATCTTTTAGATCAGAACCCTCAGGCAACTGGAACTGTGCCAGATTGATTTCCGGAATTGCTCCAACCAGTTGCGCATTAGTGACGCTGGCGACATCGTCCGCACTTTGGCCGTCTAATGCGTTCAAAACGACGAGAAATTCATTGTTTGCCGCCTCGAGCCCGGTGTCGTCATCCGTTTCGACTTTTTCAGGATCTGATGCGGCAAGGTCATCGGGCACATCCGGCACTGCAGGTGTGGTTCCGTTCCCTCCTCCACCTCCGCCACACCCGCCAATAACAAGCACGGCGATTACTGCGACTGCCAGGACGATCCGGTAATTCTGTGGCATACAATCTCCCTCCCATTGGGTGGCGCAGATCAAGCCTGCGCCGTTGAAATGACACGTGTTGTGGACTGCCTGACTGCAGCGTGACGTGCCGCTGCAAAAGAGGGCTTCTCCGCGAGGGGTACTCGCAAAGCCGGGGCGGATCAACGCCGGAGGCCCTGTCTC
>JAWODS010000163.1:0-4068 GCA_046483205.1 Armatimonadota bacterium | reverse complement strand
GTCTGCGGTGTACCACGCGCGCCCCAGGAGAAGTCCGGAACCGTGCTCTCCGCGTGCCACCTTCATCCACCCGCATTGCAGATACGCCCTGTGGGGGTCTATCTCGATGAGGACACTGTGCAGGCCGGTGCTGTCGTCACGCTGTGAGCGCATCTGCACCGATTGACCGCCGCAGTCCGGTGCGCCATCAGCGACGATTGATAGCTGTCCGCTTCGCCCGTAGGCCTCTGTACTCCATCCAGCAGGCAATTTCTGGGGATCGATGGGGCCAGGGGCTTGGGTCTCGAAGGTTCCGTCGGCGATGAGATTGGGGCCTTTGAGAGGCGGGGCCTCCGCGCCGGCGAAAGAACCAGAAACAAACACAGCCAGCATACACACGGCCATTAAGCAGAACCTGCGCACCAGGACCACTCGCTTTCAGGGCCTTTTGAGCGGGTGTGCAATCAACGTGGCAGTCATGTGCCCAAATTTCGTACTACATAGAATACTTCGCACTAACCATGCCGGATTCCTTGAACTATATTTCGCAGGACGCCGGACGGAGGGGGAAAGCCCCATCTGAGAGATTCGGCCCGGGCCGATCCTGCATCGCGCCACCAATTAGTCTATACTACCAATGAGGTTTGTGCTCCTATGACATTGGGTGAAAGCGTGGCGAAAATGCGAAAGTCAATCGCGGTTTGCGTGCTGGCGTGTCTCGGGCTCTCCACGGCTTTCGGGGCAGATTTCAGTGACGTGGATGCGCATTTGAAAGAATACGTGCGGACGATGCCGGAGGCTTACAGGCAGTTGCGGCTGGAGTATGCAAAGCTGCACGGCGAAGATGATGCACTCGATGAGTACAAAGCGGAAGCCAGCCAGACGGTATTTAATGCTCTCGCCGGGTTTCTGGAGGCAGCTTCCGGAGGCATCGAGCCGGAGCCTGATGTCCCCGGGGCGTGGGGTGAGGTCCTGGGCGCGTACGGGCTCGTGGAAATGGGCTACGACATGGCGCTGGTGGCCAATGACACCCTGGGCGACTCCTGGGATCTCTTCACCGACGCCGATGCCCGGGCAGCGCTGCAGGCAAATCTGTCACTATACTCGGGTCAATGGCCGGAGGCGCCGAGTGCGACAGAAGATTGCGCGCTGGCTGACATGGAGGCCGCGGCGGAGGACCTGGCGCAAGCTGTCGAGCAACAGGATGAGACGGCTTTCTCCACCTCGGCCACAGAGCTTCATGCCATGATTGACCGGTTTGGCGTCATTTCGCAGACGAATGCCTTGCTCGGCTATTTCGATGAGGGTGGATTAACCTGGAGCACGCGTCCAGCCACCAAACGCGGGGAGGCCAAGGCACAGGCCGCAATCCAGGGGTTTGTGGAGACGTGTCGGGCGAGGGTATATGCCGATCGTGCTGCACTCCTCGCCATCGCGCAACAACTTGACTGTCTGCCACCATGCCAGCAGGCCACGGTACGGCTCACCCTCGACGAGCTCGTCATCCACGACGACTCAGATCCTATTGGCAAGGGGAAAGGCGAATGCTACATCACCGTGCGAGTGGGGAATTCGACAGTCAAATCCAGCGAAATTCCCGCCGACGGCAATCACAGTGACTGGGCTGTGGATGTGGACGAATATTTCGACACAACGAGCTGGACGGTCGAGGTGAACCAGGCCAGGCCACTCGCCATAGAGGTTGCCGGGAAAGAGAGCGATTTCTGGACCCCGGACGACAGTCTTGGACGTTGCACCGGGCGGTATGGCATCGAGTTTTTTAATCCTGATTACACCTATATCCCGAAGTTCTGCCGCCGGTCAAGCCGCACAGGAGGGGGTTTCGGCACCGGGCAGGAAGGCTACACGGTCGGGTATTCGCTGGAGGTCTTGAGCTTTGAGGAAGATGCAGCACAGGCGGAGGCAGGCACCGACGACCTGGACTTGCAGGCCCTTGTTGTCAACGGAGATTTTGCCACCGGTTTTGACGGCTGGGTGGTCCATGACGACGGCGGGGGCAAAGGCGGCCAGTTTCATGTCCGCATCGTCAATGACCCACAGAAGCAAAGCTGTGTGGAGCTTGAGCGTACCGACAGCCCTCCCGACGGAGCAGCACTCTGGGTGCAGCAAGCACTGGATATCAACCTGGACGAATGGCAGCAGCTGTACCTGGAGGCGGATGTGAAGGTTCTCTACAATGAGCTGTCACCGGGCGGTGCGGCGGGCGTGGAGTATCCTGCACAGATAGCTCTGAGCATGCGTGACAGCAACGGTCACACTCGTCACTGGATGCACGGCTTCCATTATCAGAACAACGAAGACGGGTGGAAGAACTGCACGCGCGTCCCGAAGGGGCAGTGGCACCACTGGCGGTCGCCGAACCTGGCAGCCAAAAACCCCGACCGTTCGTCCAACCATCTATGGAACCGGCGGCGGACGGCGCAATTCATTCCGGCTAAAGTCACCGCAATTGCGGTCAGGGCCCAGGGGTGGGGGATGCGCTCCAGAATCACAAATCTGCGCTTCATCGGCATACGCAGGTAAAATGGCAATATTACAATGCGTGCCAGCACCAGGCCGAAGAACGGAAACACCATTTTCTTTCGATTGAGGAGATGGAAACGTGTTCTCATCCACTAACGTATTGACGGTACTTGTGGCATTTGGGCTGCTTATCACGGCTGCCGGGAGGATGCCTGTCATGGCCGAAACGACCGATCTGGGCGACGGTTTCAGACACCACGGCCCGGTGTCCGATGTGGCGCAGAGCCGTGGGATGGTCTGTGCACAGGACGGCGAGGGGAACCCGGTGGTGCTGGTGTGGCTGTTCGATCACCGGTACGCCTATGCGCTGGGTGTCATCGACGCTGAAACCGGCGAGATCGAGGAGATTCCCCGGCCAATCGACCACGACTGTCCCTTCGCCTCAATACTGGCGAGCAACGGGCGCTATTATACGTACTTCGGCGGGCACTTCATCGAGTTTGACCCGAAAAAGCGGGAGTTCACCGCCGTGCACGAGGGGCCATCCCGGGCGGCGATGAGCATGACCGAAGATTATGATGGCGTCATCTGGGCGGCCATCTATCCCGGCTGCGATGTTGTCAGCTACAATCCCGAGAGCGACGAGATGCGCAACTACGGCTGCGTGCATGAGCATCCCTCAACACAGTATCCCCGCTACATGGCGGCCGATGACCGCGGCTGGATATATGTCGCTGTGGGCCTAGCGGCGGGCCAGATCGTCATGCTCAACTCCGACACCGGCGAAACGAAGACGGTGGTGCCCGAAGATGAGATCGTCGGCAAAGGGCGTGTCCGCGTGTACCCGTATGTGAATGGCCGCGTGTACGGCTACGCTCCCTCGACCGAAAGTGGGCGTCAGTGGTATGAGCTGTACGACGGTGAGGCTCGAAAGATTGACGGAGAGCCGGATGTGGAGCGGAAAGATGTCATCACCGGCTCTCAGGGACTGCGTCACAGAGAGCTGCCCAACGGCGAGCGCGTGCAAAAGCTGGATTTGATCAATGGGCGCCTCGTTGTTGAGGACCCGGAAACCGACCAGACGCGGGATATGGCGTTTGAGACAAGTGGAGAGGGCGGGGCGGCCATGAGCGTCGCCGCCATGCCGGACGGTACCGTGGCGGGCGGCACGTATATTCCACACCGGTTCTTCAGCTACCATCCCGGAAACGACGAATGGACCCGGCATGAATGCTACGCCCAGTGGAACACCATCACCGCCGCAGATAATCTCGTATATATCGGCACCTACACCGAAGGCGTGTTGCTGCAATGGGATCCGGCACAGGAGTGGGTGACGACACAAAGGGACAATCCCGACAGCAACCCCCGCTACCTGGCGCAGACCCGGGCCCACCCCGACATCGGCAGACCCTATGCGCTTTTAGCTCATCCGGGCGGGGGCCACATCATTCTCGGCGGTTGATACCGAACTCCGTCTCCGCGCGGACCTGGTGCATCTCCAGGCCGGAGTGGCAGGTCGGGCACTCGGTCGCGATCACCTCGGCCCCGGAATTTTCCTGCTCCAAATTTCAAGGAAAATGTTGGGTATGTTAGCAAGAACTG
>JAWODS010000216.1:0-11149 GCA_046483205.1 Armatimonadota bacterium | reverse complement strand
CCTCCAGCTCCACAGTATCGGGGATGTCCACCGTCGTTTCCTGGCCGTCCTTCTTCAATACAACGTTGTCCGTTTCGATTTTGTCTGCAAGCTCCCGCAGAAACGAACAGACGCGGGCCTTATCGGCCTTTTCCTCGGTTTCGAAAATAACAATTTCTTCGCTCACGTAGATCACCTCACATGCGGCGGATATGGGGATCGGCAAAGCATTCAGACGAAAATGGCATTGGCGGGGTTCACCGATACCGGGGAATAGACAGGAAAAAAGGGGCGCCGCAGGGACGCCCCTTCGCTGCATCATTGTAGTTGATGTTCTGGGGAGGGATGGTTCTCTCTCCCGCTGATCATCACGACATCTCGATCTCCACGTCGTTGGCGACATCGCCGAGGATGGTGTAGTCGGTGGGAACGGTCTGCAGGATTGATCCCGGGACCCACCTGTTGACCTCGACGTGCGCACACAGCCGGGCGATGAACCGCTGCCACGACATGTTGGTCGCCGGTCCGCACATCCCGTCCAGCCAGAAGCTGCGGTGTTTGGCCCCAAGGATGTCGGCCGGGGCAATCGTCGCGGCCTTCGGCGGCACCCACGACCAGTCACCACCGAAGGAGTGCAGGCAGTTTTGGATGATCGTCAGCGGCGTGAGCTCGACGATCTGCGCCTTCGCCTGCTTCCATTCCTCGAGGCTGTCGTAGTTGTCGCCGAGGCTGCTTTCCCAAAAGGCGATATGCCCGCACCAGCCGATGCCGCCATAGCAGCAGTCGGCGCCACCGGCTTCGGCGATCATGTCGGAATAATCGTCCACGTTGTCACTGTCGGGGAAGTGCATGTTTTCTTCTTTGGGCCGGAGATCCTCGTCAATACGTCCGAAGAGATTCTCCCACATGGCCGTGGCGAAGGAGCCCTCCCACTCCGCCGGGGCGGTCTGGCCGTTTTCATCGGCGTATTCGTCCATGTTGAAGGTAATGACGTGGCTGCAGTCGATCCGCAGGCGGTTGATCATGGAGGCGGCGATGGCGTACTGGGGCACCGGGCCGACGGGGAGAATCAGGACAAGCTCCCGCCCCTCTTCAGCGGCCTCGATGATGCGGCTGACGATATCGAGGGCGAACTCGCCGTAAAATACCTCGGTTGATTCGATGAGACGGATGTTGAAGTCCGGATTGTCGTGCTCGGTAATTTTCTCCTTCGGAATCGCCCGGACACGTGCGCATTCCTCGGCATCCTGATAATCCAGAAAGCTGGACAGTGCTGGCATGAACTCCATATCATTTCCTCCCTGTGAGCATTCACAAGACATTGAAGACACTTTCGAGCACCCAGTATATTCGACAATCCCTGTCGGTTGTCCTTCTGTTTTGTGCGGAATCTGAAGGAATCGGTGTGCCGAAGCGCTAAATGGGACACTGTCGCGCAAACCGCAAGCGGGAGGTCCGTGTGAGCAGTACACAGGAGCGATCCCCAAAGAGCAGACGGCTTCTGGCCGCTGTATTGGTTGCGCTGGCGGTGATTTCTCTCGCCACCACCGCCGGGCTGGTGTTCAATTCCACCGTGCAGGCGAAATGGTCGGTGAATGCGGACAGCCAGGCGATCGCACGCAACGCCATGGAGGCGGACTGGTCGGATATCGGGAGCTGGTGGACAAGGCCGTGGATCCAGCACGAAATGTATTACCGGCCACTGGCGAGCATGCTTTTTTTCCTGCAGGGCCAGGTCTTCGGCATGAACTTCCAGGGCTACTGCATCGTTTCGTGGATCGCCAACACAATCAATGTCCTGCTGCTGTGTCTGTTGGGGGCCTCGCTCGCCCGTGGCAGCGACCGGGTGCGCATCGGCGTCGGGGTACTCGCGGGCCTGCTGTTCTTGTGGGCGAAACACCCCGGCGGCGTTGACTGGTCCATCGCCCGCGTCACCTGGGGTGTGATGCCCTGGTGGCCGGTGCAGACAGACATCTTCTCACTGATGTTCAGCCTGCTGTCGCTGCTGCTTTTGGACCGGTATCTGCAGTCACGCCGTCGCGGTCTGCTGGTCGTCGCCCTGGCGTCTTTTGTGGCGGCGCTGCTGTTTAAAGAGATGGCGCTGGCCGTCCCGCTGATGGTCCCCGCGCTGGTGTGGTATCGCAGCCGGAAGGACGTGCTGCGGCTTTCGGCGGCATACCTGGGCATCGGGGTCATCTTCTACGTTGTGCGCTCTCTGGCCGCTCCGGCCGCTTCAGGACTCGAATACGCCGGCAACTTCACCTTCCTGCAGTACGCCTTCTACGTGGCCAACCGTCTGACCAGCCTTCTGATGGCCGGGGAGCTGGTGCCGGTGGTTACCTCAGCGGGAATCATCGCCATCGTGATCGTGGCGCTGTGGCGGCGCCTGGAGTGGATATGGACGGGCCTGATCATGCTGCTGTGGCTGCTGGGCTCCGCACAGCTCGTCGGCGGCAACTTCGCGCTGATAACCATCCTCGACACCTGGGCCCGAATCGGCACGATGCTTCTTTTCTGGGGCGGGCTGGTGGTGCTGGCGCTCTCAAAAGACCGCGGCGTATCCCTGCCACTGCTGGTCTGCGTGCTCGTGGTGTTTATCCCCGTGGTCAACCGCGTCGGCCCACATTACTGGTACTGGCCGCTGGCGATCTATGCACTCCTCAACGCCAGCCTGCTCAACCGACTGCGAGAGATCCACCACGAGGGCAACGATGCCCTGGTATTCCCCCTGCTGCCTGAGCCGGATCCAATGGATAACGAGACAGCCGCAACGGACGAATGATCCCGGACACGAAGCCATGAAGACGAGAGCCCTGTGCCCGGCCGTCAGTTCAGCAGAGGTGTTGTCTGCGGACGGTCGGTGTGCAGGCCGACCCACAAAATGAGATGTTCAATCCAGCACCGCGTACGCTTCGACCTCCACCAGCCACTCGGGATCCACCAGTCCGGCGACTTTCACGGCACTGGCGGCGGGGAAGGGGGGCTGGAGGTACTCGCTGCGGACCTCGCTGAATTCGCCGAACCGGTCCATGTCAGTCACGAAAATGGTGAGCTTGACGACATGGGAGAAATCAGCCCCGGCGGCACAAAGCTGGGCCTGGAGATTTTCAAACACCTGCCGCGCCTGGGCCGTCATATCCCCGGCACCGACCAGGTCGCCGTTTTCGTCCACCGGCACCTGCCCGGAGATGTACAGAAGCTGGCTGCCCTCGGCGAGGACACCCTGGCTGTATGCGGCGCCGGGCTCGGGAACGGTCGCGGCCTGTATCTGCTGTTTCATTGACTCTCCTCCTGTGATGATTCTATCAGGTCGCGCAGAAAGAAGACCGGCTCTTCGCGCGCATGTGGCGGGCGAGCAACACTCCCCACTTCCTCGACCTCAGCGTCGTCGCCAAGCAGGTTTCGGGTGGAGGTGCTGACGATAATATCCCGGCAGAAATCCTTGCACGCCTGCT
The DNA here is from genome assembly GCA_046483205.1 of Armatimonadota bacterium. Lineage (GTDB taxonomy): Bacteria > Armatimonadota > Zipacnadia > Zipacnadales > UBA11051 > JBKHJK01. The sequence goes on along the minus strand of JAWODS010000216.1, from coordinate 7,715 downwards.
GTAGGTCATCGACATAGTTGATTTCTGCGCCGATGGCCGTGTAATCCTGGCGGTATCGCGAACCCACGCTGCCGATGACCGCCTCTCCGGAGTTGATGGAAACACCGATCTGAAAGGGAATATCCGGCACGGGCCAGTCATCACTGGTTTCCCGCACGTATTGCCGCATCATCAGGGCCGCCCGCGCCGCCTGCAGCGCCTGCTCCTCCGGCTCACCCTCAGAAAAAATCGCCATCATCCCATCGCCGATGAACTTATCAAGCAGCCCGTTATATGCCTGCACGGCCGCCGCCATGCGCTCGTGGTGTTCGCCCAAAAACTGGAGTGCATCTTCCGGTTCCAGGCGCGCGATCATCCCCGAGCTGTTGCGGATGTCGCTGTGCAGCACCGTCACCCTGCGCCGTTCGCCCCTCAGCCTGTCCAGGTCGCCGGAGATGATGGTATCTACCACCGGTGCTTCGATATACCGGGAGAAGGCCGCGATGACGGCCTGCAGCCGCCGCTCGGTGCCCGAAAGGATGCTGCCAATCTTCCTTTGCAGCTCCTCATCGTGAAATTCCACACAAAGCGGGTTCTTCGGCTCCCCGCAGTACGGGCAGAAGGCGAAGTCGTCAGATATCTGCTCACCACAGCCCTCGCACTTTCGCATCATCCTCACCGTCCCCTGTTTGATTTCGAATGCGCCCGACGTGGCACCGGATGATACCTACTTTCCAGGCATTTTCAATACATCGCGGGCCAATACCTGCCCTTTGTGCGACTCTCAAAAAGGCCACGGTGGCCCGGGCGGCGAAACTATTGCCCAACTTTGCAGCATGGCAAACAGTATCTGGAGTGAGAGATATGGGCACGGTAGCAATCCTTGCAGACATGGCCGGCAAACACACCGCTCACGACGTGTATGACCTGTGGGTGCAGCGCCGCACCGACAGCATTCTGTTTGGCTGGGAGACTGCGGCCGGCGGCAACCGCAGCTTTTGCCTCGACGGCGACGGCAATCTTCACCCCGTGGCAGTGCCGTGGCAGGCCGAAGACCAGCGGCACGTTCATTCGATATCGGTCAGTCCCACGGGACATGTTCTGTCGGCAACACATATCCCCGAGATTGATGGAAGTCCAAACTTTTTTGGAGTACAGGCTTTTTTCGATGAGCGCTTTTCCAACATGTCTGCTGAAGAGGCCTCCCTGCTCTTTCCATCAACATGTTTTGCCTTCGACGACACAATGTGGGTGGCAATGGTCCAGACAGAGGATGTCATCAATGACGACGGCGTCATTGACCAGCACAACTACATCGTTATCGCTCGACGCGAGGCCGATGAGTGGATCTTTGACGAAGTCGCCGACCTCGCATACGGCCTGCTGCCCAAAAACGGTGTCTGGGGGTATCCCGGCAAGCGCCGTCACCCGTACCTGGTGCCCGATGACGATGGTGGGATGTGGGTCATGTGGGAGCGCAAGGAGCCTCACGACGGCAGCACGACGCAGGTGGGAGGCGTCCTTGTGGGGCGGAAATTCCATGACGACGAGTGGGCCGATCCCGTCCGCATCATCGAAGAGCCCTATATGGATTATGTGGTTGATAAAAGCGGCGTGATTAATGGCGAAATCATCGTCGCCGCACAGCGCGGTGTCCCTGATGACCAACCGGGCAGGGGAGAGGTCGTACTGCTGTCGGTTGACATCGCCGGTTCGCCCACGCAACGTCCTGACACCGGCTTTGAAGGCTGGTCTGTCATCAATCTTCCAGAGCACGAATTCTTTACGCCCGAAGACCGGTCTGTCGAGGTTGGCGGCGAGGACTACGAGCTTCTCTTCGGCGACCCGCACAGCCACACAGCGCTCTCCGAGGACGCCGAGGGTGACCTTGTGGAAATGATCTCCTACGCCCAGAATAAGGCGCAGGTTGATTTCGTGGCGATTACGGATAATGACTACATTTACGGCGGGCGGCTTTCGGACAGAAACTGGCAGGAGACGATGGAGCGGACTGAGGCGTGGTCGGAGGATGATCGTTTCATCGTCATTCCCGCCTACGAATGGACACAGCGGCGCTGGGGGCCGTCGAAGCCACAGCATCGCTCCATCCTGTTTGAATCGTACGACCAGCCGATGCTGCGGTGGAAGGATGCCGGCTTCGGGCTGGATGACGATCCGTTTGTGGCCCTGCTTTCGTGGATACAGAGCACCAACGGTATCATGAACACCCAGCACGCCCGGTTTCTGCTGTCCGACAGCGACCGCGAGTGCAACATGGAGGTCGTCTGCGGGTGGGGAGATTACATCAACACCTCGCCCGTTTTTCACGAACACCTCAATGATGGCTTCAAAGTCGGCTTCGTGGGCACCTCCGACGGTCACCGCCGCACGCCGGGTCTCGGTGGAGGTCTCACCGGCCTGTGGGTGCGGGAGTTCACCCTCTCGGGGATCATCGACGCCTTCAGACAAAACCGGTGTTATGCCACCGCAGGCACACGCATCGGCCTGAAATTCTGGGTCAACGGAGCCTTCATGGGCCAGCAGACGGAGCAGTCCGACGAGTACACAGCTCGCGTATCCGTCCAGGCGCCCCGTGAGGTGGAAAGTGTGGAGATATTCGGTGATGGTGAAGTGGTGGCGGAGCTGTCGGACCTCCCCGCCGGCTTTGATGAGCAGATCACCGGCCTGCCGGAGTGTGCGTGGTATTATGCGAAGGTTACTCTGCCGGGCGGCTTCCCCCAATATCCCTCAAACATCGCACCCGCCGAGGGGCCGTGGGCGTGGAGTTCGCCCGTTTTTGTGATAAAGTAACGCGACAGACCAACCTGCAGAAAGGACACGAACCGACTATGGAACCAATCCGTTTTGGCATGATCGGCGCAGGCGCCATCAGCAACGCGCACACGGCCGCAATGGAGGCGAGTGATGACGCGGAGCTCGTATGCGTGGCCGATATCAATCTCGAGGCCGCACAGGCCCGCGCCGATGAACGCGGCGCGGACCGTGCCGTGGACAGCTATGATGAGCTTATCGCCATGGACGACGTTGACGCGATCGTCATCGGCATACCGACGGAGTTTCACGCCGATGCAGCGATCAAGGCCGCGCGGGCAGGCAAGCATGTTTTGTGCGAAAAACCGATGGCCCGAACGCTGGACGACTGCCGGGCGATGATGGAGGCACACGAGGAGGCGGGGACGACGCTGGGAATCGGCTTCGTGCGGCGCTTTGACCAGAACTGGGGACAGATACGGAAGATGGTGCAGGAGGAGAAGGCCGGACAGCCGTGCATGTGGCGCAGGATCGTCGCCGGAGCCGGCCCCGGACCACCAAACTACGGCGAATGGTACCAGGACAGCCGTTACAGCGACGGCCCGCTGACCGAAAGCGCCTCACACGACATCGACTTTTTGCGCTACACCTTCGGCGATGTCGCCAGCGTCACCGCCTACATGGAGCACCTCAGCAACACCGGCGATGTGCTGGACACCAACGCCATGATCCTGCGGTTCGAAAGCGGCGACACCGCGTTGCTGCAGTTCTCGTGGACACTGCCTCCGGGAGCCACCTCGGGCTTCCGTGGCATGGATGTCATCGGGCCGGAGGGGTCGATTCACGAGCCCCGCGAGGAGGACGGCGAGTGGCTCATCGACATCTCGAAGACCGGTGGCGAGGTGGAGACAATCCCCTTCGTCAACGAGCGCTGTGCCGACACCTGGACCGAGGGCCAGCTCAATGACTTCATCGAGGCGATCCGCACTGGCCGCGAGCCCAGATCATCGGGCATGGACGGTTACAAAGCCCAGGAGATCTATCTCGCCGGTGTTGAAAGCATGGAAACCGGCCGCCGTATTGACCTGCCGCTGGAGTAAGACGACCGGAATACAAAACGGAGGGGCGAGGTGTGATACGCCCCTCCTTTTTCATTGCAGCAGCACTACCTCCGGGCTGTACCCTTCGCCAGACCAGGTCTTGCCGTTGTTTCACAGTCGTCTGCTGTGACAGAGGGATGGCATCTGTCCATTCGCCACTGTATTTGAAGGCCCCGGGGTTGACAGCAAAGAAACATCATACAGCATCATGACACTCTCAGTGGTTTGAAGGTGGCTGGTATGTCACTTCCCGGAAGCACGATGGATTATGAGACGTATCGAGAGATCAGTGTTGCCGCCGACACAAACCGCCCGCTGGACCTGGATGCCCGGGCGGTTCCGGATACCGCGAAGGCCGGCGAGCCGCTGCATCTGAAGATCGAGGTAACGCCCGACGGCTACGACCTGCCCGAGGGTACGGTCATTTTGATTTCGTTTTCCCGTCACTGGCGCAAGCATCGCGGCAACGCCTTCCGGGAGACCCACCAGGAGATCGACACCGATGAATCCCGCCCCCCTGGTGGTGCATTCTGCCTCGCCAAGCCCTATCCGCCCGAGGGCAGCGAGCTGCAGGTCGCCCGCGAGGTCATTCCCGCCGGATTTCATTACGTCATGCACATGGTTTTCACAGAAGGACACCTCGCCGACGGCGAGACACTGACGGTCTATCTGTCCGACCCGATCAGCAGCAAAATCGAGGTGCCGAAAATCGCCGGGCCTCACACGTTGAACATGATGGTGAAGCTTCCCGGCGAGGGTGCATTCCGGAGGCTGGAGGAATCACCGGAAGTCCAGGCGACCGGAAACCTCGTCAACCGCCTCCGCCTTCGATGTCCCAGCACCGCACCGGCGGAAAGCGACTGCGAGCTGCGCGTGGTGGCCGTGGACGGGGTGAGCGAAAATCCGGCCATCCACTACGATGCGGACCTCACCGTGTGGCGGCGGGGCGAATGTCCGCTCAGCGCCAGCCGCCTGCACCACAGCACCGAGGACCGGATGTCAACGGTGCAGCATTCCACCGGCCGCGAGAAGTTCACCTATTTCCAGGCGCATGACGTGGAAAATGCCCTGGCCGCCCGCAGCAACCCGATGGGCCGGAAAGAAGATTTTGGCGGCTACGATGTCTATCTCGGCGACATGCACGTGCATTACATGGGCGGTGGCCCCGAGGGCACACGCCGGCCCTTCGAATACGGGCGCTGGTATTCCACGCTCGATTTCTGCGCCTGTGAATACCAGCACAACTCCCCGAATTTCCGCTTCGACCAGGAGCGCTGGAACCAGTATCTGGATATCAACGAGGAGTACAACGCCCCGGGCGAGTTCGTGACCCTGTGTGCCGTGGAGACCTACCTCGCTCATGCCCACCGGATCACCTACTTCCGCAACGAGGCGGAGGCACGACGCTTCAAGGTGGCCTGGGAGCGCGGACCCGAATACGACCTTGGCAACCCGGAAGCCGGTGGGCCACCTCCAGAACCCGAAGCGCTGTGGAACGCCCTGGAGGGCTTCGACGCCATCACCATCCCCCACCACACCCGCTACATCTGGCCCACCGACTGGACGCGCGAGCAGCCGGAGAGAGAGCGTTGTGTGGAGATCTACTCTCGGTGGGGGACCAACGAGGTTGGCGGCCCTTACTCCGTGCAGCAGGCGCTTATCAAGGGCCACCGCCTCGGGTTTGTCGCCAATACCGACAACCAGACCTCACTGCCCGGCAACGGGCCGTTTGATATGAACGAGGGGCGCGGTCTCACCGGCGTGCTGACCAACGATCTCAGCCGTGAGGGGATCTACCAGGCGCTATGGGAGCGGCGCTGTTACGGCACCAGCGGTGAGCAGATGCTGATTTGTTGTGCCATGGGTGATCACCTCATGGGCTCCGACCTCGATGAATGGCAGGGCCCGAGGGAGTTCACCGCCCGGGTTGCCGGGACTGCAGAGCTTGAGTCCGTTGAGCTGGTCCGCAACAACGAGGTCATCGCTCGCGTTGAGCCTGCTGAACTGACCTTCGAGGGAACCTTCGTCGATGACGACGATCTCGCCGATTTGATGGTGGAACCATACTTCCGGACAAAGAAGCCGTTCTGCTTTTATTACCTCCGCGCGACCCAGATAGATGGTCACATGGCCTGGGCCTCACCGATATGGATTGCGCGATAGCTGTGGAGTGACATGGATGAGCGAGCGAACCGAGCTGACCAGCCAGACGTGGCGAAACCTGTCTCACGCCGCCGCACAGCAGGAGCCCATCGCGGTGGAAGGGAAAGCCGATCCGGATGAAACAAAAGCGGGTGAGGCGGTGCATCTGCGCCTGCAATATACCCCACAGGGCTTCGACCTGCCTGATGGAACGGAGATCGCCATCGCCCCACCGCGCTTCTGGCGCAAGCACCTCGGCATGGCCTTCACGGAGCTGCATTCGCAATTCGACACCACCACCGAGCGCGACCCCCGGGGCTCATTTGCGCTGGTGAAGGCCTATCCGCCGGAGGGCAGCAACCTGCAGGCCGATTGCGAGCTGCTGTCGGGCGGATTCTATTACCTCTTTCATGTCACCCTTCACGGCACTCTGAAAGACGGGGAGACGCTGGTGGTGTATATGGGCGACCCGGCCGGCCCGAAGGCGCAGATCCCCAAGACCGCCGCCGATCATCCGCTCCCGACGCTGGTGCGCCTGCCCGACGAAGAGCATTTTCGGCACATCACTCACCAGCCGGTGGTCACAGCTCGCGGTGATATTGCCCAAAATCTGCGGGTGCGCTGCCCTTCGGTGGTGCCGGAGGACACGAATATGCAGGTCAGCGTCGTCGCCGTGGACGGGGTGAGCGAAAATCCGGCGGGCGAATACGACTCGGAGATAACGCTGCGGTGTGCGGGGATGGACAACCGCGAGCCCGTCACCCTGCACCACACGACCGAAAAGCGCCGCTCGACGGCGGTGATGACCACCAGCGGGAAGCAATTTGATTACATCCGGGCGTACGATGAGCAAAACTCCCTCGCCGCCCGCAGCAACCCCGTGGGCAGGCCCGATGACTTCGCCGACCTGAACGTCTATTTCGGCGACATTCACGTCCACGCCGAGCCCGGAGACGGCTTCGAAACCGCCGAAGATGCCTACGAGTATGCTTACTGGTATTCCGGGCTGGACTTTTGCGCCGTCACCCACCAGCAAAACTCCTACGCCAGCCGCATCACCCAGGAGGTCTGGGATGCGCATCTGGACCTCAATGACCGCTACCACGAAGACGGCACCTTTGTGACGCTGCCCGGGTGTGAAACCTACTGTGACGGCGGCCACCGAATTTCATACTTCCGCTCCACCGAGGAAGCCAGGAGATTTCGCGTCAGCCGTGCGAGAGGGCCTGAATACGACCTCGGCGACCCCGACGAGCGCGGCTACCCCGACCCCTCGCAACTCTGGGAGGCCCTGCAGGACTTCGAGGCATTCACCTGCCTGCATCACACCCGCTACATCTGGTCACCCGACTGGGACCGGTCTCTTGACGAGATGGAGCGGTGTATCGAGATCTGGTCGCGGTGGGGGAGTAACGAGGTGGGTGGGCCACATTCGGCACAGCGCGCGCTTGAGATGGGGCACCGGCTGGGGTTCATGGCCTCGACGGATAACCAGTTCGCCCAGCCCGGAAACGGCCCCTTTGGCGTCAACGACGGCGCAGCGTGTGCGGGAGTATTCTCGCCGGAGCTGTCCCGCGAGGCCATCTATGACGCCATCAAAAACCGTCGCTGCTACGGCACCACGGGTGAGAAGATGCTGGTGAACTTCACCCTCGATGGCGAGCCCATGGGATCACTGCTGGATGATTACGCGGGCGACCGTGACTTCCGGTGTGTTGCAGC
>JAWODS010000126.1:0-6507 GCA_046483205.1 Armatimonadota bacterium | reverse complement strand
GTTGTCAGCGCGGACCAGCGGGTGGAATATGAACGGGTTGTCGAGGTTCTCGACGCAGTGCGCAACTCAGGCGTGCGCTACCTGGCCCTGGCGGCCGAGCTTCAACAGGGGCGATCGCAATGAACAGGTCCCCGGCAGCGTCCCTCCCGCTGTGGATAGGCATCTCAGTCCTCATCAACTGTGTGCTGGTCATCGCTGCTTCGACCGGTCTCACCGCCAGGGCCAATAGCACTTCAGGCAGCGAGCGCATCGTCCTGCAGGCCACACTCCACCAGGCCAGCTCACCCGACCGGAATACACCCGAGCGCACCAGGCATAAAGAAACCGTCACCACGGTATCCGAAAATGCTCCGGACCCTGCGGATTCTCGTATCCAACACCGGACCGTAACGAAACCCACGGCAGAAACCACTTCCCGTGCCCGGAATTCCCGCCGCCATCGCCCACACCAGACCGAGAAGCCCAGGCCGCGCACCCGGAGCCCAGAGCCGGATAGCTCTGTCGCGGATCAGCCTGCGGTGGCCGAGGACGATCACACCGACGTCACCGACACCGCCGAAAGGAGCCAATACGATCTTCCGGAATCAGGCGGGCCGGTGGCGGTCAAATCTCCCAGATACGGCGACAACCTCGGTGCCGGTCTCCCCGGTGCAGGACGGGCCGGGGCTGGAGACGGCTCGAAAGTTCCGGCCGGTGGTGGGGCAGAGGTAATCACCGCACGCGGGTCCGGAGGATCGTTTTCCGTCGGGGGCATTCCCGGCGCATCCGGCCACGGTCCGGGTCTGGGCGGCAGTGGCAGCGGCATCGGTGTCGGAGGATCGGGTGACGGAGTTGTGATGCCCGGGGCCGGCCGCGGCCCCGGTATGGGCGGACAGGGCGGCAGTGCACCGCTTCCGAGGAAGGTTACACCTGACGCCGACGCGATCCCCGGGGTTCCCCGGGGTGCGAAGAAATCGACCGCTCCCCCCGCCGGGGAGCAGACGTCACAGAAGCCATCTCAGAAACCTACACCTGGGCCGGAAAAATCCGACAGCGCCCGGCAGCCGGCCAGCAAGAAAAAGGAAGACACGAAGAAAGCCGGACCGTCGAAAGCCGACCTGAGCCGGTTTCAGGCGATGGTGCAGCGCAAAATCCAGGCAGCAAAGTCGTATCCGGCAGCGGCTCGCCGCAATGGACAGAGCGGTCGCGTGAGGGTGTCGTTTTCAGTCAATCCGTCCGGACAGCCGACCAGTATCAGCGTCACAGGGAGCTCCGGTCATTCGGCCCTCGATTCAGCCGCCGTCCGTGCCGTTCGCAACGCGGGCCGCTTCCGCCCGTTTCCAAAAGGACTCAAGGCATCAATTCGCGTGAATGCAACAGTAAGCTTTACCCTGAATTAATGGGAGGACTTCGCAGTGAGCACCAGAAAGATCATTACAGCCGTTGTACTTGTCAGCCTCGTCCTGGGGACAGCCGCCTTCTGTGTGGCTGAGGACGAGCCCACCATCGACGTTGATGTCGTCTTTTCGGCAACGAAAACGGAGCAAAGCCCCGATGAGCTGACGACGACCATGTCAGTGTTTGACGAGCAGGACATTGAGGAATCCGAAGCCAACAATCTCTACGACATCCTCGAAGACGCCCCCTCGATTGATATTGTCCGTTCCGGAAGTCCCGGCGGTCAGTTGAGCATCTTCGGTCGCGGCGGGGAATCCAACCACACGCTGTTTTTAGTGGATGGTGTGAAGGCGAATCTGCCCACCGTCGGCCAGGCGGATATCGCGGACTTCTCGCTGGATCAGGTAGGCCGCGTCGAGGCCGTTTCGGGCCCGATGGGGACGCTGTACGGCTCCGAGGCCATGACCGGCGTCATCCAGGTTTTCACCGCGCCCGGCTGGCAGATTGACAACAGTGTCGAAGCCGGCTATGGAACCGATGGACAGGGCCGATTGAGCTTCTCGTACGGTAAGGGTGACGGAGATACGGGCTTTGGATTTTCCGGCTCCTTCGACCAGCACGACGGCTTCTACCGCGCCAACGATGACTATGAGCGGCGCACATTCGTCGGGCGCTGGGATACAGAGTGTGCGGGCGGCGATCTCACGTGGACAGGCCGCTATTTCGACACCGAAAAAGGCATGCCCGCCCAGCCGCACCTGGCCTTCGACCCCAACGACCGCCTGGACAAAGATGGTATTATCTCGGGCCTGACCTGGAACCGCTACGGCGCCGATACGCACCAGCGCTTTCAGCTCAGCTATTTCAATACCAGCACCCATGACAACAATCCGGCGAACCCGGGAGCCGTCGGCAGCTCCGATCAGACCACCGACATCGACGCCAGCGTCAAAGGCGCAGAATTTCAGCAGGACTGGTACCGCGGCACTCAGACATACACCCTCGGAGCCGAATACCGCGAGCGCGAGGCCGACTTCCACTACGTCGCACCCGGCTGGGGTATGGACGACAGATATGACGAGTCCAACGACAACAAGGCGGCCTTCGCGCAGATGCAGGCAGACTGGGGCGGCTGGGATGTTGTAACAGGTGTCCGCTGGGAGGACAACGAGCAGTTCGGCAGCGATACCAACTACCGCGCGGGCGTCAGCAGGTTCTCTGAGACAGCCAACCTGCGGTGGTGGGCGAATTACGGCACCGCCTTCCGTGCCCCGACACTGACGGAGCTGTATTATCCCAATACCGGCAACACCGACCTGAAGCCGGAGGAGAACACAGGCTGGGAGATCGGCCTGGGAACCGCCCCGGATCAGCCGACACAGGTCGCGCTGACGTATTTCGAGAACGATTTCGACAACCTCATCGACTTCGACGCAACCGCCTGGAGAACCGTCAATGCGGGTAAAGCCACCACCCGCGGCTATGAACTCACGATAGACGGGCCGGTCGGTACGTCATTGTCTCACGAGCTTTCGGTGAGACGCCTGTCTTACTGGACGGGTTCCGGCGATCCGCTGCTGCGCAGGCCAAAGTGGATGCTCGCAGAGAAGCTCCGCTACAGCAGCGGGCGGACCAGCGCGGTGGTGAATCTGCGGTATGTGGGCAAACGGATGGACAACGACTTCCAGCCGCCCTTCCAGCCCGACGAATGGGGTGGATACCTCGTTGTGGATGTGGCCGCCTCGCGGCAGATCAGCGATTCAGGAACAGAGCTGTGGCTGCAGGCCGACAATGTCCTGGATCACGATTACGAGGCCGTGGCGGGATATCCGGCGCCCGATTTCAATCTTATCGCGGGTGTGAGGACGCCACTGTAAGGAAGGGGCCCTTGACTTTTTGTGCTCAGCCCCTATAATTTAAGGCGAGCAAGGAGCAATTAGCACTCTAGCCGATAGAGTGCTAAAATCTCTTCAAGTCCAATCAGAGGCCCTGAACAGGCTCATAGCAAATCACGCTTACTTTGAAGGTGGTGCATTGAACATGTTGCAACCGCTTGGTGACCGGGTACTCGTCAAGCAGGTCGAAGCCGAAGAGAAGAGTCCCGGAGGTATTATCCTGCCCGAAACCGCGCAGGAAGCTCCCCGTGAGGGCGAAGTCATTGCCGTCGGTGAGGGACGCATGCTCGACTCTGGCGAACGGAGCAAGATGAGCGTCGAAGAGGGAGACAGAGTCATCTACACCCAATACGGCGGAACAGAAGTCACAATCGACGGCGAAGAGTACCTCATCGTCGATGAAAATTCAATCCTCGCCGTCCGGGAGTAACTGAACGCGAACAAATTTCGAAAGGAGAAAATATCATATGGCTCCAAAGAAGATTGCATTTGACGTCGAAGCGCGGCGCGCACTCGAGACCGGTGTCGATAAAGTTGCAGATGCCGTGAAAGTGACACTGGGTCCGAAGGGCCGTAACGTCGTGCTCGAAAAAAGTTGGGGATCCCCCGACATAACCAAAGACGGTGTAACCGTCGCCAAAGAGATCGAGCTCGAGGACGAGTACGAAGATATGGGCGCACAGATGTGCAAGGAGGTCGCCTCCAAGACGAATGACGACACCGGCGACGGCACCACCACTGCAACCGTCCTGGCCCAGGCGATTGTGCATGAGGGCATGCGCAACGTTGCCGCAGGCGCCAATCCGATGCTTCTGAAGCAGGGCATCGAGATGGCGACACGCAAAGTGGTCGAATATATTCGCGCGACCGCTGAGCCGCTCGAAGGCCGCGACGATATCGCCAATGTCGCAGGTATCGCCGGCAACGACCCGGAGATCGGTGAGCTTATCGCCGACGCCATGGACAAGGTCGGCAAAGACGGCGTTATCACCGTCGAAGAATCAAAGACCGGCCGGACCGAGATGGAGATCGTCGAAGGCATGCAGTTTGACAAGGGCTACATTTCCCCGTACTTCGCAACCGACCAGGAGGAAATGCAGACCGTTTTCGAAGACTGCTACGTTTTGATATATGAAGACAAGATCTCGGCGGCAGCTGACGTCGTACCGGTCCTGGAGAAGGTTGCATCAGCCGGCAAGCCGCTGCTGATCATTGCCGAAGACGTCGAAGCCGAAGCTCTGGCCACAATGGTGGTCAACAAGATGCGCGGCACGCTGCAGGTTTGCGCGGTCAAGGCCCCTGGCTTTGGGGATCGCCGCAAGCGCAACCTCGAAGACATCGCCGTGCTGACCGGTGGCCGCTTCATTGCAGAGGATCTGGGTATCGAGCTCGAGAGCATCGACCTGGAAGATCTCGGCACCGCCGAACGTGTGACGGTGACCCAGGACGACACAACCATCGTCCAGGGCGGCGGAACCCAGGAAGAGATCGACGGACGTGTCAAGCAGATCCGCGCCCAGATCGAAAACACCGACTCCGATTACGATCGCGAAAAGCTGGAAGAACGGCTGGCCAAGCTGGCCGGTGGCGTCGCCGTGATCCGTGTCGGTGCTGCAACTGAGACCGAGATGGACGAGCTGAAGCACAGGTTCGAAGATGCCCTGTCCGCCGCACGCTCCGCTCTGGAAGAGGGCATCGTGCCCGGCGGCGGCGTGACACTGTTGCGCGCAAGCAAGGCGCTGGCAGACATCGAGGCCGACGGCGACATCGCCACAGGCATCGGCATCGTTGAACAGGCGCTTCGGGCCCCCATCAAGCAGATCGCCTTCAACGCCGGCTTCGAAGGCAGCATCGTTGCCGAGAAGGTGATGGCCGACGATTCGCCGCGCTTCGGTTTCAACGCCGCGACGGAGGAGTACGGTGACCTCGTGGAAAGTGGTGTGAGCGATCCTGCGAAGGTCGTCCGGGCTGCACTGGAAAACGCCGCAAGCATCGGCGCACTGGTGCTGACAACCGAAACACTCGTCGCTGAGATCCCCGAGGAGAACGAAGGTGGTCCTCCAGGCGGACCCGGCGGCGCACCCGGCGGAATGGGTGGCGGCATGGGCGGCATGATGTAACGCCCGATCCGCACAAACAAAATGCACAGGGGACGCCACGGAGGCGTCCCCTTTTTTTGTCGCTGATGCGAGGACTCGAGCAGTGTGTGGAGGATGTCGTGTCAGGGAAATGTGTGTCGACCAATGGGAAGCGGCCGCTGAATGTCAGCTTCACACGTTTTTGCAGGTCCCGGAGACTACTCCTCCAGCGTCTCGTCCTTCAGGTCCTCGATGTGTTCGGCAACCTTCTGGATGGCCCGGCCGAGGTCACGCACCGTTTCCTCGTCACTCAGCAGCCACCGCTGGTGGATGTTCATCATGGTGTTGTCAATGAGGTTGCGGGCGACCGGGAACTGCAGACTCTCATAATCGATGCGTCGGCCGAAGAATCTATCTTTATCCCGCTCTCGAACGGGGCCGCCCAGGGGTGCGCGGTCTGTGAGCATGTAGGTGTATCCGAGGTTGATGGTACCACCCTCGGCCGCCACGGCCTTGCGGAATACATCGCGATGGACGCCTCCGGCCGCCTCCTGGTCGTAGAAAATAACGTAGTTGAGATAGCTGCGTGCCGTCACCTGTTCGGGGAACTCAAGGGGGCAGAGAACGGGGATATCACCGAGCATTTCGTCGAGAATCGCGGCGCTTTCGTTGCGCTTTGCCATCAGGTCATCGATGCGCTCCATCTGGGCCCGGAGGCAGGCTGCGACGAACTCGCTTATCCGGTAATTTCCCCCGGTGACACCGAAGTCGTGTTCCGCACCGGCGAACGGCTGTCCGAACTGCCGGTACGACTGCATCAGATCGCGTAGCTCTTTGCTGTCGGTAACCACCGCGCCGCCATCACCCGAGGTGATGCATTTGGCGGTGTGAAAGCTCAGTGAACCGGCGTCCCCGATGGTGCCGAGCTTCCGCCCGCGCCATTCGGTCCCCTGTGCCTGCGCGACGTCCTCCAGCAAAAACAGGTCATGCCGGTCGGCGATGTCCATAATGGCGTCCATATCCGCTGCGACCCCGTACAGGTCAACCGCCATGATGGCCTTTGTGTTATCGGTGATTGCCGCCTCCACAAGCTCGTCTGGTACTGGTCGAACAGGTCCGCGAGCTGCTCGGCGAGTTGGAAATGCCGGCGTTTCTCC
>JAWODS010000447.1:0-11843 GCA_046483205.1 Armatimonadota bacterium | reverse complement strand
CCGGTTTTCAATCAGCTCTGAAAGCCGGGCGATGCGCTCCACGCGGCTCTGGCGGAAGTCGAGGGGATAGCCGATTTTTTGGGCAAATGCTTTCGCCGCCGATACCGCCCCCGACCGGTCACGGCGGGACAGTTCCGTCCACGACTGCACGCCATAGCGCTCGTGGGTGAACTCATCGAGCTCCCCGGAATACCGCGGCACGATGTGGCGCTCGATGAGATCGAGGGCGTATGAATCTTCGGAAAGCGGCACCTGGATGTTGTATTTGGGCCGCGCCAGCTCCTGCTCCACGCGGTCGAAGACGATGTCCTCGAGATGCTCCTCTTCCGGACGATGTTCCTGCAGCGGGACAGGAACGGCCAGCGGCGGCGTTTTCCGGCCGAGATCGTGGAAAAGCTCCCCGTAGCGCCCGTGGCTGTCATGATACTGCTCACGCACGGACGGATATTCGAGCAGGAGGGCGGCCAGTGACAGCAGGTGCGTCTTGCCTGATCCTGCCGGACCGTAGCACATCAGGGCTGCGCCGGTTGTCTGGTCGCTGAGGATATGCTGTACGAGTGTTGCGATGGGATCATCAGACGGATCCGGCGGGATATGGTCGTGTACCAGAGACGAAAGGTCCGGCGCGCTCAAAAGGCTCGGAGCGCCGCCCGAGGCGTCAAGAGTCTCGCGGATATCCCGCAGGTTGCTCAAGTCCAGCGCGCGTGCGATATCCTGGATTTCGACCAGGTCAGCGATCTGCATAATGGTGATAAAAACAGTCCAATGCTGTCCGCCATGGTGGGAAGGCTGGTGGTGTCGGGTGCATCAGTGCATCATAAGAACCGATAGGCTCGAAAAAAGTACCCGGATCAACCCGAAAGAACCCGTGGCTCGGAATGCCCCTGGAGTTTGGCGTACAACGCTAAACTTCCCCGTGGCTCGGTCTGAGACGTGCGCTGTTTGCACGGCTCAGGTGGCAATTGACGTCGTTGTGCCGTTGTCAATTGTCAGCTTCCAGTCCGAGTCGAGACCTCCTGCGGATCGAGAAGTTTTATGAGACACAATTATATCCGGCGCAAAACACATTTCGGCTCATTATGCCGGAAATCCTTCTCTATTGTAAAGCAAGCCATCCATCGCATTCCCCACCCCGGTTGCCGGGCCGTGTGGATTGACGAACGGATAAAAGCACGCTATAGTACAGTGTACGTACAAGTTGCCGTCTCCGCTGGCCGTGTCGAACCCACAAGTGTCGGCAGTGAATGGCAGATGCGCATTATGACTATCAACAGGACGACAGCAAATATCCGGGCATGGCGACCGGCCACATAGGAGCCGGGGCCTGCCGGTGTGTGCGACAGTGTTGAGAACAAACCGTGGGCCGGCAACTGGCGCCGCGGTTTTTTGTGTGACCAAACGGCCAACACGTATGTGTAACAGCTTTGAGACCGAACTGAGGCGATGATCATGCGAGTACTCTCGGGAATCCAGCCGTCCGGACGGCTTCATATCGGCAACTACTTTGGGGCAATCCAGCAGTACCTCGAGCTACAGGAGGAGCACGACTGCTTCTTCTTTATGGCCAACTATCACGCCCTGACGACGATTCGCGACGGCAAACAGATGCACGAACAGACCCTCGATCTGGCGGCGGATTACCTCGCACTGGGGCTTGACCCGGACAGATCCACCATCTTCGCCCAGTCCGATGTGCCGGAAGTCACCGAGCTGACATGGATTCTGACGACTATCACTCCCATGGGGCTGCTTGAGCGCTGCCACGCCTACAAGGATAAGCTCCAGCAGGGCCTGCCACCCGAGCACGGGCTGTTCGCCTACCCGGTGCTGATGGCCTCCGATATTCTGATTTATGACTCCGACATCGTGCCGGTGGGGCAGGATCAAAAGCAGCACGTCGAGGTCACCCGCGACCTCGCCCAGAAGTTCAACAACACTTACGGCGAGCTATTGAAGGTGCCGGAAGCCCGAATCCTGCGCAGTACGGCGACGGTCCCCGGTATTGACGGGCAGAAGATGTCGAAAAGCTACGGCAACACCATCTGCATCTTCGATCCCGAAAAAGAGGTCCGCAAGCGGATCATGAGCATCGTGACCGACTCCACGCCGGTGGAGGAGCCCAAGGATCCCGATGAGTGCTCCGTCTATGCGCTGTTTTCGCTCTTTGCCGATGAGGAGGAGCGTGCGGAGATGGCGGAGCGGTACCGTGCGGGGGGTCTGGGATACGGAGATGTGAAAAAAGAGGTTTTCAGCCGGTTTATGGACCATTTCGCCGACGCCCGCCAGCGCAGGGCCGAACTTGCGGAGGACATGGACCATGTGGTTGATGTGCTGAAGGATGGCGCCGAACGCGCCCGGAGCATTGCCAGACAGACGGTGGCGCGGGTCCGAAAGGCCTGCGGGGTGGAAATCTCGTAAAGCCCTATTCCTGCTACTCTTGCTCTTCCTCACTGCGGCGGAGGGTGATGCCGCGGACGTTTTCGGCGCGAATCCAGTCCTCTTCGATGCTGATGACGGCCTTCGGAGCCCGGCCCTCATCGCCGTTTTCACGCTTGAACCGGACGTGCCCGGTAAGAGTGACGATGTCGGGAATCTGCTCGTACACGGCCTTCTCCGCCCATACCGTCTTATCTTCCTGAACGGCCTTTACGTTGCCGGTGGCAATGGCCTTCTTGACGTCGTCATCGTAATAGTACGTGACCTTATCACAGGTGATAACGGTGCGCTTTTCAGCATAGCCTTCGAGTGTGTCCGGCTCTTCGTCACCGTTTTGTGCCTTTTCAGCCTGCGTGTCAGAACCGGAGGTTTCCCCTGATTCAGCAGCCGTCTGTGTATCAGAGTCTTCGCTCTGATTCTCTTTTTCTTTCTTCTTCTGGGCGACGATGCGGACGTTTCCGGTGACTACCATAACCTTTTCATCAAAATCGGCTTCCACGAGGTCGCCGGTAATGGTCGCTTCGGGATCCACTGCTTTGAGGTTCCCTGTTGCCCTGGCGGTGTCGGTGTCCTCGTAATATTCGGCTTCATCGGCGTACATGCGGACACCCTTGTGCAGCATCTGCACGTTGCCCTTGAGGTAATAGGTGGCGGCGGCTTTGTCATGGAAGAATTCGTCGGCCCATTCCAGCCGCACGCGCTCGTCATCCTCGTCCCGCTGTTTCTCGGCAGGCTTTTCGCCCGGGCCGGTGGGCTCGGTGGTCTCGGTTGTTTCTGCGGCGGCCTTTTCAGCCTCATCCGTGCGGGCGTCCTGTGCCACCACAAGTGAAACAGCGACGAGAAGTCCAATGATGACGAGAAAAGCCCCGAGACCTGTCGTCCGTCTATTCACGCCATTTCACCTCTCGACCTCTTCTTTGAGCTCCTCCGGATAAAACAGGCCCTGCACGCCGGTGAGCTGGAAGTTTTCAGATTTCACGTCATACACCAGTTTTGTGCCGGTGAAGCTGCTTTTGCCGATGGTCATGTGGATCTTCGATTCCGATTTGACGATGTTGTCATCCACAAAGAACTCACACGACCGTGCGCGAACGGTGGTGTTTTTTGAGGTCATGGTCACGGGCCCGGGTGAGACCAGCTTCATCTCCCCCTGCTGCCATTTAACGAGCTGGCTGTCGAATACCGCCCCCTCGGCAGACACCGCACGGACGTCACCGGAAAGCTCGAGGTTGCGGCTCTGGGTATTGCCGGACACCTGCTTTGCGGTCAGGCGCATGACAGGCTTTCCGCCTTCGTCGTAGATGAGGGCTTCGCGGACCTCCTCGGCTGCGACAGCACCGGCGCCACTTTCCAGCTTCAGGTTCTCAAGCTTCACCTTCCAGGCCATGCGGCCCTTTTCCGTGTGCCTGATGGTTGATTCTCTGATGACGGCTGCGCCCCGGGATGACGGCTCGGTCGCTGAAATCTCCGGGCTCTGTGCGTCGTCGGGGGCCGTATATCTGACACTGAAGAGATAGCCCAGGGTTCCGCCCAGGATAACAATGATGATGGCGATGGTCAGTCCAAGGTGTTTTTTCACTTCGGCTGCCGCTGACCTCTTCGTGGAATAAAAATCCGGGCCGCAAATGCCGCCCGGAAACGTTCATCACCTATGGCCCTCCGGACGACTGCTGCCCCCGGATGGTCTCAGGCGTATGTGATCGGGGCCTGTGTGGGGTCAAAAGGGTATGATCGGTGGACTATCGGAAACGGCGATATCGGCTGTAACGGTTCGCTGAGAGACCACCAGGACGTTCTTGGTTCCCCATTTGTCACCGGTCGTCGCGACCACGTCACGGGAGCCCTGTGGCACGTTATAGAGAATATATTTTCCCTCTGCATCGGTGATACCGTTGATGCTGCCGACAGATACCTGTGCGCCTTCAACCCGCTGCCCCGCATCGGCCACGATGCCGGTGATAACACCGTTGCCTGCCAGCACCTGCGGTACGAGGCTCGTGGTGCCCACGTAGATCTTCCCCTCTCCCGCCGGAGCCTGAAGTTCAACAGGCTCATATCCCTCTGCCAGAACATGTACCGTCGTGCCACCACTGTTTTCCAAAACGATCGCCCAGGTGCCGTCTGCGACGGTGTGGGTCTCTTTATCCCTCGCGACCACCTGGACTCCCTGTAGCGGTTGACGTGTCCCATCATGGATGATTTTTCCGTAAAGTGTCGCGACAGTTGGATCACCGTCGCCGCCGCCACATCCTGAAAGAGTGGTGGCAAGTATTGCGGTGGTGAGGACAAGAGCACAAAGAAAGACTGTTCGCTTCAGACGCACCGATGAAGCCTCCCGAACCGATTTCATTATCCCGAAATAGTGTATCATACATGCTTTATTTGCTCAATACCCTGTCGATGACCTGCATCATGCGCCTTTTACTCGACGGTGAGTGTGAAATCTATACCGGACACTTTGGCGCCGCCACCGGGCACTGTGACGTCACGGCTGATGGACTGGTCCGCATACCCGACGGTGATACGGTATTCGCCGGGCCGGACAAAGACGGAATACTCGCCTGAGGTATCCGTCACCGTTTCCGCCGCCACCACAGCGTCAATGAGGTCAAAGACTTCGACGTCTGCGCCGGCGTTGTCCGACTTCCCGTTCAGTGTCACCGTCCCGCGAATCGTCCACGGACCGCCGGGAGGGTCGGGCGCGGCCGGATTCATCTGCACCAGGAGCGAATCCATCGTCGGTGTCACGTTCAGGAGTTCGTTGTACTCATCAAACCCCGGGGCAGATACCGTGAGCCGCCGCTCCCCCACTAATACCTCGGGGATGGAGAAGGAGCCGTTTGCGTCTGTGGACACCGTCGGCTGGTCGCCGATGGTCACCTCCGCGCCCTCGATGGGATCCGTCGTCATGACGTTTGTCACCCGCCCGCGGACGGTGACCTTTGTTTCACCGGTGATAAGCTCAAAGTCTATCTCCTGGGGGTCCTTCTGATCGGCCGCCTGTACGACGTTGGCCACCCCTCCATGGCTCAAGTATCCGTCCGCAGACACATTCACGGTGACGCGCCCGATAGGAATGCCGCCGATGATGTAGTAGCCGTTTCTATCCGTGAACCCGTCCACGACCACTGTCTCCCCACCGATCTGCTCGTATTCAAAGGAGACGTGTGCCGTGGTGACGGGGTCACCGGCGTCTGAGGTGACATGTCCGGCGACAATGCCGGTTTTTTCAAGATCAACAGTCTCCAGTTCAGCGGTCTCAAAAGTGGCCGAGGTGACCGAAAGCTGCACCTGCCGGGTTTCAGTCAGATAGCCCCGTGCGGTGACCGACAGCGGCTGGCGTGGCGGTGTCTCGGTGCCGAACGGAATGCCCCGAATCACCACACTGCCTTCTTTCGGAGTCGCCGTGCCGCGGACACCTCCGAGCACGACGCTCGCCGGGACCTCCAGAAAATCCTGCGTGTCCTTATCGATGACTCCCACGACGACAATCGCCGCCTCGGGCTCTTTCGGGACGTCGTCAGCCACGCCTCCGCAGCCCCCGACAAATGCCGTGAAGATAATTGCCGCCAGCAATACCGCCGCTGTCTTCAGTATCAACTTCGTGTGCATATACTGCTTCTTTCCCTGTGTTTTTGTCAGCGTGTTAATGAAAATGTCCGCAACACGCTGGTTTGCTGGCCGTCGTCGCTGCGAGCTGTCACGCTGATGAGATACACGCCGGAGGGAACCAGGCTGCCGGTTGTGTTTCGAAGGTTCCACATCAGGTTCCCGCTTCCGGCGGGCTGGACCGATCCATCGGCAATCCGTGCGACGGTGCGCCCGGCGATATTCCTCACCGTAGCCCTCACCGACGCAGGCTTTGAAAGGTTGTAGGTTATGGCCGCCCCTGCCCCGGTCTGTGCCGTGGAAAGACCCGTCAGCGACAGCGAGGCACCGGTGTCTTCGTTCATTTCGATGGCAAGGTTGCTCTGACACCCATCGGCATCGGCCGGCAGGGTAATGTGGGTGGTTGTGCGCATGTATCGCCGCTGCCCGGTGTCGCGATTGATCAGCACGGGCCGCAGGTCAGAGGGCAGGCGGCTCAAATCGGGCCACCGCAGCGTCACCGGCGTGTCGGCGTAGGTGCTGGACACCTGCAGATTCCAGGTGTTCTCTTCACCGTTTTCCGGCCGCACATCCGTGGCCCAGGAGGCGTTTTTCAGACGTTCACCCGGCAGCGCGAACCGCACCTTCACATGATCGCCAAAATCGGGCGGTGCCAGCAAGTCGTAGGCAGGATCCGCACCCTCCGTCGCATCGCGGGCGGCTCCCAGATACGCACACTGGTTCACATACGGCCCGGCCTGCACCACCAGCGGAAGCTTCCACTCCAGATTATCACCTTCGACCGCTTTTTCCGCCGAAACCTGTTCAGTGTCAGTGGTGGCGGGAAAGGTCACATGGACGGCCGGAGACCGCAAAACGCGCAGCCAGTATCCGGTGAACGGCTCCATACTGTCGGCGATCTCATAACCGGCCCCCGGGGTGTAGCCGAAAATATCGGCCTGCACCCAGCCGTTGTTGACAGCCTCCGAAAACGGCACAGGGTCGCTGCCCTCGTAGCTGACCTGCAGATCGCCAAGCTGTACCGCTTCCTGGCGCGGGCTTCCGATCATATTCCAACCGATCGGCACAGATTCGGTGAACCCCTCATCCGAGGGTGGCACGATTCCCAGCGTATCCACGGTCGCATCGGACGAGAGCTTCAGCCAGAAAGCTCGGGCCGGGGCGAAGGGGCGGATGTCGGGATAGATGGAGTACTTGTCCTCACCCTGTTTCGTGGGATCCCAGTCCGCCATCAGCAGCCTGTCGGGGTCAACGTTGAGGATTTCGGCGGTGCTCCCTGCGGCGGGCCACATCGGGAGTGTCATCATCTGCAGGCCGTTGGCCCCCACCTCAAATGTGTGCGAGACGCGCGTCTGTTCAGAGCCGTTGAGGAAGGTCACGTATGAGCCCCAGCCGATGTTGAAGGTGCGAACAACAGTCTGGCCGATATCGTTCTCGAAGGTGACCTCAATCTGCATCGGTGAAAGACGTCCGGAGGTGATCCTGCCGCCCCACACGCCCCGCTTCACCTCAACATCGCTCATACCACCGCCGCCGACAACGTCAATCGTGCCCTTCGTGGCCCCCTGCACGCTTCCGTACAGATTGTTTTCACCGGCTTCAAAACCGCGCTCGCCATAGGGGTAGGGATAGCTGCGGAAAAGGCCGTTTACCTCCATCTCCACCGTCACCCGCTGGGGGCCGCCGATATTGAAGAATGTCGGCAGCAGAAAACCTTCCCCTGCATCGCTGCCGCTGCCGGGGATATCTATGACGTTGCCCTCTTCTGCATACAGCTTCGTGCTGAAATCGTAGCTCCAGTAGGTTGTCCGCGCAGTCCCGCCGTCCACCTGCTCGTCGCCGCCGGGAAGTGTGGTGTACAGCTCGGCGATCAGCACCATCGACTGCTCCAGCGGAATGTTCCACACATACAGCTTCGGGCCAAGATGAATGCTGGTGTCGAGCACATAGTTTCTCTCGAACCACTCAAAGAAGGGCCGCCCCTCCACACGTGGCAACACCTGTTCGGCGAGAACCTTCAGCGCCGGCACATCGCCGGGAAGGGTGTCGTTATAGTTGGCGTAATAGGCGGTGTTGAAGTTCTTGAAGAACTCGTTATCCTCAATGTAGCACTTCAACCACGCGGCCCGCGCCATGGCGATCCGCCACACGAGCATGTTGTCGCTGCCGGAATCGGGGTAAAACGTCGGATTCGCCAGCTCCGGCTGGTTTTCGGCCTCGTACACCGACAGGGCATAAAAGGGGCCGGGATCGATTGGATCATACGACGAGGACACGCCGGGCATGGTCTGAACCACGTAGGCGGCGGCTCCTATGAAGCCCTGCTCCCAGGTGTCATAATACAGGATCGCGTCATCGTGAAATGCGTTGAGCGCCAGCATGAGCAATATATAGGTGTCTTCCGGAAAGTTGCCGGTGGGCGGGGCGATGCGGATCTCGTTGGTGGTGACGTCGTAGGTTCCGCCCTGGATGGCCTCGATGCTGTCGTCCTGTATGACGGTAACAGTGATGTCGAAGGCCGGCGGGCCATACACCATCCTGGCCTTGGGGATTGCCGTGTCCAGGTAGCTTCTGAAAGCCTGCTCATCCTGCGAGCTGAAGCCCTCAAATTCGAACTCCAGCGTATTGGTCGGGTCACCGATCTGCTTCCCGCGCACTGCCGCATCCGTCAAATCGGGAAGCACCATTTCGCCGTCGCGCATGTGGACGACCGTGCGTGGGAAGCGCACTTCCGCATCCTGTGCAACCACGCCCGCCTGTTTCAAACGCTGCAGCGTCACCTGCGTGCCGGCGAGGCTTTCGGACGAATGTTGTGTCTGCACGGCCCGCTGCAGCGCCGAGGTGTTTACGGTGCCGGGAGCAGAATCCCGGACGACCACCGCACCCTGCGGGCCGCTGGTGGTTGTATGAAACGGCACATTGGAGACATTGCGGAATGGATTTGCCCCGGAGCCGTACGCACCGGCGCAAAAAAGTGTGATGATTCCCGCTGCCGTCATGGTCAAAATCAGTCTGGCGTGGCTGTGTCTCATTATGTTGCTCCCGCTCATAATCCCCCGGATCCCGAGTGTCAAAATAGCAGGGTGGTGCCCGGTTCATACGATGGATCTGCCGGATCGAATGGCCGGTCAATATCCGGAACATAGTCCGCACCCGGCGGTGCACCCGGAGGGGCTTGGGGCGGCCGGGGTCTGCGTCCCCGTTCAAAACCGTCGGGCAACTCCACACCGTCCTGTGGGCGGTCCATCTCCGAGGTGCGTTTATCGGCTTCGAAGTCCCCAAGACCGGCCTCCAGGCCCTCCTGCGGGCCGCTGTACGGCTGGCTGTAATCGCCCGTGTCGCGGCCAGCTCCATCGAAAATGCCGTAGCCCGGAAGGCGAGTCTGGCTGTACTGCTGGCCGCTTCTGCGCAGATCCTCAAATGCACCGTATCCCGGACCGTACGAGCCGCCACCCGTATATCCGGAGCCGTATCCGTACCCTCCGGATGATGAGTCGAATGAGGTGGACGATCGATAGCCACCGAAGCTGCCCAGCCCGAACCCCGTTGAGCCACCGTAGCCTGTATAGCGCTGTCTGCTGCCACTCATGCCGCTGTGGAAGTTCGTGCTCACGGTCACTAAAAAGGTTTCCGCAGCGTAGTTCTGGCTGGGGGGTGTCAGACCTGTATAGCCCAGCCGCGGGTCCTGCGGGAGGTCCGAGGTGTTGCGGATGTAGCGGTATCCCGCGCTGAGAGTCAGCAGATTACTGATGTTGTGGTTGTACTGGATTTGAAGCGTATCCTTGGTGAAATCGGAGTAGCCGCCGGTGAAATCAGACTGGCCCATCTGCAGCGAAATGCTTGCTTTGTCGTTAAGCTCCCAGTTGATATAGGACTGCAGATCAAAGAGATCATTATCCACCATGAACATCTTCTGGGCATCGCCGAAACCGACGTAAGTCGGACTGGAGCCGCTCTGAAGGTTGAGGTTGAGGCCCACGCTGTAGGGCTTGTCTTCGGGCTGATAGTTGGTGCCGAGTGTGAACATGTCGTTGCTGATCTTGCCCCGGCCCTCCTGCAGAAAGTCCATCTCGTCGGTGCCCCACATGGTATTGAAGGTCCAGATGTCGCTGGCCCGCCAGGTGAGTGAGAGGTTGCGGGTGGTCTGCTCGCTGTCGGCGAGGTATCCGACGCTGCCGCCACTGGTATATTTCCGGCGGCTGTTCATGAAATCCAGCGAAATCCGGTCGGTGGGCCGGTATGAAATGTTGAACTGCGAGGTCGTGTCCTCATACCGGTCGGTCGCATCCTCGTCGGCCTCATCGTCCTGATCCGGCGGGATGTAGCTTCCGCCACCACCACCGATGCCGCCGTAGTACGAGCCGCCGCCGGAATACCCGCTGATACTGCCCACCGATTCAGAAATGCGATGGTTGATGCTTAGATTCAGATTGTCCAGGGGCGACCATTGCAGATCAAACTGCATATTTTCCGAGGACGAAGACCCGTCGCTGGCGCTCGACGATGAATCATTTTGCGACAGGCTGGCAGTCAGTGACAGGTTGTCCATCGGGTCATAGGTGCCCCGGACGTCCCACTGCTTTGTCTCGCTGTCCCTGTCGGTGTCGCTCTCGGCGGTGTCGTACATTTGCCTGGAGTTGGCAAATGAGCCGGTCAGACTATATGGGGCATCCGAAGGTGACCAGCGCCACCGAAGGCTGTCATTGATGTTCTCACTGCTGCTGTCAGCGCTGTCGTTGGCGTATGTCTGGCGGCTGAGGGTGAGCTGCGGCCATCCGGGAAAGTCGAAGTCCAGATCAAATTCCTGGCGCTCCGTGTTCACCGAAAAATCGCTCGTGTCGGAGGGGGTACTGGTCTGCGCAGTCCCCGCGCCGAAGGTATTATATCCGCCCTCGTAGCCGCCATAATATCCTCCGCCGTATCCTCCGCCGTAGGAGCCGCCGTAACTGCCGCCGTAGGAGCCATAGCCGGTTGAATAACCCTGCGTGCGTTCCATTTCCGACAGTCGAGTGTAAAGCCTCACATGGTCTATTGGATCCCAGTTGACGCCAATCTCCGTGCCTTTTTCCTGCTGGTAAAAGCCGCTTGAGTTGATGTAGCTGAAGTCGGGGTCGATGTTGCGGTATGAGAGGAGGGTGCGCAGGCCCGGCCGGTCGTAATTGAGATTAATCTGTGACGCCTTTCCCGTGGTGTCCCCGGCCTTACTTTCGCCAAAATCGCCCCGCAGCGACAGGTTGTCGTTGATGCGGTAGTTCACGTCAAAGCCGGTGACCTCGGTATCCGCGCTTTCATAGTTCGTCGTCAGATCGTAGTAATACCGGATGACCACAAGAGAGGTCGGAGGCACCGCACGGCGGAAGATGATGCGGCCGATATTGCGGTACGAATCGTAGTCAACCCCCTCGGCCTGCTCGACGTTGTCCACCAGGACCACCAGGGGCTGGTCGATGGTCTTGTGCTCGCCGTTGTAGATGACATCGGAACCGTTGGAGATGATCGGCCGGAAGGTGGTGTCGAACGGGCCGGTACTGCCGGAGCCCTGATAGACATCCTCCTGGTAGCCGACGGTGTCCGACGTAATGTCCGGACGATCCTGCTCAACACGGGTGAACCCGATGAGCAGATCATTGTTCAAAAACGGCATCTCCGCCCGGTAGCCCGTCAGGGTGCCCACATCCGCCCCGTATCCCGCCGACTGGTAGCTGACGGAGATCACCTGGGTGTCAGGGATAATCTTTGGCGGATTGTCCCCGACCTCGAACCACAGCTGCCCGCTCTGGTAATCGAGCCGGTAATCC
>JAWODS010000445.1:0-13283 GCA_046483205.1 Armatimonadota bacterium | reverse complement strand
TCATTATCGATGGTTCGTATCTCCAGGTCACCATTGACCAGATAGACCTCGGATATCGCCCCGGGGGCTGCGTACATTCCCTGGCTGATTTGCGCGCCCTCAAAGGCCGGGCCTGCAGCCGTTGATGCGCACAGCAGCCGCTCACCGGACCACAACACGATTTCACCGTTGGTGCCGATGTCAACGGCCAGAGTGGGCGGCCGCTCGGTAATATTTGCCGCGGTCATCACTCCGACGGTGTCGGCTCCGACGAATCCGGCGACGATGGGCAGGGTGAAGACCTGTGCGTCCGGGTGAGCGTTCAGTCCGAGATGCCGCGCATACACGGCCACCGGCTCGGACATCACCGGAATATAGGGCGCCTCCGCTATATACCGGGGATCGAGACCGAGGAATATGTGGTGCATGGCGGTGTTGCCCACCACGGTCATCTCGTAAATCTCATCGGTGGTTGCGCCGATATCATCAACAGCCTGCTGCACCATTGCGTTGATGGCGTTGATGATTTCGCCCTGCAGCTCCCGGAGACCGTCATCGCTTTCCTTGATATGTTCGATTCGGGAGATGATGTCGGCACCGTGAGCCGACTGGGGATTGAGCGTTGAACCGGTTGCCGCCAGTTCGCCGGTTGCGAGGTTGATGACGTAGGCGACACAGGTGGTGGTGCCGATATCAACGGCCACGCCCAGAGGGTCCGGCGCCAGGGCCGACGATTCGACCTCGGTGGCCCGGTTGCCGATGAGGGTCATCGCAATCTCATAATCGCTCTCACGCACAACGAACGGAAGCTTCTTCAAAAATGTCAGCGAGGCGGTTAGCTCGTTGTACTCTTTTCCGGCCGCCTGGCGGATTCGGAGGAAATCGCTTCTCTGGTCTTCGATCTCGGGCTGCTGCAGGTCGGGGATGATCCGCCGGACGTTGGGATCGAACTCAAACTCCCGCAGGGTCTGCAAAGACAACTCCTTGCGCACGACCACATCTGCTTCGTTGATGCTCTGCAGTCGCACATCACCGAGGGCTTTGGCCTGACACGCCAGCCGTACCCCCAGATCGAGCTCGGCCTGTGAAAGCAGGCGGCGTTCGGGTTCAGACGGCTCGCTGACCTCTCCCTCGAGGACAGTGACCTTACATTTCCCGCAGGTGCCCTTTCCGTCACACGGAGTGGGGATATTGACAGAGGCCTGTTGAGCAGCTTCCGCTAATGTTTGACCGGCGCGAACCCGAGCTGCCGCGCCGGCGGAGACGAATGTGACTTCTACGTTTTGAGTACTCACCTGATGTGCTCCAATGTGACTGACAGCGTATCTTAGTAATAGGAGAGCTGGGTGGTAGCGTCGCCGCCCTCCCGGCTGGATGGGTCGATTTCCACGACACGCTCAAACTGCTTGACGGCTTCCTCTTCCATACCCAGCATGGCCAGGTGTTTGCCGAGATCCAGCAGATACCGCTGGTTATCGGGTTCCAGCTCCACGGACTTGCGGAGACAATCGACCGCCTCGTCAAACTCACCCATGTTCATAATCGTCAGACCGCGGGCCCACCACAGTTCAGCATTCTCATTGTCCTTTTCAAGCAGCTCATCGTACAGCGGCTTTGCAGTTTCGTAATCCCCGCTGATACGCGCCTTGTGGGCCTTTTGTAATTTTGCCTGATCAACTTCGGGCATGACCATCCTCCGCCTTCTCCGTGATGCAGGAAAACCACGGAACACTTCCCCGTGTGCTCACACAGGTAAGATAACCAACCCCGCCGTTATTTGTCAACACACCCACTCAGCATCACCCCGGGTTGCAGGCGGGCTCCCCGCAGCCAATCGACTGCATCCATCTCACGACTTCCAGCGGGCTGGACGCGAGTCAGCACGAGTGTACCCCGGCCCGTTTTAATCTCTGGCCCCCGGCTGTTGTCCATTTCTACAATTTCGCCGGGTTTCCCTTCCACCTCTGTAAATTTCTTGCCAACCTCCGCCTCGATGACCTTCAGACGCCTGCCTGAGACGAAGCAGTAGGCGGCGGGACGTGGTGCCAGCGCCCGTATCCGGTTGCGAATATCCTCGGCCGGCCGGCTGAAGTCCAGCGCCCGGTCTGCCTTTGTGATCATCGGAGCATACGTGGTCTCGCCGTGGTCCTGTGGTGTCGGCTGCAGTTGCCCTGCGTGAATTTTCGGAAGGGTCTCTTTTAGCATTTGTACGCCCAGACCGGTGAGCTTGCGGCACAGCGTATCGGCATTGTCGTCGTCTTCGATGCGTACCTCTCGCTGTGCATAAATGTCCCCTGCATCAACCTCGGAGGCCATTTTTTGGAGCGTGACCCCTGTTTTGTCGTATCCTCGCATCAGGGCATACTGCACCGGCGCAGGCCCTCGCAATTCCGGCAGCAGCGAATAATGCACATTCAGCGCATCCACCGCCGGGACCTCGAGGATTTCGTCACCGAGGATCTGGCCGAAGGCGACGACAACAAACAGGTCCGGCTCGGCCTGCTGCAGGCGTGCGAGCGATTCGGGGGTGTTAATATTTTCGGGCTGATGAACCTCCAGCCCCATTTCAAGAGCCTTTTGCTTTACGGGTGGGGGCTTTGGGGTCCTGCTGCGACCGCGCGGGCGATCCGGCTGCGTAATCACAAGGGGAATACGGCCCCCTGCATTGATAATGGCATCCAGATAGAAGCTCGCCCACACCGGCGTGCCCATAAAAATGACGTCCATACAAATAACACCCACACGAAGTTTGTATCAGATACGGCTTACTGGTTCTCCCGGCGCTTCTCGATGAGCTTCTCGAAGCGGGCCCGGGCCTCTTCGATGGTTGTGGCGACCCACCGGTACCCGCTTTCCTCGTCCTCATCGGGAACCATCCATGCCAGGGAATCCTCTTCCACCCTGTCGATGAACAGCGTGCCGTTGAGATGGTCGATTTCATGGCTCAGACACCGTGCCAGCAGGCCCTCACCCTCGATCTGAACCTCGTCTCCATCCGGGGTAATCGCCTCGACGACCACGCGGCCGGGTCGCAGGACTGTGCCGTGCAGGGTGGGAAGGCTTAAACAGCCTTCGATTCCCTCCACCTCACCCTCCTGCTCGATGATCCTGGGGTTGATGAGGCGGTGGAGTGTTATCTCTTCCTCTTCCTCATCGCCCTCCGGCAGCTCCCCGGCCACGATGACGCGAATATCTTCATCAACCTGCGGGGCTGCAAGACCTATGCCGGAGCGTTTTGACATTGTTTCGGCCATGTCATCCAGCAGCTTGATGAGCTCTTGATCTATGTTCTGAACATTCCTGCACTTTTTGCGCAGGATCGGTTCGCCACAAATGGTTATACGCTTGACTGACATTTCGGGTCATTCCTGTTGTTACATCATGTTCGTCGGATTCACGTCTGCCGTGACCCACACCGCTTCAGGGAGGTCGAAGCCGCTGAGAACGCCGGCGGCTGTCTGTGCAAGCTGTGTGCTGTCGGGCCCCTTCAGTAGAATGCTGAAGCGGTACCGCCCGCGGAGCTTGTACAACGGACACTGCGCCGGCCCCAGAAGCTGGATTCTGTCGGCCTCCTGCTGCCCGGCTATACTATCATAGACCCCCGCCTGCTTGAGCGCAACCACCAGATGTTTGGCCGTCGAGAACCCCTGCTGTTGATCCTCGGACGATATGACCAGGCGCACCAGCGAGATGAAGGGCGGATACAGGTTTTCCCGGCGGCTTTCCAGCTCGATGGCGTAAAAGCCCAGGTAATCGTGGCGAGCAGCGGCCCGGATAGCGTAATGGTCGGCGTTGTAGGTCTGCACCACCACCTCCCCGGGCTTTTCGGCGCGGCCGGGGCGTCCGGCGATTTGCGTGATCAACTGGAAGGTGCGCTCCGAGGAGCGGAAGTCAGGCCGGTGAAGACCCGTATCGGCATTCAACACCCCCACCAGTGTCAGGTTCGGAAAATCATGTCCGCTGGCGATCATTTGCGTGCCAACGAGAATGTCGGCCTCGCCCTCACCGAATTTCCGCAGGATGCGATCGTAGGCACCCTTCGCTGTGGTGGTGTCGCGATCCATGCGCAGGATGCGGGCCTCGGGAAACTGCCGCTGGATCTGGTCGGTGACGCGCTCGGTTCCCACGCCCAGAAAGCCGATATCCCTGGACTCGCAGGTTTCGCACACCTCGGGGACCTTCCGCTCGAAGCCACAGTGGTGGCATTTCAGCAGGCGGTCACCGAAATGGTAGGTCAAAGACACCGCGCAGTTGGGACATCGAGGGCTCGCTCCGCACTCCTTACAAATGACAAAGGTCGAATATCCACGGCGGTTGAGAAAGAGCATGGACTGCTCACCGTCTGCCAGCCGCCGGTCGAGCTGGGTGAGCAGGTCCTGGCTGAAAACCGTCTCAACGTCTGTTTTGGGCTCTTTGCAAAGGTCGATAATCTTCACATCGGGCATGGGCCGGCTGTCGATACGTTCGGGCAGGGTGAGCAGCGTCGTGTCCGAGCCGGTTTTGGCGGCATAAAAGCGCTCAATACTCGGCGTGGCGCTTCCCATGACGAGGACGGCATCATGGGCCTTCGCTCGCTGTGTGGCGACTTCCACCGCGTGATACCGCGGTGAGCTGTCCTGCTTGTATGCCGCATCATATTCTTCGTCGATTATGATGACGCCAATGTTCTGCAGCGGAGAGAAAATCGCCGAGCGGGCGCCGATGACGATGCGCGCCTTCCCCTGTTTGGCCCTGAACCACTCATCGAAGCGCTCTCCGGCCCCCAGGGCGCTGTGCTGCAGGGCGAGCATATCACCGAAACGCGCCTTGAAGCGGCCAACCATCTGGGGCGTGAGCGAGATTTCCGGTACCAAAACGATGGCCGTTTTTCCCTGCTCCAATGCCCGCCTGATGCAGTGCAGATACACTTCGGTCTTGCCGCTGCCGGTCACGCCGTGGAGAAGGAAGCGCTCGTGGCGGCCCGTTTCGATGGCATCCACGATTTCTTCGCATACTTCCTGCTGGTGCTCAGTGAGTGGTAGGAAGTCGTTGCTGGCCCCGGTCCATTCCCGGACATCCGGCGCGCGGCGGACGACCTCTTCGGAAACTTCGACCAGGCCCTTCCCCTCCAGCGCCCGGACGGCGCTGCGGCTGAGGTCGGCGACATTAAGGCAGTCATCACACGCCAAAAGCTCTTCGATGGTCTCAAACTGCCTCGGCGCCCGGCCCGACAGCTCCTCCAGCACTTGCTCCCACGGAGTTTCAAATTCCGCCAGGCGAACAACCTGCTGAGATGCACGGGAGACAGAGGGACGTTTCAGGTGCCGCTCGCGTTCGATGTAGCTGCGCTCTTGCAGGGACGCCAGCGCGCCGTTGACACTGCTTTTGCTCACGGAGGTATCCTTTTTGGCTATCCTCGCATACAACCGTCCCGGGTCTATACCCTCCGGAGGAATGGCCGCCAGCACCTGCTGCTGCCGGGGGGCGTTGTTGAGGCGGCCTGTATTGAGGGCGGCTTTGCCCTGCTGTGTGATCCGGACGGTTGTCTCAACCTTCTGAGTGCCACCGGGGGGTAACAGCAGCCGCAGGGCATCGGACATCCCACACATATACCGTTCCGAAATCCATTCGGCCAGCTTCGCCTGCCGCTCGTCGAAAACCGGCTCATCCAGCAGCGTCGAGACAACCTCTTTCAATTTGAAGGACGGCTTGCGGTCGGTGAAGCCGATGACGTAACCGGGGACGCGGCGTTTCCCAAACGGCACGAGGACATAGCTGCCGATGGTGATGTCGTCGGTGAGACGTTCGGGGACACGATAGGTAAAGGCCCGGTCCACCGAGCTTTTGCCGTGTGACCGGGCCCTGATATCCACCACGACTTCGGCAAAGGGGCCGTCATCCTGCTCATCTTCGGGGAAAAGACTGCCCTGGTAGGGCCCGCCAGTCCCGCTGCGGTTCTCTATAATCCTGCTTCCTCCCTGAGCATTTCCACCGCATCGAGTTTCTCCCAGGTGAACTCCGGCTCGTTGCGGCCGAAATGTCCGTAGGCGGCCGTCTTGGCGAATATCGGACGGCGCAGCTGCAGCTTTTCAATCATGCCAGCCGGTGTGAGGTCGAAGTTATTGCTGACGATTTCGGCGATCCTGTCTTCGGGGATGGTGTTGGTGCCGAAGGTAAACACGGCCACAGAGAACGGCTCAACCTCACCGATCGCGTAGGCCACCTGCAGCTCGCATCTGTCGGCAAGCCCGGCGGCCACGATGTTCTTTGCGATATAACGCATCATGTAGGCGCCGGAGCGGTCAACCTTGGTGGGATCTTTGCCCGAAAACGCTCCGCCCCCGTGTCGGGCCAGGCCACCGTACGTATCCACGATAATCTTGCGCCCGGTCAATCCTGTATCGGCCTGCGGACCGCCCATGACAAACTTACCGGTGCAGTTGACCAGTGTCTCTACACCGAGCTCACAGAGGTTTTTGGGCAGCACCGACTCGATAACGTATTCTTTCAGATCGCGTTCCAGCTCATCCCGCCCGACCGTTGGGGCATGCTGGGCGGCAAGTAATACTTTCGTCACGGCGACCGGTTTGTCATCCTCATAGGCGACGGTGACCTGGGTTTTCCCGTCCGGGCGCAGATACGCCAGCTGGCCTGTCTTGCGCACCTCGGCCAGCCGCATCGCCAGCTTGTGCGCCAGCATAATCGGCATGGGCATATATTCCTCAGTCTCGTTGCACGCGTAGCCGAACATCATCCCCTGGTCACCCGCTCCGCCGATATCCACGCCCTGGGCGATGTCGGGTGACTGCTCGTGGATCGCCGTCAATACACCAATGGTCTCGCAGTCGAAGCCGTATTTCGCCCGCGTGTAGCCGATCTGCCGGACCCTCTCCCGCACCAATTGCTCCACGGGAACGTAGCACTGGGTGGTGACTTCCCCGGCCACCAGGCAGGTGCCTGTTGTCACCAGCGTCTCCGCGGCCACCCGGCCCTCCGGATCGTGCTCCATCACGTAATCAACGATGCAGTCGGAAATCTGGTCACACATCTTGTCCGGATGACCTTCGGTAACCGATTCAGAGGTCAGGCGGTACGTATCAGACATTTTCGTTCCTCCTATGGAATCCGGCGGGGCGCTATTGTAGCCGCGAGGCAACGTGATCCAGGATGATGTCAGCAACGGCCCATTTGCTCATCAGCGGAAGCTCGCGGCGAAACTCGTCCGGCCCAAAAAGGGTCACGCGGTTGGTGTCAACACCAAAACCCGAACCATCCTCCACGACGCTGTTGGCAGCGATGAGGTCGAGATTCTTCTCCTCCAGCTTCCTGCGGGCGTTGCTGTGCAGATCGGCGCTTTCGGCGGCAAATCCCACGACGAATTGTGGCCGTGCATCACCGGTGGCGACGCTCTTGAGTATATCGGGCGTACTCTGAAGGGCCAGCGTCAGGTCTTCGTCGGTTTTCTTTATCTTTTCAGCACTCCGGCGGGCGGGCGCGTAATCGGCCACTGCAGCCGCAGCGATGAATACATCGGCGTCATCGATATTCTCATTGACCGTGGCGAACATTTCTTCAGCGCTCACGACATTGATTACGCGCAGGTTCTCCCCGGACATCTCCTCCTGCGACAGTGTCCCGGGGCCTGAAACCAGCACGACGTTTGCACCGGCTGCGGCGGCCTGCTGTGCCAGCGCATATCCCATCTTTCCGCTGGAAGGGTTGGACAGAAACCGCACGGGATCCAGGTATTCACGGGTCGGACCGCCGGTGATGACCACCTTCCGGCCCTTCAGGTCGATCGCTGTCGGCTGCTGCTCGATGAGCATACGCTCTATGACTGCAATAATCTGGTCTGTGGTAGCCAGCCGCCCGGCGCCGCTGTCTCCCGAGGCGAGGCGCCCGGAGACAGGGCCGCAGAACCAGTAGCCCCGCTCCCGCAGCGTTTGAACATTTTCGACAACAGCAGGGCTTTGCCACATGTGGGTATTCATCGCCGGAGCAAAGCCGACGGGGCAGGTGGCTGCCATGATCGCGGTGCTCACAAGATCATCGGCGATGCCGGTGGCAACTTTTCCGATGATATTCGCCGTGGCCGGAGAGACGACGAGCGCTTCACCAAACTCCTGCAGGCTGATATGGTCCATGCCACTTTCGTCCCGGTCGCCCCAGAGGTCCGATTTCACGGGTTCGCCTGACAGGGCCGCAAAGCTTTGAGGGCTCACCAGGCGCGTCGCGTTTTCCGTCATGATGACTCGCACGCCGGCACCCCTGCGCTTCAGGCGTGTCACCAGCCCGCAGGTCTTATACGCCGCGATGCTGCCTGTGACCCCCAGGATGATGCGGCGGTTTTCCATCAGGTCGCGCTCTGCCAGGCGTTCATTCATATTCATGCTCACCGCTCGCTTCTGTCAGAAGTTTGTGGCGCAGCCTCTGCCAGTCATTGCGAGTCGTGCGCTGTCGCTCGGTTTTCAACACGGCCTGCAGCCGGGTGACGGCCTCGTCGAGATCATCGTTGACGATGATATATTCGTACATGCCCATGGCCGCAAACTCGCGGCGGGCGCTGTCGAGTCGCTTCTGGGTGGCCTGTTCGGATTCGGTATCCCGACCCTCCAGCCGGCTGATAAGCTCGCTCCACGACGGTGGCGCGATAAACACCAGAACAGCGCGACTGCCGAGCTGACTGCGGACCGACCGGGCGCCCTGGTAATCGATCTCCAGGACGATGTCGCGGCCATCATCAAGCGCTGCTTGCACGGGCTCCCGGGGCGTGCCGTACCAGAGATTCTGGTGCACCTGGGCGTATTCCAGAAACTCCCCGGCGTCGATCATGTCCCGGAATTCCGAAGGCGAGACGAAGATATAATCCTCGCCGTCCCGCTCACCGGGCCGTGGATCCCGGGTGGTCACGGAAATTGACTTCTCAACCTCCGGATGCCCGGCCAAAACCGCATTGATCACCGTCCCCTTGCCCACTCCTGACGGCCCGGAGACCACCAGCAAGAAACCTTCTCTACGCACAGGTTGGTCCTTTCCATCAGTGTCGTTACAACCGGCATGGGCCGGGTTGGTGATCATCGAGAGATTTTGTGGAGACTGTGTGCCGCTCTTCTACAGCGACGGCATGGGCATATCGCGGGTCTCGGTGTCGGCGGCCTCCTGACCGGCAAGTGACGCAAGCTGCGCCTCCAGGCAGTCGTCCATACTCAAAAGGCGGGGCGTTCCTTCCTCCAGGTGGGAGGCAAAGTCGGTGACACAGTTTTCAAATGCCGGTGGGTCCACCGCTTCGAGGGGCATGTCACCTTCGTCCGCCCGCTGCCACAGCAGATCGTCGCCCTGCACATGCACGTGGCCTTCGGTGCCCCACAGGAAAAACTCCCACGGGCCCCAGCCGGCCGCCTCAGGTGTCAGGTAGGAGACATCGGCCATGACCTTCGCAGCGTTATTCATCTCATAGACGACCTGGGCGGAGTCCTGGAAGAATGGCGCCCAGTCGGCGCGCGCATTCCATGCTTCGGCGGCGATAACCTTTTCAAACTCCAGCTCGGTGGCCCAGCGGATCATGTCGGTGCCGTGGATAAACAGGTCATTGATCGTGCCGCCCTGCTTGCCCTCTTCAAAATACCAGTCGGGCCGGGTGCCGTGAGCCAGCGGGTGCAGGCCGATGACGATGCCGGTGCAGAATTCGCCGATCCCGCCCTCCTGCACCACCTGTGCCATCCAGCGGGGGCCGGGATTGTACCGCATCGTCAGCGCGATCATAATCTCCCGGTCATTGGCCTCACACAATGATTTGATTTCTTCAAGCTGCTTGCGTGACGTGCACATCGGCTTGTCCGCCAGCACATGCTTGTTGGCCTTCAGAGCATCGATGGTGATCTGGCCGCGCTTGCCGTAATAATCGCCGGTGGCGATGACGTCACAGTCCACGTCGTCGAGCAGCTCGTCCATGGTTTCATGGGTGAGCTCGATGCCCGCGGGCTCTGCGAAATCCCCGCGATGGGCCGGGTCCTCTTCGACCGCCCCGACGACCTCGACGTATTCACATTCCTGTGCCTGCTTATAGATTGATGTAATATGCCCATGCCGGAATCCGACAAAGGCCATGCGTACCGCCATACAAAAAGCTCCCTTCAAAAAGCCGTGCAAAGGGATAGTAGTGTTGCAATGGAGTTGTGTGCGCCTACAAGAATACTCCCTGTGAGGCGCAGCGGTCAAGAAGCGGGGGTGAAAAAACTACAGTTCCCGCGCTGTGAGAGCCCCTTCGTACACCGCCGCCTGGATGTGGCGGGCGCCTGCAGCGTCGCCGATGACGTGCACCGGGAGATTGGAGGACCGCAGTTCGCACGCCAGGATGTCGTCAGGCACCCACCCCACGGCATACACCACACTGCCGCAGTCGAAGGTCTTCTCGCCAGTTTCGACGATAGCGCGGACCTCGCCCGGCTGTGCGGCAATCACCTGCGCATCCGTGATAATCTCGACATCGAGCTCCTCCAGCGCTTCCAGCAGGAATCTCCGGGCGACGCCGACCATGTCCGCGCCGATTTGGCCGCGTTTCTCCAGCATCATGACTTCGTATCCCCGGTCGGCGAGGAAGTGAGCCGTCTCCGCGCCGGTCACATCGCCGCCGACGACCGCCACAGGCGCTGCGAGGTCGGTCACATTTTCTGTTAACACGTCCGATGCCGCGATGAGACGTCCTTCAAAATCCCCGTCCATTTCGTCGAGCCTGCGCTGGACGGCACCGGTGGCAATGATAATCTCGTCGAAACCCTGCAGCATCAGAAGCTCCGCTGTGACTTCTGTGGTGGTTTCGACCGTGACGTGTGATTTGCCGACCTTTGTCTTCAAATACTCCAGCGGGCGCCTGAGTTCGTTTTTGCCCGGTGCAGCAGCCGCGAGCTTGAGCGCGCCACCGAGGTCATCTGCTTTCTCGTACAGTGTCACCTCATGGCCGCGGGCGGATCCGGTAATGGCCGCCTGCATTCCCGCCGGGCCGCCTCCCACCACGGCCACACACTTTTTCTCATCCACCGGCGGGCCTTCGGGCCAGTCGCTCCATTCATGCTCCCGTCCTGTGGCCGGATTGATGGCGCAGCTCACCACCCCGTCACTGAAACGCCGGTCCTGGCAACCCAGGTTGCACAAATAGCAGGGAATGATATCTTCGTCGTCGCCGGCCCGCGCCTTGCTGGCGAAATCCGGGTCTGCCAGGACGGTGCGCCCCAGCGCCACCGCGTCACACATGCCCTTACTGACGGCATTTTCTGCCAGTTCCGGGGTATTGACGCTTCCAACGCCGATAACCGGCACCTGCACGACCTCCCGGACACCCACCGCCAGTGGCAGGAGATGTCCGGGGGGCTGGTAATAGGGCGCCGAGGCCATGTAGCTGGTTTCACCGATGCATGCTGAGACGTGAATCGCCTGGTAGCCGTGAGACTCCAGTAAAGGTGCGACCTTCTTCATCTCCTCGATATCCATGCCGCCCTCGATGAACTCATCCCCCGAGACGCGGCACCACACCGGGAAGTCCATCCCGCACTCTCCCCGAATCGCCTTAAGAACCTCCTCTGCAAAGCGCGTTCGCCGCCGGGTATCGCCGCCCCATTCATCGTCACGTTCGTTCAGGAAGGGTGACAGAAACGAACAGCCGAGGTAGCCGTGGGCCATGTGGATCTCCACGCCGTCCATCCCGGCCTCCTGGCATCGCCGGGCGGCCTCGCCGAACGCCTCGATGGTCTCCCAAATCTGCTCATCCGTCATCGGCACCGATTCGCGGCGGTCTCGTCCGGCCACACAGCCGGAAGGAGACAGGCACTGCTGACCAATGGTACCGGGGTCCGCCTGCCTGCCGCCGTGCTGTAGCTGTACGGCGATTCGGCCACCTTCATCGTGCACAGCCTTTGCAAGGTCCGTGAGCCCCTGTATGTGTTCGTCGCTGAACACCCCCAGCATCCTGGGGCCGGTCAGTCCCAGAGGATGCACGGCGGTGTGGCCGGTGATATTCAGCCCGATAGCTCCACGAGCGCGCGCTGCGTGATAGGCGATAAGCTGCGGCGTGACCTTATGTTCGCTGTCGGCGTAACCGGTGCCCATTGGGGCCATAACCAGACGATTTGGCAACACGAGATCGCCAATCGCAATTTCACTGAACAGTTTTGGGTATAACACTGTCTTCACTCTCCACGAAGACGGGGTTTGTCGAGATCATATTCATCAATTTCTGCGCATGTGCCACCGGACCTGCCTGCGGGACCGTGTGGCGGCTATGTGGTATTATATATGGTGATATTGAGATAGATGCCGTCGTTCAAAAATAGTGATACTGCGGAGGGATCCGTATGCAATATCGAGCGTATGGAGATACTGGAGAAGAGCTGTCGGCACTGGGTTTTGGTGCGATGCGGCTGCCTGAAGATGATGATTACGGCGTCGAGGTGATACGCCGGGCTTTCGACCTCGGAGTCAACTACATCGATACGGCTTCGGGCTACGCGAGTGGCTCGGGGCGCCCGAGCGAGGAGGTCGTCGGGGAGGCCATCAAGGGGTACGAGGACCGGGTGAAAATTGCAACCAAGAACCCCAAATACCGCCCCGGCAACGACGCCGACGACTGGTGGGCGGACCTCGAGCGGTCGCTTGAGCGGATGGATGTCGATCACATCGATTTCTACAAGATCTGCCACGCCCTGAGGCTTGAACACTTCCGCGAAAATTTCGAGCCGTACATCCTCGACACCATGATGAAGGCCAAAGAGCAGGGTATTTTCAGCTACACCTGCTTTTCGAGCCACGATACGCCTGAAAACATCATGACACTGATTGACACCGGGCTGTTTGACGGAATGCTGGTGCAATACAACCTGCTGGACCGCAAGAACGAGCCCGCCATCCAGTACGCCGCCTCAAAGGGCATGGGTGTGGAAATTATGGGGCCGGTGGGTGGTGGGCGCCTCGGCTTTCCATCCAGCGAGCTGAGTGAGCTGGTGGATGACGTCGCCTCCACCCCGGAGCTGGCCCTGCGCTTTGTGCTTTCCAACCCCAACGTCTCGGTGGCGCTGTCGGGCATGAATACCATCGAGATGGTCGAAGAGAACTGTGCCGCAGCCTCCCGCGAGGAGCCGCTGAGTGACGAGGAGCGCAAGCAGGTCCTGCGGGCCGTGCGGGAAAACGAGAAGCTGGAGGAGCTGTACTGCACCGGCTGCAACTACTGCATGCCCTGCCCGCAGGGTGTGGGCATCCCGCAGGCGTTTGCGGCGATGAACCTGCACCGGGTGTGGGGGCTGACGGAGACCGCCAAGCAGCGCTACGCCCGCCTG
>JAWODS010000423.1:0-12386 GCA_046483205.1 Armatimonadota bacterium | reverse complement strand
CTGGCCTTTCGACCGGTGCGGCAGATGGCGCTGGAGGCGTCGCAGGGCACTTCGGACTTCAGCCAGCTCTTTTTGGGCCTGAGCATGTTCCTGGTGCTGTCGGGTGCAGGACTGGGCGGGATGCTCCTGCGGCTTCTGGCACAGCGGCGCTCGCAGCAGGCGGGTATCATGCAGGCCGTCGGATATCCGGCGCCTCTGGTCGGCCGCGCGCTTGTTATCGAGGGCCTGACGATAACCGTGATCGCCACCGTGCTGGGTGTTCCGGCCGGAATGGGCTACGCAGCGGGGATCATCCGGGCGCTGAACAACTGGTGGAGTGGCGCGCTGGGCCGCACCGGTGCCCTGTGGTTTCACTGGACGCCGGCCAGTCTCATCATCGGCGCGATTTCGGGGCTTGCCATCGGTACGGTTGTAGTGGTCTGGAGCGCCAGGCAGCTCGGGCAGTCTCGCGCACTCGAACTGCTGCGGGGTGCAGGGCGGACGCAAACCGCTCCGACAGCTGGAAGCCAGAAACTGGCCACCTGGTCGCTGGGAGTTCTGCTGGCTGTCGCGGCGGCACTGGCGTTGCTGTCCACGGCGTGGCAAACCATCCCCCCACAGATCGCTTTCTTCGGTATCGGTTTTGCGCTGCTTTTGGCCGCGCTGTCTGCGTCAAAACTGGCACTTTCGGGGGCTCTGCAATCCACGGGCGCCAACCGCTCGATCCTGCGCCTGTCGCTGCGCAATGCAGCCGCCAACTCAGGCCGCAGTCTCCTTGTCATCGGTCTCATCGCGGCCGCGACATTCACCATCGTGGCCGTGGCAGCCAATTCGCAGGATCTCTCCGCACTTGATGTGACTGAGAAAGATTCCGGGACAGGTGGGTTCGAGCTGCAAGCGACCTGCTCGGTGCCTTTGCCATATGACCCGCAGACGGAGGCCGGCCGCCGCAGACTCGGCTTTTCGGCGGCGGACGAAAAGGTCATGCAGGAGTGTGAAATCGTCTCCTTCCGCCGAAGTCCCGGTGAGGATATAAGCTGTTTGAATATCGCCCGGCCGCAGCATCCGCTGGTACTCGGTGTGCCGCAAAAGATGATACAGCGCGGCGGTTTTTCGCCCACGACGACCTCCGACTCTGCCGAAGGCTGGAAGGCCCTGCAGGCTGATACGCCCGGCGTCATCCCCGCCTTCGGTGACGCTGCCAGTGTCCGGTGGACGCTGCATTCGGGGCTGGGTGAGTATTACAGTATGCCGGGACCCGGCGGGCAGGAGCTTCCGTTTCGGTTTGTCGGCCTGCTGGCAAACAGCATCTTCCAGAGCGAGCTGCTGGTTGATGAGGCGATTTTTGAGGCGATCTATCCGAGCATCACCGCCCCTGCATACTTTCTGATCGATACTCCGCCCGGCCGG
Organism: Armatimonadota bacterium; assembly: GCA_046483205.1. GTDB lineage: Bacteria > Armatimonadota > Zipacnadia > Zipacnadales > UBA11051 > JBKHJK01. The sequence goes on along the minus strand of JAWODS010000423.1, from coordinate 10,997 downwards.
CAGGAGGAGGTCGCCCGGATACTCCGGCGGAATCTGGGAGAGATGGGCTTTCAGGTCCGGACCACTACCGCCGTGCTGAATGATTACCTGCAGGTGCAAAACACGTATCTTTCGATGTTTTTGGCCCTGGGAGGGCTGGGCCTGCTGCTGGGAACTGTCGGATTGGTGACGGTTCTGTTGCGCAGCGCCCTGGAACGCCGCAGCGAGCTTGCCCTGATGCTGGCCACCGGCTTCAATCGCGCCGGTATCGCCTGGACGCTGGTTGTCGAAAACGGCGGCCTACTGGTGGTGGGACTGGTGATGGGGACGGTTTCGGCGCTCATCGCGGTGGCTCCGCAGCTTGCGTCGGCCACCTCTGAAGTGAACTGGTGGGTGCTATCGGGCGTCTTATCAGCTATACTGGCTGTCGGAATGATAAGTTGTGGCGCCGCGGCGTACGCAGTGGTTCGCGGCCCGCTTATCCCGGCCCTGCGTGAAGAATAGTCATGGAGGATGCAACCGTGCGTCATTACACAGCCGCTGGTGTTGTGATTATCGCGCTCGTGTGTACCCCGCTGTGGGCCGACTGGCCGAGCTTCCGGTCCACTCCCCGGATGACCGGACGGGCGGCGTCCCCTCTGTCGGTGAGACCGCAGCTTCTGTGGACCTATGAAACCGGCTCATCGGTCGAGTCCACGGCCGCTATTGCTAACGGGACTGCGTACGTCGGCACCATGTCAAACGCGCTTGTCGCCATTGATGTCGCCACCGGGACGAAGAAGTGGAAGTACATGGCCACAGACAGCATCACCGCATCTCCGTGCGTCATCGGAAATACCGTGATGGTGGGAGACGAGGCCGGAATGTTTCACGCCGTCAACGCCGCAGACGGTTCGCGCCGGTGGACATTTGAGACCGACGGAAAGATTATCTCCTCGGGGACACCGGCTCCCGGCAACAGCGTGTTATTCGGCTCCTACGACAACTCCCTTTACAGGCTCGATGTGACAACCGGGCGGCTCATCTGGAAGTTTGAGTCAGGTGCCCAGGTGCACTGCTCGCCGTGCGTGGCCCAGGGCAGGGTTATTATTGCAGGGTGTGACGGCTTCGTGCGGATTGTCAATCTGCAGACGGGCCGGCAGACCGCAGCCGCCGATATCGGCCCCAACTTCGCCGCCGCTCCCACCTACGCCGCCGGAAACGTGTATGTCGCCGGTATGGGTGGCGAATACGCGGCGGTACGCATCAGTGACGGGAAGATCATCTGGCAGACCAACGTGCGCAAAAATGGTGGCGCGAGCTGGGGCTCGGGGGCGATTGATTCAGACGGCGTGATCTTTGTGTCGCGAAACAATATGGCATTCAAGCTGGACCTGAAAACCGGTGGGACGAAATGGGTATATACGGCCGGTGGTCCCATTGACTCATCACCGACGCTGGCCGGGGACCTGGTATTCTTCGGATGCGATGACGGTGATATCTACGGGCTGTCGGCCGCAACAGGTAAGCAGGTATGGAGCTTTACCGCAGGAGCGCCCATCACCGCATCGCCAGCGGTTTCGGACGGAAAGATGATCATCGGCACCACCGATGGTGCCATCTACTGCTTTGGCCGGTGATGGAACGGGCAGTTTCCGGCCCTGCCCAACTCGTTCCAGCACTTTTACGTTTCTGTTCATCAAACCTACCAACAACATTTCGGGGTGTGGCTATGATTCGTGGGATGAAAGTAATTGTGGCAGTTGTGTGTATGGCTCTGGGAGCAGGAGTATTCGCAGCGGACTGGCCCCAGATTCTCGGGCCGAACCAGAACAGTATCGCTCCTGACACAGGTATCAACAAAAACTGGAAACAGAATCCTCCTCAAGAATTGTGGCAGGTCTCACTCAGTGACAACGGCTATGCAGGGCCATCTGTCGCTGATGGGAAAGTCTTCATCATCGACCACTCCGGCAAAAACGACATCGTCCGCGCCATTAATCTTCAGAACGGCCAGAATGTGTGGCGGTACAGCTACGCCGACGCCAGCAAGCACAATTACGGCTTTGCCCGCGCCACCCCGACATACGACGAAGGTCGCCTGTACACCATCAGCCGCCTCGGGAATGTGCACTGTCTTAATGCCTCCGACGGCTCGGTGCTGTGGTCCATGAATATGAAGTCGAAGTTTGGCGGACAATCGCCCAAGTGGGACTATGCGGCCTCGGCGTTTATTGACGGCAGCAAGCTGATTCTTTGTCCCGGCGGCAACCGCGCCCCGGTTGTTGCGCTGAACAAGACCGATGGCTCGACGATCTGGACGGGCGGAGCCAGCGGCATGGCCGGATATGCAACACCGACGAAGGCGACGCTGCAGGGCACCGAGCAGTACGTGATCTTCACGGCAGACAAGCTGACGGGCGTGCGGGCCAGTGACGGGCAGGTGATGTGGACGTATCCGTGGCCGACCAGGCACGGTGTGAATGCCGCCACTCCAATCGTCGGCGGCGACTACATTTTCGTCAACACGGATTATGGCAAGGGCTGCGGCCTTATTAAGATTACCGACAATGGTGCCGAGAAGGTGTGGACAAACACGGCCATGCAGTCGCATTTCAACTCTGCTGTTTTCTACAACGGTTACGTTTTTGGCATCGGCAATCCGGGGTTTTTCGTGTGCCTGTATTCTCACACGGGTGAGGTGAAATGGCAGGAACGCGGGTTCGAACGCGGAGGGCTCATCGCCGTTGACGGGACCCTCATCGCTCTCGACGGCAAGGGCGGCGATCTGGTCATGGTCAAGGCGACCGCCGACAGTTATCAGGAGCTTGGACGCATCAAGCCGCTGGGCGGACAGAGCTGGACTGCGCCAATCATCACAGACGGAAAGCTCATCATTCGCAACAAAAGCGCCATGTGCTGCCTCAATCTGAAGTAGTCGATACTGTGTCTGATGACTCGGATGCTCGGAATATGTCATGGTTCGGCGTGGGGCCGAAATTCGGCATCGGTTCCGTGGTATATGCTGCGATCGCTGCCGCGCTGCAGAAGGTCTATGAGCCGGTACTGACACTGACGGCGCTGCCGCAAACAACAGCCTGGATCGTGGGGGCAATCCTGGTTGGCGCGGGCGGGGTCGTGTATTTTCTCTCTGTCATCCAACTCCGCCGCTCTTTTCGCAACGGCACGCTGCACAAGACGGGGATCTACTCTTACGTGCGCCATCCGATCTACGGTGCATTTATCCTGCTGATCGTTCCCGGGCTGGTGATTGCAGCGCGGTCGCTTTCGGGCGCCACCATCCCCTTTGTGATGTATTTGGTGTTTCGCACCTTTATCGGTGAAGAAGACAGGCATCTGCAGGATGTCTTTGGCGACGACTACGAGCAGTACGAAGAGAACGTCGGAGCAATTCTCCCAAAATTACCAGTCAATACGGACGGATGAATATCCATGGCAGATAAAGTCGAGAAGACTGATGAGCAGTGGCGCGAGCAGCTCGATGAGGAGCAATACCGCGTGACCCGGCAGCAGGGCACGGAGCGGGCGTTCAGTGGCAGGTACTGGGACGAAAAGCGCCCGGGAACATACTGCTGCGTCTGCTGCGGCCAGGAGCTCTTCACCTCCGATGCAAAATTTCAATCCGGCACCGGCTGGCCCAGCTACTATGAGCCGATCTCACCGCAGGCCGTGCAGATCCACGAGGATGCAACACTTGGTATGGTCCGCACCGAGGTTATCTGCAGCCGCTGTGGGGCACATCTGGGGCACGTCTTCGAAGATGGTCCGGAGCCGACGGGCCTGCGCTACTGCATCAACTCCGCCGCCCTCGACCTGGAGCCTTCTGATGAGAATGATGGCTGAATTGGAGTGGTCGAAGTATTACGACCGTTCCCGCCGCCGCAGCCGATAACATACGGCCCCCAGACCGATGATCACAAGTGTGAGACTCCCCGGCTCCGGGATCTGGCCGGAAGGGTCGAAATGGATGACGATCACCGACTGCAGGTCCCGTCCCTCATACGCACTATTCCACGTCATGCTCTGAACTGAGTTCGACCACGTATCATGCAGATACACGGTGTCGTTGGTGGTGTTGTACCCCATCCCCAGCATTGTGTGGCCCGTGACATTGAGCATTACGGGGTTATAACTGTCAATTTCACTCATATACTCCGAGAATGAGAACCCTCCGCTGACTCGTCCGTCAACCGCCTGCGTGTAGTTTTCCAGGATGTTGTATCCCCGAGATTCAGCAAAAAGCCGCATCCCGTGAGAGGCAGAGGTGTCCGGCGTGCCGTAAGCGGTGCCGGGCGAGAAATCGTACAGCTTTTCGCCGTCCCCGCGCGTCCAGACAGAGGTGGCCCCATCAGAGTTGGAGTCAATCGTGCCATCGGTGGACGGATATGATGAATAGTCCCACTTCCACTGATTGGTACCGAGGAAATCCGCCGGACAATCAGCCCATGTGTGGTCCTCTCTCCCCTCTTGCTCCCATGGGTCAGGGCCCGTGTTCCCATACGCCTCCCAGTAATCAGCCACATGCTGGTCGGTGGCAATGATGGTGGTATCATTGTCGAGAGTGTCAGGGATGGGCTGATCGTATAGATCAACGTAGCCGAAATTGTCGTAGTAGCTGAAAAGCATTCCTGCAGAGGTTGCAGTGCACCCATAATGCCACTGCGAAGTCGGCACATGCGGAAGGAGCACATCGCCGGGATCGCCCGGAAAGACGGGATCAACACTGGTTGCAGAGTAACCGGACGGCTGATAGCCGCTGTCGGCGATCATCAGCGAAAGCGGTACATCATCAGCGAACGAGACCTGGTCGGCGCAGGCCACAGAGGCGAGAAAAATGGCGAGAAGCGCCGCGAGAAGTGAAAAGTACCTGCGCTGTCCGGCAAAACCCTTCGACTTCTTCGCTCGTGCGATGCCGGTCTTCCTGCCCCTGAGAGACGTCACACCACCCGCGATGTGGTCCATGACCGCCCTGCCTTCCAACCGATGAGATTTTTTATCCCGGTTAGTTTACCCGATACGCGATGTTTTGAAAAGACTTTGTGTCAATTCTTTTCTCTACATCAGGTATATCAGGGGGTTTCCTGTCGCAGTATCACACTCCCGACGCGCCCGAAGCAATAGGCGTACTTCAGGCTCACGGGTTCCATTGTGATGTGCGTTTCTCCCGCCGGGATCTCGACAGTGCCGAGCTCAACCGCAGCAAAATCATCGAAACCATCCGTCGCCGGGACCTCACCGTGCATCTTAGTGTCCCCGACAGTGACCCGGAACTGTCCGCCTGCGTTCTCCGGCGGGCAGGCGATCTCCACGGTGACATTGACAGAGTCTGCCTCAGAGGCCTCCACAAGCCATTCAACCTCCTGCCCCGGAATCCAGGAACTCGCGAATGCCGTCCTCGATCCGGTCGCCGCCCGGGACTCATCGTCAACTGGGGAGACCGACAGCACCGAACCCTTGATGCCGAAGCCGCCAACTGCGGCGCGGTCGGGAGCGAGGATGGTAATCTCGTCCAGCTCAATGGCCTCCGGTTCTCCCGGCTCAGGAACGGGCCTGAACATCTCATCGGTGGCGAAGTCCAACTCCACGACCGTCGGAAGGGGACTGTCGGGCATTGAGGGGACTCCAGAGAGAGCCACGCCCTCTTCGGATTCGGTCACACTCACATCCGCATCACTGTTGAGCATCTGCACATTCTCCGGCACAGCCGCCAGCGCCTCCAGCGTCGGGCGGTTTGTGGTCGGCCAGTGCAGCAGGTGCGCAAAAACGCGGTTCTCAGACCGTGTATAGACGACGTCCTCGCTCATGTGCATCGGCGCACCATCAGTCCCGTATATCGCCTCTCCATAGGTCTCCAGCCATCCACCGATATCATACAGGCGCCGCACCCAGTTTTCCGGCAGCGCCCCATCCGGCTTCGGACCGACATTCAGCAGATAATTCCCGCCGGCGGCGGCCATCCGGATGAGGCTTTCCAGCAGATGGGGCGAGGAGTACAGCGTGGGATTGCGGTGATACCCCCAGACCTCCTGGCAAATGCTCTCACACGCCTCCACCATGTATCCGGCCGCGGAGGTCAAATGTGACAGTGTGCGCTCCGGGGTGTAGAAATCGCCATAACCCGCTCGGTCGTTCACTACCGCGGCCGGCTGGTGCCGCTTGATCATGCGATAGACGGCCTCGCCCTGCCACTCTTCCTCGGTGCGCTGGACCCCGTCAAACCAGATGCCGTCAATGCGCCCGTATTTGGTGCACAACTCCTCGACCTGCCCGTGATAGAACTCCAGAAACTTCTCCCAGTCCGGTTCGTCCTCCGGGCGCTCGTACTGCAGGTCCTTGAAAGCTCCGGGACGGTGGACGTAATTGGGATGATGCCAGTCGGGCTGCGAGTAATACAGGCAGATGCGGAAATCGTGGCGGTGACAGGCATCGATGAGCTCACCGATGAGATCTCTGCCAAAGGGCGTGGTGGTGATCTTAAAGTCCGTCAGGTCCGTATCCCACAGACAGAAGCCGTCATGGTGCTTGGCGGTGACGGTCATGTACCTGCAGCCCGCTCGTTTGGCCGTCTGCACCCACTCGTCGGCATCGAACTTTGCGGGGTTGAATTCATGCATCAGCGGCTCGTAATCATCGCGCCGGATATCTTCGCGCAGCATCACCCACTCACCGCGGCCGAGCAGTGCGTAGAGGCCGAAGTGCACGAACATTCCAAACCGCGCCTCGGGGAACCATTGAAGCTTCGGATCAAGCGGGCGCTCAACATGCATATAAAACCCTCTTTTCGGACGATGAGTGATGATTACCAGTCGATGCGGAGACAGGCGGAGGTGGCGGTATCATACGGGCCGCCCTTTGCGCTGAGATACAGATATGCAGGTCTGCCGTCACGCACGAGCACCTGAGGGCGCTCGAACCGCTGTACTGGCTCGTCAAAATAGACGGCGGTGGTGTCATAGGCCAGCTCCGGGTCGGAGAAGTTGATACCGTCCTCGGAGTGGATGATCGCTCCGGCGTGCTGCTTGACCACGCCCTCGTTGTCGTCGGCCAGCACCATGTAAATCCGGCCATCCTGCATATACACGTACGGGTCTTCAATCTGCTTGCCCTCATCCGAGTAATCCACCAGCGGGTTCTGTGGATGCTTTTCGTACGGTCCCAGCAAATTATCGGAGACCGCCAGGCCCACCTTGCGCTTTTTGTCCGCGAGGTCCCAGGACTTGTAATACAGCCAGAACTCTCCGTTGGGATGCACCAGCAAAGCGGGGTTCGTCGCCATAAGCCAGTCCCACGTCCAGCTCCCGGCCCTCAGCACCGGGGCGTGACGCTCCCACGGTCCATGCAGCGAATCCGAAACCGCAATCCCGATGCTCTGGGTGAAGGGGCGTCCGTCGCGGTTGCCGATGTGGACAAGTGCGTACCGGTCGCCGGCCTTGTGAATGGTGGGGTTGTGCACCATCCCCGCATCCCAGTGGCCGGGGCGTGCCTGCAGAGCAACATCCTGCATCTCGAAGGGGCCTTCCGCACTGTCGCCGACCGAATGGATGACCTCAGAATGCGTGCACCATCCGACCATACCGGTGTCTGCAGGCCAGCGGGCGGAGAACAGGTGCACCTTTCCGTCCGGACCGTCAATGGCGGAGGTGCCCCAGACGTACCAGTCCTCCATCGCCAGTATGCGGCCCACGGGGGTAATATGCTGTGCGAAGTCGGAAACCTGGATACCCATATCAATCAATCCCGGATGCCACCTGTTGTTTCGATGCGGTGATTTGCAGGAGTAAAGTCTCCTTCGTTCGAAGACTCTATTTGTACGCGGCAAACGCTTGCACCTCCATGTCTCAGACAAACCGCGGCTTTCGTCGCTGCGAAACGCCGCCAGTAACTCTTGCAGGAGGAAAACCGATGTTTGTTTCTGGTGATATGTCACTGCCGACTGAATCTGTCGCCGTTGTGCCACTTTTCGTCATGGCTCTCCTTTTGGTAGCGTTCATGCAACCGGTATTCGGGCAGGATATCGAGGGAGCTACAATCCCCCGGAATGTGCCGCCGGTGAAGCTCTTCGATGAGCTCAACTATGACCTGCCCGGCCTGGCGGATGTGAAAGCAGCGGTGGAGGCAGGAAACATGGAGGCGGCGAAGCGGGAGCTTCTGGAATATTTCCGCTCTCTCGACGAGGTGGTCGAGCCGCAGCCACGCCCGGATTACGACACGGAGCTGGCCGACGAGGTTTTGAAGGGCCGGTTCGTGTGGGGCGACACCGTCTGCTATTACGGCCCTGACATCGAGGATATCGAATGGTATCGCGTGCCCGAGGGGGTGGACTGGCCGCTTTTTGACCACCGAATCGGACGCGGGACGTACATCCGGCGTCTGGGGGATGCATATCACTACACCGGTGATGAAAAGTACGCCCGCCATCTTATCGCTTTGCTCATGGAATTCATCCAGGATTGTGATGTCGAGGACGGCCGGGCCATGGCCAAAATCAATAATGCGGACTGCCTCGCCCGCAGCCGCATCGGTGAAGAAGGGCTCCACACGCAGGGGCATCCGGCCATGATATGGACATTGATGGCGGCGATGCGGAGGGTCCAGCACTGGCCGCGACTCGTGCAACACCTGGCGAAATCTGAGGCCATGACACCGGACGCCCTGGCGGCGATACTTACCTCCCTGGTCGAGCATGAGCGCTATATCCTCGACGCCGTGGAGGTATGCCGGGTGGGCAACCACGGCCCGAGGACGGCTGAAGTCGCGCTGTACATTGCAAAATCTTTCCCCCAGTTTTCGGAACGTGACGAGTGGGCCGATCGCGCCACCGCCGACCTCATGAAACGCTACAACTGGCACAATGCCCATGAATACGGCTTTGTCTATCCCGACGGCGCGACGGTGGAGATATATCCGGGCGTCGCCCGGGGGGATTACGGGACACTCGCCAGGGCCATGGGACACCTGCGCGCGATGGGCCGCGAAATCCCCGAGCAGCTTTTGACCGTCTATGAACGCATGGCCCAGCATTACGCGTGGATGATCTGGCCCACGCAGCTTCCGGGTCGAAAAGCCGGCTCCTACACCGGGCCGGGCATCGAAGGTCGTCCGGATATTGACTACATCGAAAGCGGCGGAAAAGTCGGCGAGGTCCCACAAGACACCTCCTATCCGCTGCACTCCGACGATCGCTGCTATGCCGGGACCTACATCATGCGCTCGGACTGGACGCCAGAGGCGGTGGCGCTGCGCGTGCGGTTCGGGCCGATCCAGTATAAATATGACTGCCGCGGGAAGGGCGATGTCGGGGAGGTGAGCGTGTGGGGCCACGGGATGCACATTATCCCCCACATTTATCACCACCCACCGCCGGGCAATCCACTGTACGAATATGGCGACAGGACCTTCGCGGGTGATGGCATGAGCCACAATCACATCACCGTGGACGGCTTCGGACAGACCAGGTATGGGCGCGTGCGGTATATCGAAGATCCGCTGGATAACCGCTGGATTACCAACCCGGTCTTCGATTACGTCCGGGGCTCATACGAGTTTGATCCCGAAAACGTGAAAGTCACCCACACCCGCGCGGTGCTTTTCATGCGTCCCGACTACTTCGTCATCCTCGACACGCTGGACGGTGAGGGCGAACACAGCTACCGGATGAAATACCAGCTCAACCATGAACTCTCGGCCACAAAGGACGGCGTACGGGCGACGGCAACCAGTAACGATGGGCCGGGCGGGGTTATCGCGGTGTCCAGAGATGACGTGACTCTGTCTATCGTGGAGGGGCAGACGGAGCCGCGGTACGAGGGCTGGCATTTGACCGGCCCTGAGACCGGCGAGCCGGCACCCGCCCTGCTGTACACCTGGACCGAAGAGACACCGTCGCGGATAGAGACAATCATCGAGCCCCTCGCAGCCGGCCAGCAGTCACAGCTCCAGATTGAGCGCACCACCGAGGGCGACAAAACCGTGCTCTCAATCCGCCGGGGTGAGAAGCTGGATGTGATCACTCGTGGCTCGAATTCCGCACTGACTGTTGAACGCTATGAAGACAATACTCTTACGGCAGCCGGAATGGTCGCTGCACCGGGGCTGCAGGCCAGAGATTTGAAAATCGCCTCATCTGACCCCGGCTCGGCGTGGGTGAAGAAGACGGCCGACGGCTGGGTCGGCTCATCCGACTGCGGTGCACAGCTGAGCATCGGCCACGAAGCTGTTCAAACGGTCCGCTGGCGGCAGTGATGCGCGATGCATTGCGTGAGGGCGTGTAGTGAACGCCGTGATATCCGCCGGACGTCCTTGCAGCATAATTGATTTGAGCACCTGCAACACAGAGTGCAGGCAGGGAGCGACATGATGACCTCCAGAGAGCGCGTCCGCAGAGCGATAGAATTTGACCGGCCGGATCGCCTGCCCTTCTGGCAGCACGAGTTTGCAGATATCCCCGATGATGTGTGCGACATCTGGGAGATGGACCGGCAGGAGGCAGGATGGTATTTCGACACCCCGGCGCCCGACGACTGGGGGTGTGGGTGGAAGGCGACTGAAGTGAAGAATATGGGACAGGTTGTTGATCATCCGCTCGCCGATGCCTCCGCCCTGAAGAGCTACACGCCCCCTGACCCGAAAAATCCGTTTTACTACGAGCGTCTCGAGCCGGAGCTGCAGCAGGCCGGTGAGCGCTACACGGTTGTGACCAGCCACTTCGCCCTCATCGAACGGCTCCACATGCTCCGGGGCTTTTCGCAGACCATGGAGGACCTGTACCTGAACCCGGAGTTCGTCGAGACCGTACTGGATATGATCCTGGAGTTTAAAGTGCGGCAGTTTGAGGAGCTGCACCGGCGTTTCGGTGACGCGGTGCACGGTGTCTTCATGAACGACGACTGGGGGACCCAGCAGGGCACTTTCATCAGGCCTGAGCTTTTCGACCGCTTCTTCGCCCCGAGATACGAGACACTTTTCGGCGCGATACACGACCACGGCTGGCACGTGATGCTGCACAGCTGCGGGCGAAT
>JAWODS010000291.1:0-5057 GCA_046483205.1 Armatimonadota bacterium | reverse complement strand
CGCGATCCGGTGATGCAGCGGACCAATGCCAGCGAGCGACGCGATAAGGCCGGCCCCAAAGAGGATTGCACCGGCTTTGATGACCGCGTGCAGAAAAAAGCCCTCCAGTGGCTGCGGTCGGATGAGCCCAATGAGACCGATGACTGGCTGCTATGGGTCTCCTTCATCAAGCCCCATTTCCCGCACTACGCCCCACCGGAGTTTTACAACCTCTATGACCCCGACGAGGTCGAGCTCCCACCGGCCGACCCGGAGTATATCGAGAATCTCAACCGTCTGAACAAAGACCTCCGCTATCATTTCGAGGTCGAACAGATGGTGGACGAGGAGACCTGGATCCGCAACGTCATCGGCTACCACGCCCTTATCAGCTACATAGATCACCAGATCGGCGAGCTTATGGACACACTTAACGAGCAGGGCCTTGCCGAAGACACCCTCGTGATATTCTGCTCCGATCACGGCGAGATGCTCGGGCAGCACGGCATGTGGTGGAAATGCGCGCCGTATGAGCCATCCGTCCGCACGCCCATGATCATGGCCGGCCCCGGAGTGGAGGAGGGCCGGCGCGTCACAAAGCCCGTCAGCAATGTCGATATGTTCCCGACACTGGTGGACGCCTTCGACCGCGAGCTGTCAGAACCCGACGCCGACCTTCCCGGCGAATCGCTTCTGCCGGTGGCCCGCGGCGAGGACACCCATCGCGACTTTATCCTCACTCAGTACCACGGTCACGGTGTTTCCAGCGGCTGGTTTGCCCTGCGGAGCGGGGATTACAAGTACATCCACTACCATAACAACGGCCATGAACTTTACAACCTCGCAGACGATCCGTATGAGATGAACGACCTGTCAGCAGATCCAGCCCAGAGCGAGCGCATAGAGCAGTTCGATACGCTGCTTCATGATCTCGTGGATCCCGAGCAGGTGGACGCCAACGCCAAAGCAGACCAGGCCGTCCGGCTGGAGTGGATCAAAAAGAACATGCCCGAGGAGGACTACCGGGCCAAAATCGGCACCGAAAAAATCACCGAAGACGCCGCCGGGCCGGGAAAATCATGACATCCATTCGATGCGCATGACGCCGGTCGCGATCAGGCTCTGAACAGTATGGTCGCCTGCTGCAATGGGCGCTGCAACTGACAGAATCAGGCATCTCTTGAGCGAACGTGGCCGTTTGCCGTTGCCTTTCGGAGGGGCCGTGGTGAGTGCCACATTGTCGTGGATGTGACAGGAACCCGGCCCACAAACAACCTGTATATACGACTGTCCAGGTATCTGACATCGATAAACCCAATCACCATTCCCGGGGAGGGACGATCATGAAATCTCGACTGACCATCTGCTGTTTGATCCTCGCGCTTGCGGCCACCTTCGCCGCCGCAGAGCAAATGACCGTGACGGTGACCAACCCCGCCGATAGCGCCGTTCGCAATCCCGTCATTACCATCCCGGCCTCGCAGATCGGCTACGACCTGCCGGTGCGGACCATGACCGCCGTCATGCCCGACGGCACGAAAATCCCCGCCCAGCTGGACGACCTCGACGGGGACGGCATCGCAGACGAGTTCTCACTGGTCGTCGGAAGCGCTGAGCCGTTCATTCTCCAGCCCGGCGAGCAGGTCGAGCTGACCCTGCACCTGGAGACCCCGTGGGAGGGCGCTTCATTCGCCGACGCCCGTGAAAGCTGGCGCTTTGATCGCTACGCCGCGCTGGATTGCACCGAAATCGCCTACGGCCTGTATGGTGAATATGGCCCGGGCGAATTCGCGAAGGGCCTGCAGTGGGATTGCTACGCCAAGCGCCCGGCCATGAAAGGCCTCTGCCTGGATGATCTGGCGGATGTCAATTACCACAACGACAACCCCGTGGCCGTGGATATCTTCCTGGTCGGCAACTCCTTCGGCCTCGGTGGTCTCATCATGGGCGACACCCGGCCCCTGCACGGCAAAAACGCCACCTACACCCAGACGGTGGTCGCCGACGGTCCGGTGCGCGGCTGCCTGCGGGTGGATGTCGAAGATTTCACCACCCTCGGCGGCGAATATGACATGACCATCTTCTACTCGCTGTACGCCCACAACTGGTTCATCGACACCGAAGTCCACGTCGCTCCGAGCGGCCCCGCCGATGAAATGCTGGGTGTCGGTATGCGCAAATATGGTGCGGTGAGTGAGTTCCTCGCCGACGAGAATGCGGGCATCCTCGCACAGTGGGGCAACCAGGACGGCATCATCGGCCAGGCCGGCCTGGCAGTGCTCTTTCAGCCACAGCACTTCGGGCAGTTCTCGTGGCGTGGGGGAGAGGACGACGCCTATGTCGTCCACCTGGCCCCGTCTCCGCAGGGAAAATCCGACCTTGTGCACAATTTCCGCCTGCTGGAGATATGGTCAGAGGACACGGCCTTCGCCGATGCACCCGTCGCCGACCATTTCATGAGCCGTATCAAGTCAATGGCCGCGGCCTTCAACACCCCGCCCGCCGTAAGCTGCGGCCGCTGAGATGAAAACTACCTCCGCGGCGACCGACCCCTCCACCGGCATACGGCATAGACAACAACCTCTGTGTCGTTGCCGTAATGGAGGGGTGTGTCGAAGGGACGTTGCCTTCGGCAAGTCTGAGGCTGACCCGCCGTGCATCTCTGCACCCCTGAGAGCCCAATCACCACCCCCAACAAAAAACACCCTCATACCCGCCACAAACCCCTTGCATGGAATATTAGAAAAAAGTAATATTTTCTCCGTGGCGGTTGAACTCACGGACACCCGCCACGTCTGTTGTCTTGAGATACACAAAAAAACCTATGGCAAACACAGGGAAATCCGGGGCTTCCTATCGCCGTGTTTCCCTTCACAGATGTGATAAATAATGGCACAGGAACCACTCGAAACACAGGATGCACAGGCGTGTGAGCTGCCGGAGCCGGAAGAGAAAACCAGGCTCCGGCGCACGGTACAGTGGATCATGCTCGCGCTGGTGCCCATCGTCATCATCGGCGGCCTGTTCTGGCCATATCTGGGCTTCATCGTTCCGCTGGTGATGATCACGGGGATGCTCGGCGGCTTCTTCCGCGGCCGCTGGGTCTGCGGATGGCTCTGTCCCCGCGGCGCCTTTTTGGAGCGCGTGATGAGCAAAATGAGCTTCAACCTCGGCATCCCCGCATTCCTGCGGAAATACAGCTTCCGGTGGGTGCTGTTTGCGCTGCTGATGGGCTTCATGGTCTTTCGGCTCTCGGCCAATCCCGCCAGCGCCGAACACTGGGGCCGCGTCTTCGTGCAGCTCTGCATGGTCACCACCGGCGTCGGGCTGCTGCTTGCGGTGCTGTTTCACCCGCGCACCTGGTGCTCGTTCTGTCCCGTCGGCACCTTTTCCAGTACCATCGGCGGAGACAAACAGCCGATGCAGATCGCAGAGGGCTGCCGGGGATGCAAGCTGTGTGAGCAGGCCTGCCCGCTGAATCTTGAAATCGCAAAACACGCCGACGGGGGCGAGATGAAAGATAGAGACTGCCTGCGCTGCGGCGAATGCGCCACGGCCTGCCCCGCCAATATATTGAAGGTGTAACAGGCAGGATAGCAGGCCTTGACCCTTTGAACACAAAATTAAAGATAAAGCGCACAACTGTCGGAACCCACTGGAGGAAACATCATGTACAAACAGATCGCTGAAAATATCTACTGGGTCGGTGTCGTGGACTGGGAGCTCGAACATTTCCACGGGCACGAGCTTTCCACCCAGCGCGGTTCCAGCTACAACGCCTATCTGATCAAAGATGACAAAAACGTCCTTGTCGATACCGTCTGGACGCCGTATGAGGACGAGTTCATGCAGACACTGTCGGAGATCATAGACCCGGCGGATCTCGATTACATCATCGCCAACCACTCCGAGGTGGATCACGCCGGCGCCATGTCCGAACTCATGCGCCACGCCACCAATGCCGAGGTCATCGTCTCAAAGCGCGGACTTGACAGCTTCGCCGGCAATTACCACCACGACTGGAACGTCCGCGCGGTCGAAACCGGCGAGACCCTCGACATCGGCAAAAACCAGCTCGTCTTCATCGAAGCCCCGATGCTGCACTGGCCTGACAGCATGTTCACATACGTCAGTGGCGCCAATATCCTGATGCCCAATGACGCTTTCGGCCAGCATTACGCCACCTCCGGCCGCTTCAATGACGAGGTCAACCAGGATGAGCTGTGGTATGAGGCCCTTAAGTATTACGTGAACATCCTCACACCCTTCAGCCGCCAGGTTTCGAAGAAGATTGACGAGCTCGTCGAGATGGACGTGCCCGTTGACATGATCGCTCCCAGCCACGGCGTCATCTGGCGCGACAACCCCATGCAGATCGTCGAAAAATACAAAGAATGGGCCGCACAGGAGCCCGAACAGAGCGCGGTGATCCTCTATGACACCATGTGGGACGCCACCGGGAAGATGGCCCGCGCCATCGGTGAAGGCCTCGATCAGGAGGACGTCCCCTACAAGATCCATCACATGGCCACTTCCGACCGCAACGACGTGCTGGTGGATGTCTTCAAAGCCCGCACCATTGCCGTCGGCTCGCCCACCTTCAACCTCGGGGTACTCGGCGGCATCACACCGATTCTGGAGGAGATGCGTGGT
This sequence comes from Armatimonadota bacterium, assembly GCA_046483205.1. GTDB lineage: Bacteria > Armatimonadota > Zipacnadia > Zipacnadales > UBA11051 > JBKHJK01. The sequence continues at coordinate 425 of JAWODS010000291.1, read as the reverse complement.
CTGAAGCTGCAGAACAAGCTCGGCGCGGCTTTCGGCTCATACGGCTGGGCGCCCAAATCCGTCCAGATCATCGAGGAACTTCTCGAAAGGGGCGGCTTTGAGCTCGCCAGAGACGGCCTTCTGTGCAAGTGGCAGCCCGGCCCCGAAGAGATCAAGGAATGCCGCCAGTTCGGCCGCGACCTCGCCGAAGCCACCAAAAAGCCGGTGGAGTAGCGGCTTTCATCGAGCATCACAGTCAAAAAGCGCCGTGAATGTCCTTCCTGTAGGGCGCGGACCTGTGGAGTTTTTGTCGTTTAAAACTCCAACCGAAGGCGTGCTGCACCGGTTGTGAGTCTTTGTGCCAGGGCAATTTGTCGGGCCTGAAGAGACTCGCGGCGGGGTACAAGCCCCCGCCCTACAATAACGACTTAAAAACAAAACACTCC
>JAWODS010000259.1:0-3083 GCA_046483205.1 Armatimonadota bacterium | reverse complement strand
CCTTCTCCTTCCGCCGCTCGCGCAGGTGCCGGTTCATGGCATCGTGGACGGGCGCCACGAGGAACCCCTCCGGCCGCAGGCCCACGAGGAAGTCGCTGTACACCTCCAGCGCCATGGTGCGGCTGTTCCTGCTGGATCAGTATGACGACGCCGAACTCGACCGGAAGAAGACCGCGGCGATGTTCGCGGGCTTCATCACCAAGACCGCGCCGGAAGACCCGATGATGGGCGAGGACGAGGCCGATCCGGATGGCGCCGCCATCGCCAGCCTCGAGCCCGGCACGATGCAGGTGCTGCTGCCCGGCGAGGATGTGAAGTTCTCCAGCCCGGCGGATGTGGGCGGCGGCTACGAGGCGTTCCAGTACCGCACGCTTCTGGCGATCTCGGCCTCGCTGGGGCTGCCGTATCATCTGGTCACCGGCGATGTCCGCCAGGCCAACTATTCCAGCCTTCGCGCGGAACCCGTGGAATTCCGCCGCCGCATCAAGACGCAGATCGTGCTGCCCGCGCCAGAGACGGTGCCGATGCGTCTCTGGGCCCTGCTTGCATCCGGCGAGATCCAGATGCGAAAGGTCGATGGCTGGGAAAACCGTCGATCACTCGCTTGAACCCACCGTCCTTGACGAGGCGGCCCCCGCCGCGTCATATCGAAATTTGCCCGGAGGCGCCGAACTGGAATTTGCACCACTTTCGAGACACCACCGACGGGATCGTATACTTGAGCTTCAGTAACGCCCTGAATAGGCTCTCTTTTGCGCGACCGAACGCGGCCATTTCAGCGCAGGATGCCGATCCGCACAGGACAGCGACTAAGGCAATGATAAGCAACTCCCCGAGGTCGCGGCGCGTGTTACTGGCGCGCGGATCGGGGACCGTGTCGAAGGCGGACAGGAAAATCTGCATGGTTGTGACGGCTCCCTGGACACCCCTCCCACTCTGAAGCCATCTCACGCCCTGCCGCAAGACCGCCGGTCATCGCAGCGTTTTCCAAACCCGATTCCCTTGTCACTCGATACAAGCCTGCGCAGATATCGTGCAGAGCTTCAGTTCCGCAAGAAACCGCGCCCGAGGACAGCCACCAGAAAGGCTGTCGTGATGCCGAACATGATGATCCCGGTCACTGACGACATGGCACCGAGTATCCGAAACTGCGGATTAAGGATTATGTCTCCATATCCCAAGGTCGTGTAACTCACCAATACGAAGTAAATTGACGCTTCATAGCCCCGCAGCGCACCAATCTGCAAAAGTGCAAATGACCAAAGATACACCTGTCCAGTATGTGAAAACAACGCTGCGAGCACCGCAAAGCAAAGCCAGAAGAAATCCACCATCGGCTGCTTTCCAGCCGTGTCCGTGCTGCGCTCACGGAATATCGTCAGGACCCTTGAGACCACCCAAAGATGAATGATCGTGCAAAGAACCAGTAGAAAGCTTCCTGCGGCAATCTGCGAAACAACGCTCATTCGGTAGCCCGTATAAACTTGGCAGAACCTTCAACAACCATTCGCCGACCGCATTTGCGCCTTCATCGCGACCAACCAAGATGTCAAAGGCGACAGAGGTTCAAACGGTCGAAATCGCGTCAGATATTTTTTTCGTTTTCGGGGCTTAAGCGACCAAAACGTGCGACTGGACTGGATCCGAAAGGGAGCCTTCGCAGTCAGCTTAAAAGAAGCCTGCCACGAACGATCCGGCCAAACCGGCCGCGGCACCGGTTGCTGCCCCCACTGCCGCGTTTTCCATCACATCGTCGCCGCGGATCGCCGCCGCCGTCGCACTACCGGCGGCACCGGCTGCGGCACCCACTGCGACATTCCTGCCGGCATTTTCGCAGGCGCTCAAGCCCAAAACGCTCGCAACAACGACTCCCATCATCGCGACCCGACCGGCTCCCCGGCGATTCAGGCCGCGCCCCGCCTCTTGTTTCATCATCTGTTCGGTCCTCACGGGTTGCAGGGGAACTTTGCGACAGCAGCGCGCACCAGACCCTCGATGGCCGGCTCACCCAACCTGCGTGGATTGGATCTTGCCCAGTCAAGGAAAATGTCCCTGAGGGACCCGCGCGACAGTTCCTTTGGCGCACAGACGAAGGGGGTCACCTCGGGTGATTTTATGGCCGCCCCATAAAATTGCATCGCCCCTGACATATATCCGAGGCAGAACGCATTGGCTCTGGCATGCAGCGCATGCTCCTCCGGCAAGCTGCAGGCGGTCACCAATGCCCTCGCATCTGACAAGCGAAAACTCTCCACCACGGATTCGTCAGCCGTTGCAGCGATCGGCAGACCCAACACTGCAACCGTCACCCAACCTGCGGCACGTCTTATCTGCAATCGCATGTAAGATTCTCCACGACCTGTCGTCAGACTATCCCTTTTGGACAGGCATGCTGCAAGCCTACCCGTGATGATTTTTTCGAGCGCTGTAATTCCCTGTTGGCAAGCTCGGGACCACACTTCATCGATCGACAGCCGGTATGCAGGGTGGAACCTTCTGCATCACAGCCACCCCATAACGCATTAGACTCTCCTCGGTCCTTTTCAATACGATTCAATACGTGGCCGTGCCTGGTTCGAGTTTTTACCTTGTATATCCCGTGTTTGCAGGATCAGGCACGGTGGCCGCCATTCATGGTTATGTGCTGTCACCGGACAGTTTTAAGGGAGAAATGATATGGATCGCAGACTTCTACTCAAACTGCTCGCGTCGGGAACAGCTTTGTCTGCTGCGCCAGCAACTGTCTGGGCTCAGCTCAAGGGGGAGACGTCGCCCCGCTCTTATGAATGGGGATTCCCGGAATACCCCCCAACGCCTACAGGAAGAGGCAATGCGACGCCCTTTGGCGAGGGCGAAATGAAAGGTATAGAGACGGAAAGCGGGCACGAACTCTACAAGTTTCCACGTGACCACCGCTATCACTACGGCCCGATCTATCACGGACCGGAATATGTGGAATGGTATTATTTCAGCGCCTTCGTCTATGACAAGGCGACCGGAGATCCATATACAATCTTCTGGATGACGCTTTTTTCTGGCTGGGACGAGGGACACCAGAGGCCAGTGAAGAACATGTTCTTCGC
>JAWODS010000171.1:0-3941 GCA_046483205.1 Armatimonadota bacterium | reverse complement strand
ATTTCAACTATCTGGAAATTGTCGCACAGCAGCACCGCCTGCCCTCGGCCGCCGAGCGCGCACAGGCCATCAGCCACCACCCCCCACTGCATTACATCCTTGCCAGCCCCGTCTATGCGGCCACCGCCCGGCTGTCTCGCGACGCACAGTGGCATGCCGTGCGCCTGTGGAATGTTGTATTGGGTGGCGTCACCCTCATCTTCGTGTATCTGACTTTGAGCACACTTTTTCCAAACCGCCCGCGCGTCAGCGGCTTTGGGCTCATCTTCGTGGGATGGTTGCCGCATTATCAGCTCATCAGTGCGATGCATTCCAACGACATCGCTGCAGTGCTGTTCAGCACCATCACTTTCTATCTGGTGGCCCGCATCATCGCCGGGGAGACGCAGTGGTACCTGGCCGCCGGTGCGGGTCTTATGGCGGGGGCTGCCGTACTGTGCAAACATAACGCACTGCTGGCGGTATTCCCGGCCGGTATCATGGCTGCAGTAAGCCCGTTTTTCCGATCCGCCGAATTTGAAGAGAAACGGGGCTGGACGACTCCCCTCCAGCAGGCGGGCCGGATTGCAGGGGCTTTGGGAGGGGCGTTCCTCATGACCGGCGGGGCGTGGCTGGCCAGGTTTTACCTGCAGTGGGGCCGGCTCGATTCCGATGTCGCCTGGTCGGCCTCACAGTGGCCTGTCCACACCTTCGGCGGCAAGCTGCTGTGGGCGATAAGCGGCCTGTACCGCTCTACCTGGTCACAGGTGGGCTGGCTGCCGGGCATGCATTCATCACCACCGCTGGAGCCGAGTACGCTGTATCCGCGACCGCCGGTGGAGACGCCGCTTTTGCTGCTGGCCTTCCCGGTGGCGTTGCTGGGACTTATCGGCACCATCACCTGCATCGCCCGGTGGTGCAAACAGGCTGAAAAACGCTGGAAGGCCGCCGGGGGCCTGTTGCTGGTGGCCGCCTGGGCGCTGACGTACGCCGCTTTGCTGCACAACGCCATGTACGCAAACCCGGGGCGCTTCGAGGGCGGCCGTTACGCCCTTCCCGCGGTTGCAGCAACGATGTCATTGATGGCTGTCGGTCCCCTAGCTCTGCCCAAAGAAAACAGGAAGATCGCGTGGTGGTGGGCCGCAGGCCTGCTGCTGGTGATGAACGCCGTGGCCTTCTATGAGATGTTTGCCTATCTGATCCCGACGTTTGCCTGAGAAAGAACACTATGGACAACAATCCCCAGACCCTGATAATCGGCGCCGGGCCGGCGGGCATTGCCGCCGCATATCATCTCTCTCATCATGACGCGCCCGCCACAGTGTACGAAATGGATGATACCCTCGGCGGCATCGCGCGCACGGTTGAGTACCGGAACTTCCGTTTCGATGTCGGCGGCCACAGGTTTTTTACCAAAATTGACCGCATCCGTGAGCTGTGGAAGAAGATAATGGGAGACGACTTCATCAGCCGGGAGCGCAAATCCCGGATCTTCTACCGCGGGACCCTCATCGACTATCCGCTCAAAATATCGAGCGCTCTCAAGGCTCTCGGGATATGGGAATCGCTGGCGTGCCTGGGGAGCTACTTCTGGGCGCAGGCCTTTCCGGTCGAGGAGGACAGCTTCGAAGGATGGGTCACCAACCGTTTCGGACGGCGGCTGTATGAGCATTTCTTCAAGACATACACCGAAAAGGCGTGGGGGATGCCGTGTACGGAGCTGAGCGCCGACTGGGCGGCACAGCGCATCAAGTCGCTGTCACTGTGGGGCGCCATCATCGGTGCGCTGCAGAGCTCCACCGGCACCAAACACACCACCCTCATCCAGCAGTTTGATTATCCCCGCAGGGGCCCCGGGATGATGTGGGAGAAATTCCGGGAAGATATCGAGGACCACGGCGGCCGGTTTGCCCTGCAGCACCGGGTCACACGGCTCCATCACGACGGCGAGCGGGTGACGGGCGTCTCGATGCAGACCCCGGACGGCATGCAGGAGACCGCCCCGGAGTACGTCCTCAACAGCATGCCGCTGAAAGAGCTGGTGCAGGCGTTTGATCCCCCGCCCCCCGATGAGGTCCTGCAGGCGGCTCAAAAGCTTCGATACCGCTCATTCATCACCGCGGGACTGATCATTGACGCCGCCGAGCCCTTTGACGACCAGTGGATTTACGTCCATGAGCCCGATGTGCGCGTCGCCCGGATCCAGAACTACAAGAGCTGGTCGCCGGAGATGGTGCCCGATCCCGACATGACCTGCGTGGGTGTTGAATACTTCCTGTGGCGCGATGAGCCGCTGTGGGAGGCGCCGGATGAAGAAATCATCGACCTCGCCGGCCGCGAACTTTCCCAACTCGAACTCGTTGAAGCCGACGCGGTGGTTGATGGGGACGTCGTCCGCATGCCCCATGCCTACCCGGTGTATGACCCGGGCTATACCGACCGTGTAGCGACGATCCGACAGTGGTTGGAAAAATTTCAGAATTTCGGCTCCATCGGCAGAAACGGCCAGCACCGCTATAACAACATGGACCATTCGATGCTGACGGGTCTGCTGGCGGCGGAAAATATCCTCGGAGCCAACCATGACGTGTGGGATGTCAATATCGGAGAGGAATATCTCGAAGCGCGCAGGGAGAACGGCACGTGACGGTCCCGCTGCCGTCGGAGGGTGCTTTTTTGGGTGAAATCGTCGCGAGCGTCACAGGTTGTTGTGCAAAAGACATGTTGTCAATATGTTTGTTATAATATTCACTGCTGATTTTCCGCGGGTCTTCTTCTCCCGGCAGCCGCACCGGGCGACCGGCAGCGGCTATACCGGGGCTGGCATACCAGGGAGAAGCGCGGAGATGGTGGTGGTTGCGGGCGGCTGTCTGGCAGATGCTGATTGACTTTATGGTCACAATTCTGTATAATATTATTTGCCCGCTCGGGACGTGAGCGGGTGCATGTGAAAGTGGTTAATTTCCCACCGGGAGGGAACGCGCATGGCTGACGACAACGACCTTGAATTTGAAGAACCGGATGAGAGCGCCGAGGAGACCGAGGACACCTTCGAGGAAGATCTCGACGACATCGAGCTTGAGGAGCCGGTTGTGGAACAATCCGGCGGCGTCCGGGGCCTGACGATTGTCCTGTTCATCATCGTCCTGGCCGTCGCGGCACTGTCCATCTACTGGCACGTGCAGCGACAGGCTGCGATACGCGCTGCAATCGAGGCCAAACAGGAGCGAGTACAGACATATCAGACACAGTTCAACAGCGTCTCCAAAAACGTCGAGAACGCCGTGGCGGCCGCCGAGGAAATGAAGATTGACGAGGCAATGGAGGCTGTCAGCACCGCCGAAAAGAAGCTGACAACCATAGCCAGCCATGCGAATGAGGCCGGTGACCAGCAGTGGGCGGCCTTTGCGATGCAAAAGAAGCAGCGCATCCTCGAAGCCAAAGAGAAAATAGCCGAGCAGCAGGAAACCTTCGAAGAAGCGCGCAGGGCCATGGAAGAAGCGCGCGACAACATTAAAGAGCAAATTGAGGGGCTTTCCGGCAAATTCTCCAACATTGACCTGTCGGGGTCACGCGGAGGCGCCGCTCCCGCCGGAGCACCCGACATGGAAAGTGCACCGGCTCCTGAGGAGGCACCCGACGTGGAAAGTGCACCGGCTCCCGAGCAGCCCGTTGAAGATGTGCCTGCTGATGAGCCGGCGGAACCACTCAAGCCCGAGCAGGACATGCCCTGAATAAGATCCGGCACAAATGGCTGCGTCTTTGCATCTGTCGCTCTCAAATGAGGTGCCAGGTGTAGCAGATGATAAACAAAAAGGCTTCGTGTCGCGCTTCATGCGGTGGCAGGCCACGTAGCCGCAGGTCCTCGATTCCACGGAATAGTCAAAGGCTACACGAAATCCATTCTTGGCGACTTCGAAGAACCCGAAGCGACAGATCTTCTTTATCGCATACTGCAATTG
>JAWODS010000091.1:0-4035 GCA_046483205.1 Armatimonadota bacterium | reverse complement strand
TTATGGCAACGATCTTGCCCCGCCTGAAAGCGCTCCTAACCCCGTCACCAACCTTAGAGTGAACCCGCTGCAGACGAGTATCCAGTTGAATTGGGATCCACCCATCGGTACCTCGCTGAACGTATTGCGGTATGAGATCTGGCGTAGTGTTGACGGAACTGGGTTTGTCCTGGTGGCTGGCGTTGGGGCTGAAGAAGACGAATACATCGACACCAACACGCTTTCTGGACAGCACGTGTATCAATACCGTGTGCGCGTTGTGTACACCAACTCCGAAGTTTCAGCAGATAAGTACTCAACAGCTATAGTCTTCATACCCGCAGATGAAGACAGGTATCAACCACCTGCCCCGCCGGAAGGTGGTGGTGACGATGGTGATGTCGTTCCACCTGCCCCGCCACACTATTAGCCCGATCAACTCACAAACAGTGTCGTGAGCGGTCTGGATGTGGGAGTTTGAGGTCAGCCTCAGGAATTATGGTACAGAGGGATGATGGGGTGATTCATCTCGATGTATCATCACCTGCAGGTTTTTTGGGGCTCGTTTCTTGCCTGCGTGGCAGGATACAGCCGTGGGATCCCGCCAGCCGGGTGCTTTCACAGATGAGCGCAGCGATGTTGAACGGCCGATCGGTTTTCAGGTCACATTGGGGTATTACGACATTCCGGCTTTTTGATCATATGCCTCTGGTTGCCACGATTCTTGGAGAGGTCAAATGGGCGCCGGGCATCGCCGGGACGGTTGCTGACGACGTGGCGCCGGTTTGTATGCGTTTCGTCCGCTTCGCTATCTATCGGGAAACGGACGCCACATCAGCACGGAGATGTCGAACCCGGGTTCGGGCGCGGTGGGCAAAGTGACCGTTCCGCTTCTCTTTGCCACCCGTGGCTCCTGCCCGGTTGACGGCCCTGTCCGTCAGGTCGTCGCTGCGGCGGTAACAGCGCCTGACGCACATTACCTGACGATCGACGGGCACTTCAGCGCACCGGTCCTGCTTTCCATTCGCCGGCTTCCGGACGCAGTTGGACACCGTCGAGGGTGAACGTTGTTCCCCGGAGCATGAAGGCACGGGTTTGCTCCGCTCCCATACGCACGACAGCAATCTCTGCATCCGTCTCGATGACGTGATCGTCCACCCGCTGTGTGGACGGCTCCCCGGGTGTGCCGCAGATCATGATGTACGTCTCCCCGTCCACCTCGACCACCGCGCCGCCCGCACCATCCTCGATCGGTGTGACACTGGCGGGCTGGTCTGTCTCAGGCTCGGGTTCGACCTCGATTTCCAGGTCATCATACCAGCACTGCCCTTCGCCGAAGAACTGCAGCGCCAGCACGCTTTGCGTGGCGCCCTCCGGTATCACGTCGGTCAGCTCGTACTGCCGCCACTCATTGACATCTGCGGCCGGTCCGTGGGTGCGCTTGACGCTCGTGCCGTTGTGGCTGTGATAGAAAATGGAGGACGCTCCCTCGGAGGCCGTACATTTCGCCCACCAGCGGAATGTCACTTCCGTGCCCGGTGGCAGGGAAAAGCGGTTTGTGTAGTAGTAGCCGTTATTGTCAATCCGCCCCGAGGCCCTCCCGCTATGTTTGATTTCCGTGTCGATGACATGGTTTGGGCGCTGTCCCTCGGCGGTTCGTGGCGTCCAGCCACCCATTCCGTTCTCGAAGCCGGTATTCGTCAGGAGCTGGCTGCTTTCCCGGGGCACCAGCACTGTGGTGATGGTGGCAGCTTCCGTCCGCCCCGTGGTCGCAGCCAGGTACGGCCCTTTGCTTTCCGCCCCTTCATATACACCACTTTTGAGAGTGATGCCGTCCGGGGAGAATGGATGAATCTGCAGCAGTGTCGAACTGCCACACCCATTGGCGCTGGAGCCGGTGATCTCAAACGAGCCGCTGCCATCGAGATGAAACAGGGCGCTGTAGGTATGCGGCTGCGGGGCCTGAAGGCTGTCACGCACGAAAAACACGCGCGGTTTGGCGAACACTATCTGCCGATCAAAGCGTTCGAGAACGGTCATCTCGTCGGTGTTGTAGGTATCGGCGGCCTCTCCGAGGACGTAGTCAAAATGATCTGATGTGAAGAACTCCTCCATCCGTCCCCCGGCGAGATTCATCTGGTCGTGTCCCGGGTTGGATACGGTGTAGTCGGCCAGGTATTCATCATCCAGATCAACGACGATGGTACTGTGCCCGATGGTGCCGACTGTGTACTTGCGGATCGGAGGGTTGAAGTAGCTCCGGTAGCCCGGATCCCAGCCAATCCAGACCCCGTTGTAGCTGAGCATGAAGCTGTTGTGGTCGTAGTGGTTGTGGCCGATGCGGCTTGTTGGAGGACCGCATTTGAAGGCCATGAACGCACTCTCCGCATGAAACCCATCGCGCAGAATACCGTAGCCAATATCAATAAACGCGTCCGACGGATTGAAGGCCGGTGCCTCCGGTTGGACTCTGGCCGGATCCATGCCGATGAACGTGCGCGGGGTGACATCATCAAACATGCCGATTTGCCTGCAGTACCACGCTGCGTCGGTATCTCCCTGCAGTGCGAGGGCGAGGTTCAAACGGCCAAAGCCCTGTCTCGGACCACCGTCACCGAAGCACGGCTGCTGATTGGTGCCGGGATCCAGCAGGCTGATACAGTACCGCGGCATGGTCTGGATGTACGGGTGGTCGAGCAGGTCGTGGTCTATTCCGGCCGTCCCCAGCGCCCAGATCACGTCGGAAAAGTTGTCGGTCGCATAGGTGCCGTACCCGGGCCCTTCCATCGCTCCGCCGTCGTCACCCTGCGCATCAAAATTGAGCTTCAACCGCTCCAGAGCATGTCTCAGCCATCCTTCAGCGCGCGGCTCCTCATCAAGCACCGCGATGCTGCCCATCGCCAGGCCCATGGCGACGGTGACGGTGATATTGTGATACACCGACATGTTATCGAGATGCTCGTCAGCATGTACGAGTGCCTTGCTGATGAGGTTTTCACGTACGGTCCTGCGCTCGTCCTCGCTCAGGTCATCGTAGCACCAGTCGTAAAAAATACCCACCCACTCTGCACAGTGGCTGGTATCCAGGCTCGGGCGGTTGCCGGTGCTCGGGTCATGCCACAGCGGCAGGTCCCAGGCGCAGAGGTGGAAGACGATTTCCTTCGCTTTGAGAAAGTATTTGTCTTCACCCGTCACGACATAAGCCAGCAGAAAGTACTTCAGACGCGTCGTTATGGAGTCTCCCCGTTCCTGAAACATCGCGGTCCATGGCGGATAGTGGCTGTAATCGTCGTGGCGTGGAGGAAGCTCATCGGAGAGGGTGTACTCCCAGATCTTCGAGGGGCCACCCTCGCGGCCTGGCATATTCACCCTGTAGTGATACGGGCCGGCCCCGGCCAGCCGGTCGGCCTTCGCAACAATTTCCGCCCAGGCGTCGGCGGGGATGACGCCGAGGGCATTTTCCTGCGTCTGTTGAGCCATGGCACGAAGCCTCGGTATATCCTCGGCCGTGATGAAGATTCGCGGATGTGGCGCCGCAGCAAGAGCCGCACTGCCGAGGAGCACCAGGACGATTGCCCATATCATTCGAAGCGACATGCAACCACCTCTATCAATCTGAGAATACCTTTGAAAGAAACAGTGCCTCATATACACCGATACGCTTGAAAAGTGCCCGGATCAACCCCGAAAAGCCCCGTGGCTCCGAGAGCCTTTAGAGTTTGGTACACGACAACCAAACGCCTCCGTGGCTCGGCCCGGGATTTGGTTGTTGTTGCCAAATCCCGGGTGGGCACGTCGTTGGAGCTTGTGCCCAGCTTCCAGCCCGAGTCGAGCCCTTATTCGGATGCAGAAGCCACGGAACAGGCTGGTATCGAAATCAAAAGCAGTTCGCCACACGGACTTCGTGAATACATAATTGGCACTTCGGCATGCTTTTTCCTGCGCAAAAGCAAAAACTTTGCGCGGATTTGATGATAATGCGGTGAGGGGGAGGCGGAGCGCACAAAATGACTCTCTGGATTGGGGCGGCGAACGTGCGTGCGCCGAACGTGATTC
>JAWODS010000079.1:0-14921 GCA_046483205.1 Armatimonadota bacterium | reverse complement strand
ATCGTCGAATACGGCTCCAGTAACTCGGCGAGCCCGACGGAGGCGAAGCAGGCATACATGGTCACCCCTCCGATGTTGGATTTCTGGTAGCGTGCCAGGATGCGGGGCAGTGAATCCGGCGATGACCCGGTGCACATCCCCCACAGGGCGCTGGCGAGGTGTGGTGTGAGCTGTTCACCGTCCGGAAGGTCTCTCTGACAGTACACCAGCCCCGGCAAAGCCAGGGCATAGCGGCCATCACTGCCCAGCCACCAGCCCTCCGGCGCCTCCTGCACGTAGGCGAAGAACTGCTCCTGCAGATGGTTTTGCAGCCGGCTGTGCAGTGCATCGTCGTCAAGGGTATCGTACATCCAGATTGCGGCTTCGTTGGCGTAGCCCGTTCTGACGGAATCGCTGCCGTCCTCCACGCGGTCGAGGAACCAGTCGGTGTCCTTTGCAGCCAGCCTGCAGTACTGCGGCCCCTGCTGCAGCGAACACAGACCGCCGAGAAATGCCAGGCTGCAGTGCAGCGTCCAGGGCTTCTGCCGCATCTCGCGCTGTGGGCTCTCATACCGCTGCTCGCCGAAATAATCGCGCAGGACATAGCCGATACCGAGGCCACCCTGGAGAATGCCCGCTGCTCCCTCGCCGTACTCATCCTGCAGCTGTTGGACAACTTCAGGCGTTTGCCGGAAATCTTCACGGAACGCCACGTGCTTTCTGGCAGCCTCGAGATAGGCGGCTTTCCGTTCGGGGTCCATATACGGCGCCATTTGCACCAGCGCCAGCGCGATGCAGCCGTCGTCGGCGACGAAAACAGCCTCGCCGGGGGGACCATATCCAACCCACCAGCCGCCGTCTTCGCGCTGGTTTTCCACCAGCATATCGAGCATCTTCAGCCCCGACTGCCGGTAGCGATCCTCACCTGTCAGCTCGCTCAACACTCGCATGGCGCGGGCGCCGTACACATCGGCGTAATACCAGGTGGAGTAGTTTCCCTCCGGCTTCTGGTTCGTCGTGAGCCACTCGCCCACGATTTGCAGAGTCTTTTGCACATCGGCCTCCACGGACACCCGGTCGATCGTCTCACCCCCGGCCTGCACGGACAGCATCCCACCAAGGCGGTTTAACGCCTGCTTTGCGGGCGGCACCGCTATCTCGAAGAAACAGGTTTCACCCGGCTCAAGCTCGCGGGCAGAACTGGAATACGCATCTCCTGAAGGGGCCTGAAGTGTCACGGAGACCGTCCGGGCCTCACGACCGAGATGCATCACGGGAACCGTCCACGTCTGTCGCAGAGCATTCCCCTCCGCGGCAAACTCCGGCGTCGGGCTGTACATCGCCGTCGGGGCGGTGAGGAACTTCACGAGCGAGGTGAACGCCGCGGCAAGCTGCTCATCTCCGGCCACGCGGGCGGCGTCAATTCCGATATATCCCCAGCGAAAGCCGCGGCGGGGCTCAGCGGAGCCTGTGGTTGTGCCGCTGTGTGTCAGTACCGCCCCACCGACCACGGCAGGCGTTGCATCACCAACTGTTTCCGTCTCGATAAGCCGCAGCCACCGGCTGGTGACGGGGTCGTTGAGGACCCGGCGGTCGTCGTCGATGTCCCGGATTTGCGGGACGATCTCCCGGGCATCCTCGACGGTCGCGTGCAGTTCGGCGATAACCGCCTGCGAGTCGGCGGCCCGGAGGCGGCTGGTTCCCTCCAGCTTGCGGGTTCTTTCCACGAGGCCGAACAGGTCCAGCGGGGGCTGCGCGTGCAGAGAGGTGTACTGCCCGGCCCATTTTTGCGCGTGTTCGTACAGCGGCGGCACCGGCCGGTGGGCGACTGATGAAAGCCGAACTTCATCGATAAAGAAAATATGTTCGGCGGGCTCTTCGTAAAGATTGCGGTAGATCCCAAACTTTAGATCAGCAACGCTCTCGGGATCAAGCACCCGCTGCTCGGGATTTTGATCCGACCGCACGTAGATGGCGAAATCGCGGATCGGCACCGAATACATCTCCCACTGTGTGTCCAGCTCGACGAAGTATTTCCAGCGGCTGCCGTCTTTGCCGACGATCTCCAGGCAGAGCCTGTCGGTCGTCTCATCACCGCGGGCCATAAACTCCAGGTAACGTCCTTCAGCCGGCATGGGCTCGGGAGCCCGGAGTGTCGCGTAGAACCAGCCGGCTTCGGCATGAAAGAAGACCTTCAGCGCCCGAGATGTCTCCGCCGCGCCGGGCGACACGTATTCGACAGTGCCGTCGGCCTGCTCCGAATGGAAGGTCTGAGTGGTGTCCCCGCTCTGCATGTCCGCGACAGGCCAGGTCCGGGGTTGCACGCCGCCTTCAGTCTCCCTGACAGCCACCGGGAAGCCCGGCGCACCGAGGCACAGGAACGATCCACCGGCCTCGCGCCACGCCTCGATCGCCGACCGGGCCACGGCCGGATAGGCGCCGCCGTCGGGAAAAATCAGCAGGCCGCACTCACGCATCAATCGGCTCCCCGGATCTTTGAGGTCCTCGGTGCTGATGATGCTGGCCTCAAGTCCGAGATCTCTCAGGAGGTCAGCGAGCGCTGCCGCCGTATCGGGGATTTCCCCCGGCCAGATCGCAACACCCTCACGCAGAGTATCGATGCTCACGCGCGGCGCATCCTGCAGCTCGAAGGCTCCCAGCCGCTCGATATGCCAGCCCTTTTCGGTGGTTCCCATGACGGCGACAAACACGGTATAGGGGCCAACCTGCGTATCATCGCCCGGAACAAAGGTCGCGATGGCATCCATCGGCTCCCCCTGCAGCTTCGTGTGAAAAACCTGGTATTTTGGATCGGACCGCAGAGAATTTTTCCACCATTCATCAGGAGCCTCCTGGATGTCGCCGGATACAGCAAAGGTCGTGACCGAGACATCGTCGCCCCGGGCCGCAATCCTGTAAGAAACCTGCAGTTTCTGGCCGCGGACAGCGTCCTGTGGCACCGTGACTTCATCAATGACGACCTGCGGCGCACCGGTTGCAGAACTTGCCATGATCACCCACACGAGCAACGTGACGGACGCGTGTATTCTCGACATAGTTATGCCCCTTCCTGTATGGTGTTGCAGCAAGTATATCAGACTCTATGGGTGATGTCTTCGGTAACAGGAATTGACCCGGAAGGCGACTTCCGTTATACTTCATTTCATGTAAAGGCCCTTCAACGGGCATTCGAATATATATTTCGGCCGCCGACGCGTTGTGCGGGTACCGAAAGGGACGGCGCAGGCGGCTGCGGGAAGCGTCTAACGATTTGAAGGCAGAACTCATTTCCGTCGGTACGGAGCTTCTGCTTGGCGAGATTGTCGATACCAATGCTGCCTATATCTCCAGACAACTGGCTGAGATCGGTGTTGATGTTTACTATCGGCATACGATAGGCGACAATCGGAACCGGCTTGCAGAAGTTCTCCGGCTGGCGTTTAATCGATCAGATATAGTCTTTACTACCGGTGGCCTGGGCCCCACCCAGGACGATATCACGCGGGAGGCATTTGCCGAGGCCACCTCCTCCAGTCTTGTCCGCTCCACCTCCGCCGCTGCTGAAATCCGAGCTTTCTTCAAAGAACGCAACAGGACCCCCACCGAGAACAACCTGCGGCAGGCGGATTTTCCCGAGGGTGCCGAATACTTCAGCAACTCCTGCGGTACCGCCCCGGGCTTCTGCGTGGAGTATGACGGTGCTGTCGGCTACGCTCTGCCCGGCCCTCCCCCGGAACTGAAGGCGATGTTTGTGGACCATGTGCTCCCTGATCTCAAAGAGCGCACCGGCTATGAGGGCCAGCAGCTTTTCACCCGTGTTCTTCACCTCGCCGACATCGGCGAATCAAACACCTCCCACGCGCTGTCGGACATTATAGCCGACCAGGCCGACCCCACGATTGCCATGTACGCTTCCCCGGGCCATGTCCGGATTCGCATTGCCACAAAAGATACCGATGAAGATGCGGCAATGGAGCGGATTGGCCCCATCGAAGACACCATCCGGGAGCGCCTTGGAGACCACATTTTTGGCGTCGATGATGAGACGATGGAGACCGTGATCGGGAAGCTGCTGCGGGAAAAGCAGGCGACGGTTGCCGTGGCCGAAAGCTGCACGGGAGGGCTGATCGGCAGCCGCATCACGAACGTGTCCGGGGCATCGGATTATTTCCTCGGCGGTGTCATCTCATACGCCAATTCCGTCAAGCGCGATGTGCTGGGGGTGCCTCAATCGGTGCTTGATGACCACGGGGCGGTCAGCGAACCGTGTGCCAGGGCGATGGCCGAAGGAGTGCGTGCGTTCATCGGGGCTGACTTCGGGCTCGCAATCACCGGTATCGCCGGGCCCACAGGTGGCACACCGGAGAAGCCGGTCGGCACCGTCTTCATGTGTGCCGCAGACGAGACCGGATCCGTTGTGGAAAAACACTTCTGGCCCGGTGATCGTCTGCAATTTAAGGACCGGACATCGCACATGGCGTTGAACCTTTTGCGCAAGAAGATCGCAGGACACATCTGAGGGATTTCGACACATTGAGCCAGTCCAGCAACGAACAGATGCGGCTTTTTTATGGAATATACATCCCGCAACACCTGCGGGGCATCATGGGCGACGTTCAGAAGGGGCTTGCCAAAAGCCATTGCAGCGTCAAATGGGTCGAGGCCGAAAACATCCACATTACCCTGCGCTTCATCGGCGACACGCCCCAGAGTCGTGTATCGGAATACGCCGATGCGGGCCGCCGGGCCGCCTCCACCTGTATGCCCTTTGATATGGAGCTTTGCGGCGTCGGAGCCTTCCCGCATCCGAAACGGCCCAAGACGCTGTGGGTGGGCGTTGGTGAAGGTGCGGCAGGTGTCAAAACGGTGTACGAGCGTCTTTCGGAGGTGCTTGAAAACTCGGGGCTGGCCGAGTCCGAGGACCGGCCGTACGTTCCGCATTGTACGGTGGGGCGCGTGCGGTCATCAAGAAATATCGGCAGGTTGACGACCATCTTAACCCGGGCTGAAGACGCTGACATCGGCACCATGCGGTGTGACGGCTTCACACTTATCGCCAGTAAACTAAGCTCGTCAGGACCGACCTATACGCCGCTGGAGCGGTTTGTTCTGGGCGAGAATGCCGACGAAACCACGGAGGAATCCTGAATGGCAGACAAAGAAGACCGCAAGGAAGCACTCGATCTGGCCATGTCCCAAATAAAGAAACAGTTTGGCGAGGGCGCCGTCATGCGAATGGGCGATGAGCCCGATTTGATGAAGGTGGACGTCATCCCCACCGGCGCTTTGACACTCGATCTCGCCCTGGGTGTTGGTGGTCTGCCCCGCGGCCGGGTTGTCGAGCTGTACGGCCAGGAGGGCTCCGGCAAAACGACCCTTGCCCTGCACGTTCTCACCGAGGCCCAGCGCATGGGTGGGACGGCGGCATTCATCGACGCCGAACACGCCTTTCCCCGGGAGCTTGCGCAGAATATCGGCGCCGATCTCGATGAGCTGCTCATATCACAGCCCGACACCGGCGAGCAGGCTCTGGAGATCGTGGATACGCTGATTCGCAGCGGCGCTGTGGACGCAATCGCCCTCGATTCAGTCGCCGCACTCGTTCCCTCGGTGGAACTCGAAGGCGAGATGGGTGACCAGCAGGTTGGTCTGCAGGCTCGTTTGATGAGCAAGGCCCTGAGGAAAATAGGCGGATCGGTGTCCAACGCACGCACCGTCGTCATGTTCATCAACCAGATCCGTGAAAAGGTTGGTGTGATGTTCGGGAATCCCGAAACCACTCCCGGCGGACGGGCGCTGAAATTCTGGTCGTCGGTGCGCATCGAGCTGCGGCAGCGGGAATCGATCAAGCGGGGCTCGGAAGTTATCGGCGGCCGCACCTCCGCGCGGGTGAAAAAGAACAAGGTCGCTCCACCGTTCCGGCGGGCGGAGTTTGACATCATCTTCGGCACCGGTGTCTCCAAGGAGGGCTGCCTGCTGGATGTTGCCGAGGAATACGATATTGTCGAACGTGCGGGTTCGTGGTACAGCTACGGCGAGGAGCGTCTTGGACAGGGCCGCGAAAACGCCTGTGAATTCCTTGAGAATAATCCCGATATCGCCCTGGAACTCGAAAACACCGTTCGCGAAGAAGCCGGCCTTCCCCGGCTGGATATGCGACTTTCCGGCGTGGGCGAAGACGAGACCGAGGACCAGGAGGATCAACAGTAGTTGCCGTCCCCATCGTATCACCCGGGAGGTGGTTGGTGCCCTTGAGCACGATTGCCGCTATAGACTGCAGTGGTGACAGCAAGGTGGCAACCGTCCGCTTCAATGACGGACATACGCTGCAGTGTCCACCATCACTGCTGCAGGAGTTAGACATAGAGGTTGGAAGCAAACTTAACACCCGGCAACTTGATAAACTATCCCGGGCCGATGAACTTCATCGCGCCAAAACCGCAGCCCTGCGACTTCTGCGAAGCAGGGGGCGGTCGAGCAAGGACCTGAAGCACCGTTTGCAAAAAAAGCATGATTTTGCCGATCACACCATAGCCGAAGTAACCCGTTGGCTCCAGGAGCTCGGCTATCTCGACGACCGACAGTACGCCGAAGATCGCGTCCAGCGATACGCACTCAAGCAGCGATACGGACGCGAGGGACTGGTGGCAAAGCTGGTCTCTGAGGGCGTGGACAGGATGCTGGCGGAAGAAGTCGTCTATGAAGCCGTCACTGCCGAAGACGAGCAGCGATGGGCGTACGAGCTGGTCGAGAAGCGAGCCAGGAAGTTGCGTGACAGAGAGCCCGAAAAGCGGAAGCGGACTATTTTCTCATACCTGCGCAGACACGGGTTCGAACACGAATACATTCTGTCCGCAATCGAGATCCTGGACTCTGATGACTGAAGTATCCGCAGTTCCGGCGACAGGTGATGGACGGCACTTATTACGGAGGTGTCCCTATTGATGGATCTCCTTTCAGATATATCAACGATTATACCGGCGGCAATCGTCGCCATCGGCCTGCTTGTGGCTGTTGTGTACGCCTGGTGGACCAACTCATGCCTGCGCACGCAGCTTGAAGCCAAAGCAGACGAAATAGAGCAGGTCAAAGAGGAGATGGAGCGTGCCGTAGAAAATGAGCGGCGGGAGATAAAGCTGCAGGCCAAGGAGAAGATGCTGCAGTTTCGCAATGAGGTGGAAGAAGAGCTCAAAGAGGCGCGGCTCGAAAACCAGAAGACCAAGCAGCGCCTCGAACAGCGCGAAGACAATATTGACCGCAAGATGGAAGAGTTCGAACGACGCGAGCAGAGTCTCATCGACCGCAAAGAAAACCTGCAGACGCGCGAGGCTGAAATTGAAGAGGCCGAACAGCAGGTTGAAGAGAATCTGCAGCGCATCGCCGCATTGACGCGGAGCGAGGCCAGAGAAATCGTCCTGCGACAGGCCGAAGAAGAGGTCTCGCAGGAGGTTACTCAGCTCATCGCCCGCAAGCGCCAGCAGGCCCAGGAAATCTGTTCCCGTGAAGCCGGGAAGATCGTGACCGAGGCGATACAGAACTGCGCCGTTGAACACACCACCGAGACCACCGTCTCCGTCGTCAGCCTGCCGAGTGATGAGATGAAAGGCCGCATTATCGGCCGCGAGGGGCGCAACATCCGGTCCTTCGAGCAGCTCACCGGCATTGACCTGATTGTTGATGACACCCCCGAGGCGGTTGTGCTGTCGGGATTTGACCCGGTCAAGCGCGAGATTGCACGCATCGCCCTCGAGCGGCTCGTCAGTGATGGGCGCATCCATCCGGCCAGAATCGAAGAGATGGTCCAGAAAGCCACTGATGAGCTTGATGAGCGCATGCGTGAACTCGGCGAAGCCGCCTCTTTTGAATGTGGTGTGAGCAACCTTCACCCCGAGCTCATCCGCCTGCTGGGACGCCTGCATTTCCGCACCAGCTACGGGCAGAATGTCCTCAAACATTCCAAAGAGGTCTCGATGCTCGCGGGCCGGATGACGGCTGAAGTCGGCGGGCGATCCGAGATTGCCCGACGCGCCGGACTGCTTCACGACATCGGAAAAGCGGTGGATGCTGAACGCGAGGGCGGGCATGCGACCATCGGTTTCGACATATTGTCCGAATACGGCGAGCGCCCGGCCGTGCTGCACGCCGTACAGGCACATCACGATGACGTCGAAGCCCAGTCGATAGAAGCCGCACTCATCCAGGCCGCCGATGCCATTTCAGCGGCACGTCCCGGAGCGCGGCGCGAAACCCTTGAAAAGTACATCAAGCGCCTGGAGACGCTCGAAAGCGTGGCCCGGGAATTTGACGGCGTCGAAAAGGTCTATGCCATCCAGGCCGGCAGGGAAATCCGGGTCACCGTCAAGCCTGAGAAAATCGACGACCTCGCCGCCCACCGGCTGGCCAAGGGAATCGTTGACCGGGTCGAAAGCGAAGTTGACTATCCCGGCCAGATACGCGTCACCATCATCCGGGAAACGCGAGCGGTCGAATACGCGAAATAGATCACCGCCGCACCCGGAACGAAAGAGGCAGTAATTTGCGCATTTTGTTCGTCGGAGATGTCGTCGGACGGCCGGGACGCCGTGCCGTGGAAAAACGGCTCCAGCAGATCAAAGCGGACCATGCCATTGACTTCTGCGTGTGCAATTGTGAGAACGCCGCAGCCGGTTTCGGGATCACTGAATCGCTGGCCGATGACCTGCTCGAAGCAGGCGCCGATGTCCTCACCAGCGGAAACCATATATGGTCGCAGAAGGGCAGCGAGGAACTGGTGGAAAAGGAGCCGCGCCTTTTACGTCCCGCCAACTTTCCCCCGGGCGTTCCCGGCACAGGGGGGCGAACATTCCGGGCCGACAACGGCGTCACTGTCGGTGTGCTGAACCTCATGGGCCGCGTCTTCATGCGGGAACTTGACTGCCCCTTCCAGGTGGCGGATAAGGAAATCGAGCGGCTCAATCGCGACGGCGCCGAGCTCATCGTGGTGGATTTTCACGCGGAAGCGACCTCGGAAAAAATGGCGATGGGATGGTATCTCGATCGCCGGGTTGCCGCCGTTGTTGGCACGCACACTCACGTGATGACCGCCGATGAACGGATACTCCCCGGCGGGACGGCATATCTCACGGACGTTGGCATGACCGGACCGGTGGAAGAGACGATTATTGGGGTGCACAAGCAGGAAGTGCTTGACCGTTTCGTGAAGTGTACTCCAGAGCGTTTCGAAGTCCCAAAACGGGCAAATAGCGAGCTTTGTGCGGTGATTGTGCAATATTCTCTTGACACAAACCGTGCATTAACGATAAAAAGGATACAGGAAGCAGTGCCGGCTTAGGCGGAAACGTGTTCGGCACCCTGATAGATACATGTAGTTTGGACCAAACATAGCTGATAGAAAATGCGGCATTTGCTTCAATCTGTCGGCCTATAGCTATTGTATTTGCAGCAATTGTTCAGCAAAGCATCACCGTAAATTCAGACAGTTTATTTCCAGCCATTACTTTTTGCATGGGCGCAGCAAAAAGGGGGCCGCACGAGTGGGCATACTGAAGGTTAGTTCGAGCTCCAATCCCAATAAGGTTGCGGGGGCACTGGCCGGCACTATCAGGGAGGAAGGGGCTGCAGAGATGCAGACCATTGGTGCCGGTGCTTTGAACCAGGCCATCAAGGCGATGGCGATAGCACGAGGCTTTCTCGCTCCTTCCGGTGTTGACATTGTTTGCTATCCAGCGTTTGTCGATGTGATGGTCGAAGGGAACGAACGGACCGCCATACGGCTGTTTGTTCATCCAAGAGAATAGTTTTTGTGCGCACTGCGTAGAAGCCTGCAACCCTTGCCTGCGGCCTGCCGTGGCAGGGTTTTCTTTTTGGAATCTGAAGCCCATGCTCCCTGTTTTGTGAACTCAACCCCGCTGCCCTGCCTGGAGGGATGATGTACGCGTGACGACCCGAGCCATCGTTTTTGCCATCATTCTTTCCATTATCTCGATTTTCTGGATTCACCAGGCCAGCCTGGTTGAGGTTCCGGGGAATGTCTATGCGCCCGTATATCTGCTGTCGGTGCCTCCGGTGCCGGCAGTTTTTTGCTTGATACTCCTGGTGGCACTCATGCCGCTGTCAGGGCGTATTTTCCGGCGCGCTCTGGAGAAAAAAGAGCTTATCGTCATCTTCATGTTTCTGGTCGTGGCGATACCACCCGTGACCTTCGGCATCACCGAACTACTCATCCCCTGGCACTCGGCATCCGTCTATTTCAACACTCCTCAAAACGAATTCCAGCAGATATCCGAGGCGATGCCCCAGTGGTTTTATCCGCATGACGAAAGCGTCATCCTCCAGATGTTTGAGGGCAGTGATGACGGATCGGTACCGTGGAGGGCATGGTACTATCCGCTGGGCATGTGGACGGTCTTCATGGTGCTGTTTTTCTTCACCGGTTTGTGCCTCAACAGCATGTTTCGCAAGCAGTGGGTGGAGGCCGAACGGCTGCGCTTTCCGCTTTTGTTTATCCCGGTGAGCATTGTCGAAAAAGAGGCGCCGGGGACGAAGACCTCATTTTTCAAAAACCCGCTGGTATGGGTTGCCCTCGGGCTGGTAACCTTGCACCATTTTCTGAATGTCATGCACGCCTATAACCCCTCCGTGCTGGCGCTGACGGACCGCTACGGACTTGGAAGTATCTTCACTGAACGCCCGTGGACGGCATTTCGCAGCCTGACCTTCTTCCACCGCCCCCAGCTCATCGGCCTGGCATACTTTGTCTCACTCGACATCCTGTTTTCGGGATGGTTCTTCCGGATTTTGATGCCCGCGCTTCAGATGTTTTCCGAGGTGTTCGGGCTGCAGGCGGATCCCGGCTTCCCCTACGCCAACAACCAGGGCGTGGGCGCATACGTGGCGCTGCTGGGGGTCTCCTTCTGGGTCGCCAGGGGGCATATCAGCAACATCATTTCGAAGACATTTGGGACCGATGGCAACATCGATGACACCGATGAGCCGATGGGCTACAGGTGGATGCTTTTGGGCACTCTCGGGGGGGTTGCGGCGATCATCGCCTGGAGCCACATCATGGGCTTTTCGGTGAAATACAGCCTCCCATTCTTTCTGCTGACGCTGACGTTCGGCTTTGTGTATTCCCGCGTGCGGGCGGAGGCCGGACTGCCGAGCATGTGGGCATTTCCCTTCGAGCAGGATTCGCGAACGATCAAAAACCTGTTTGGCACCGACGCCCTTATCTCACGAGGTAGCCCGAAAAACCTGGTGATGCTGACCTCGTTCACCTGGATGGCCCGGGGCTATTTTACCTCCCAGATGGGGTATCAAATCGAGAACGAAGCCCTCGCCGACCGGACGGGCATGAAACAGCATGGAATTGTGGCGATGATGGTCGGCGCATTCATCCTCGGCTGCGTGGTGGCGTATTACGCCAATCTGAGGGACTTTTATCAGTATGGAGCGCTGGTTTTGCACGGTGGTGGAGCCAGCGGCGGCTACAATATCCAGATCGGTCTCCGGGCGTGGAACGAGGTCTCTTCGGCGATTGTCGCCCCCGGACCGCCAAACATCCCGCAAAGCGTCGCGGTCGGCGCCGGAGCCGTTGTCACGGTCGTGCTTGTTATGCTGCGCTGGGCGTGGCTGCGGTCGCCGCTGCATCCGCTGGGGTATGCCATATCCCTCAACTACGGCTACGCCCTGTGGGGCCCCTTCTTCATCACCTGGATCATCAAGTCCATCGTCCACCGCATCGGTGGGGCGAGACTGTTCCGACAGCTCATGCCGTTCTTTTTGGGGCTGGCGCTGGCCGATCTGCTGGTGGGTGGCGTGAGCTGGATCATCATGGCCATCTTCGGCCCCGATATTCTCGGAGGCTACGTCGTGCAGTTCGGCTGATCGGAGACATGACCGAGCCTACATAGATCAACGGGGCGTCCAATAAAGGATTCCCCGTTTTCATATTCCCCGTTTATGAGAGAGCCTACTCGTACAGACGCACCTCGAATATCCTCGCTGACGGGTCGCCGTTGGTGCGGTTGATGGTGATGCGCACGGTGTCCGCTTTTGTGGGCGCGATGTCGTGGACGATCTTGCGCTGGTAGTTGCCGGTTTCGCGCACCATCTCCTGCAGCGCCCCCTCCGTCCCCGCTTCGATGACATAATCGGCGACGGTCTCCGGCTGGGGGCCGCGAATCATTCGTGCGTTGAAATAATCGCTCAGGGTGAGCGTAAGCGGGCGCTCGTAGCCGCTGTCGAAGGTCAGGTGGATCTGTCGGATTGTCCTCTCCTGCGGCAACTGCAGCTCGATCCACTGCGGGCGATGCTGCTCGGGGTCGGAGACCCACGCGTGGCCGTCACCCTTCCGGAAGCGGGTCACGCCATCGAGGACCTTTGCAGGTTCCCCGTCATCGGTTTGGGAGGATGCGCTCACGGCTGCCTTCCGTGCGAGATCGTCGGGATCATCTGCTGCAAGGTCCGGAATATACTGATCGTCTTTGAGAAGCTGCTGCTGCAGGTCCTGGATATGATCAGAGACGATGTCGCGTGGTGTGCAGTCCCGATCCGCACACATCGCCGCCGCCGCACCCACAGCCTGTCCCATCGCCGCGCCTGTGGCGGCAAGACGCGTAGAGGACATTGCCATGTGCGTGCATGAGGCGCAGCGCCCGGCCACGAACAGATTCTCCAGGTCGCGCGCGTACAGCGACCGGAGGGGGATGCTGTATATATCCGGGACCCTCAGGAAGTCCGCCGGCGGCTTTTCGCTGAAAATCCCTCCGGGCGGATGCCGGTCCATCGGCCAGCCACCGTGAGCAACACGATCCTCGAATTCAGTCGCCTCCATCAGGTCATTCTCATTGAGCATGTAATCGCCGACGACCCGGCGCGATTCACGGTGCCCGGGCAGCCACCCGAACCACTTCAGCACCCAGTTGTCGGCGCCGTGGTCCGAACGGTTCTTGATATGGTCCCACACGCCCATCATGCAGGCCATCAGCTCGTCCCGGATCTCTTCCTTGTCTTTGACGGTGTTGATTTCGCCGCCGTATTCCACCCACCAGTGTCCGTGCTCAAGGTTCGCGTGGCCACGGTGCGGAAGATCATCATCACTTTCGAAAACCCGGGCGAAACTCGGCGGATCGAAAGGCACGGGGACGCCGACATCTTCCGCATACCACATCAGCGATGCCCCCATGGTCCTGTCGTCAGGCCCGGCGGCATGCGGCTCATCGAATTCGTCAGAACCTTCGCGGCCCATGCGCCACTCGGCGCCGGCTTCGGCGGCCAGCCACCCGTCGCCCGTGCAGTCGATGAATACCTGCGCATCGATCACAAAATGCCGCTCGGCGTGATGGCAGTCCGCCTCAATACTCGTAATGCGCCCCTCTGCGACGTGCGCGCCGGTCGCCGTGGTGTTCAGATGCAGGTCCAGGCGATCTTCCTCCTGGCATTTTTCGTACAGGATTAGATCCCACATCTGATAGCACCGCTGGGGGTTGCGCACGGCCTCTTCGAGCCGGATTTCATCGATGATCCCCGATTCTCTGGCATGCGGTCTTTTCCCGGAATTGTCGGCTCCCCCCGCGTGCACCCGGATCTCGCTGGAGGTGTTGCCCCCCAGCATCGGGCGGTCATGTATCAATATCGTCTTCGCACCATTCCGTGCGGAGGCCAATGCGGCACAGACGCCGGCCAAACCTCCACCGATAACGGCTACATCTGCCTTTAGGTTGTGTATATCAGCCACGCCGCGTCACTCCCGGTTGATGTGAGATCAAATGCGTTGAGACACCAATTCCGGCTGCGTTGGTGAATTCGCTCCTCGGTCGTTGGAGACCTTCCTGGAGGCTGCTGCAGAAACACTGGTATTGTTTTCTGACAATGATTTACGTATTATAATGCAATCTGTTACGTTCGGGGGGGGCGCGGCAATGCCGTGCTCTTCTGACTCCCCGCGCGACTGTTTTTGATATGGGAGTGACGTATATGTTACGAAGGGTGATGATTTGCTCACTCGTAGTAGCCGTCCTGTTGTCGCTTTTTCTCGTGCCTGGCTGCCAGCAGCCGCCTCAGGACGAAGCAGCCGCACCTCCGCCGGTTGACCAGGATCCCCCGGAGCCTCCAGACGAGCCGGCCGCACCGGCTGAGGATGCCGAAAAGGCCGCGCCGGATGAGTTCTCATGGACCGAGACTCCCAGTCTGGACGCAATACCGGAAGGCACCATTACCGGCAT
Organism: Armatimonadota bacterium; assembly: GCA_046483205.1. Taxonomy (GTDB): domain Bacteria; phylum Armatimonadota; class Zipacnadia; order Zipacnadales; family UBA11051; genus JBKHJK01. The sequence continues at coordinate 717 of JAWODS010000079.1, read as the reverse complement.
GATCAATGGTGAGCCCTTCGAGGCGAAGACCGTGCGGATCCAGCAGCTCGATGACCAGGTCGGAGCCCAGTTGGAGATCTCCGACCAGGCGGTGGAAGAACCCACCGACATCATCAGCGAGGACACTGGCGTCCAGCTCCGATTCCCCATCGAAGAAGGCACCTCCGGTGAACTGGTCATGTCACTCGACGACGACAAGGATTTCGACACCACCAATGCCTTCTACTGGTACCCGCAGGGAGATGATAAGGGCCCCATGAGTATCAATGCCGACTGGGGATGCGCCCTGCAGATCGATGACTGGACCCTTGAAGAGAGCGAGGAATACGACGACGTCGTCGGCACGGTAACCGGTAAAGTTGCTATTACCTTCAATGACGAGAAAAAGAGCTGGGTGGCCGGCACCTTCGATTGTGTTTACTACGAGTGGTAGCCCTGTCAGCTCCTGGCTGTGTTCGACTTATGACGGCGCACCGAATTTCGGTGCGCCGTCATATTATCCTGTGGCTTTAAGCCGCTGTTTCAATCCGGAAGGCAATAGGCCTCGAGGTCATCTATGTACACCCTATCATCAGGTTCGAAACCGTTGACAATAACAATGAGGCGCGCTTTTGTCGGCGTTTCTCCTGCTACTTTTTCCGGGATATTGACCGCCAGGGTTCCCTGCGTCCACTCGCCCGGTTTCGGATGCACGGCGGTTTCGTAGCTGGTGGCATT
>JAWODS010000363.1:0-11458 GCA_046483205.1 Armatimonadota bacterium | reverse complement strand
CTCCCCCAGCCGCACGTACGGAGCAATCGTGTCCGGATAGGTCGGCAGGTCCACCCATCGGAAGGGGTCGGTGCAGATGACGTCAATGAGACCCTCCCGGGCCCAGGTCTCGATGTCACAGCTTTCCATCACATTCATCTTCAGCCCGAGATCGGGCACACGGGCGACGACAGGGATGTGGCGGCCGATGTCGCTTTCAACCTCCCGGAGAGCGTCCCGGAGCTGCCGCATGAACTGCGTGACGTACTCCGTGCGGAACCTCGCCCATTCCATGAATTCAGGGCTTCCCACATCCAGCGTCCGGGGATCGGTGTTCCCCTGTTTCACGTACGCTTCGACCAGATCGGGGTGGTAGCGTATCATGGGGATCTGCCTGCAGAAATCCAGTACGATACCCTCACAGCCGATCCGCGCCGCCTCGCAGAGGATATCCACCCGTTCCTGGCGGACCTCCTCGAAAAAGTAGCTCATGCGGCTGCCGTCGCGCTCGCCGTCCTTGCCCACACAATGCCACTCCGGGTGTGACGCGGACCATTCGGAGGTCAGGCCGCCGCCGTATCCCCCTGCATAATGCCGGTTCATGCCCAGGCGTCCGTACAGCGTCATTTTGTGCTTTTCGGCGAACTCCAGGGCGGCCCGCAGGCAGCAGCGCTCCTGCATGGCCTCACCGATCACTTCGGTCTCTGGTCGCTCGTCGCCCGAATACAGGGTGGTGTTCGGCAGATCGGAGTGGTAGTTCAGCACACTGCGGCCCAGGGCCCACATAACGTTCTTGATGCCACAGTCGAGGTGCGCCTGCAGCATATCTTCGACTTCGGTGCCGGTGCGCTCCTGCTCGTACATCCACACAAACAGCTCGGTGATGCCCCATACGGATTTGCTGTTCACGCTGCTCTCCCCCGGCAACAATGTTTAGATTTGCACACACTCGATACCGAGCATTGCTGCGAGATGGTCAGATGCGGCCATGTGGTTCCCCAGGATCAGGGCCGAATGATGGGTCCCTCCGGCTTCGCTGTACAGCCGCAGTGTATCCCGGAGGCTGTGGTTGACCGGCCGAATCCAGAAATGCGGCACATCCGGAAAGCCGGCCTGCGGGCCACGGTCCAGTATCTCGACCGCGGTGGCGATGAGGGTGAAGCAGTATTTCGGCCCCGGAGTGAGATTCACCAGCGTCGCCGGGCCGGGCTTGAGCTTGAAAACGGGTACCGCCGGGTTCTCCGCGTCCCCGAATGCGTAATCCTTCTCAACCAGCCGCGGTGTTTCAGCAGCCAGGCCCACGTTGCACTCACCCATGTGGCTCATGAACACCGTTTCTTCCTGCCAATCGGGGCAGAACATCTCGGTGAAGGTGACATCTACAAAGCCCTGAAGCAGCGCACCGACGAAGGCGGCGGTCATCGCATCCGCCTCTCCGGCGTAGCCTATCCCTCTGCTCATGGCCCGGGAGGCCTCCAGAAACGGTACCGTCGGGGCTCCGGCCTCGCGGGTGAATGACTCGAAGTTGGCGGAAAAAGCCGTGGCACCCTGCTCCTCAACCAATCGCCTTACGGCCAGGCCTACCCGGTTACTCGCTGAAAGGACTTTCTCGTCCACATCGCTGCAGTCAAAACGCTGCCGGTCTGCGCTGTTCTCGTCCTTCACTTCGCTGTCGGTGATTGTATCCACCGCTTTTGCGACGCTTTTCATGCCGACACGCTGGACCTCGATACCCAGCACGCTCTCCAGCACCGCGGGGTCAACCCGGAAATCACCCATGCCCTTGAATTCCTCACCGATGACGAGGGCCCGGGCGTTGTTGAGATGCCGCTTTGCCCGGGCGGCTTTGACGGCACTTACAACGTCACCAACAAATTCCTCATTATCAATATGCCCCACGATCACGTCATACTGCCGCGTGGTGCGCCGGAGCATGCACGCCAGGTCCTGCACGCCGTGGATACCGTGGTTCGCCATCATGTCTTCGGCGGTGGCGTCCGGGCCGAACGTTGGCGAAGGCGTGGTGTCCAAAAGCACCAGCGGTACTTTGAGATCTCCCAGCACCTCCACGGCCTCCAGCGACGGCGAATACGCCAGGTGCAGGGTGGCCAGAAGATCGATGCCGCGGTCCACCAGGCTTTCAGCAATTCTCTCTATCTCCGATTCGACGCAGCCGATATCACCAAGCTCAATTTCCAGCCCCGCCTGTTGCAGACGCGCGGCAACTTTTTCCGCAAATTCCCGCACCGTCTCCGTAAACTCCGGGCGCACCTCCTTGTACAGCTCCAGGTACAGCGGCAAAATACCGACTCGCGGCTTATTCATCATTTCGCACGCTCCTCAACAGTGCGCAAACTGATTCACACGTCTTCTCCCAGTGCGCCGGGATACAGCCGGTGCATGGCGTCCCGGTATGCTGCATAATGTTCATCGTACGCAGCCTGTGCGGTCCTGTTGGGCTTAAAAACCCTGGACGGTGCGTAAAAGGCGTTTGCGCCTTCTGCTATCGTTTCAAACTCGCCCGCACACACCCCGGCAAAAATCGCGCCTCCCAGCACGGCCGCCTCCGTGCACTGGGGGATCTCCAGGCGGAGGCCCGTGACATCTGACAGCACCTGCATCCAGAAATCCGATTGCGTGGCCCCGCCGAGGGTGCGCACCACCGAGGGCCTGTCTCCGGTGCGGGCCATCATCTCCAGGGAATCCCGGGCGCCGTAACAGACCGCCTCGACCACAGCGCGCGCCAGGTGAGACCGCCTGTGGCCCAGAGTCAGCCCAACAAACGCGCCCCGCACGTCACTGCGAAAGGTCGGTGTCGCTGTCCCGCTGAAATGTGGAAGACATATCAGGCCGTCGCTGCCCGCAGGGACACTTGCAGCCTGTTCGAGCAGCTCGGTGTAATCCCCTGCATCTGACATCAGGTCGCGCAGCCACTTCAGAATCACGCCGGAGGTCTTGGCATAGCTGAGGAAATAGCACTTCCCGGGAACCGGGTGCGGCCCTCCGAGCAGGCCCTCCGGCGCATTTGGCCCAATTTCATCCACCGTCGTGATAATCGCCATGGCGGTGCCGACCGTGGCGGAGGCGATTCCGGTTTCGATATTCGCCACTCCCACCGCCCCGTTGAGCTGGTCGTTTGATCCCAGCGCCACAACGCAGCCCTCGTTTATACCGAGCGCCTGCGCTGCGTCCTTCGCCACTGTGCCGATGGTCTCACAGGAACGCCCCAGCGGGCTGAGCCATTCCCGGGCGATGCCGATGGTCTGAAGACCCGGCTCCCACCAGTCGGCCTCCGTTTCGTCAACCAGCCCGGTGCTGCGGGCGTTGTTGATGTCCAGCAGCCGCTCTCCCGTCATGCGCAGGCCCAGATAGTCGGGGAGCATCATGATGTAGCGCGTCTGTGCCCACACCTGTGGCTCGTTGCGCTTGATCCACAGGATCTTCGGCGCCGAATCAACAACAGTCGGGCTGGCGTGGCCGGTGCGGGCGGCGTATTCGTCGAGGTCAAACTGCTTGGCTAAATCATCCGTCTCAGCCTGCGCCCTGGTGTCCAGCCAGACGATCGCGGGCCGCAGGGGCCGGAAGTTTTCGTCAAGCGGCACGAACGTCTGGCCCTGGCTGGACAGCCCGATACCGATGACATGAGGACCGCCCGCCTGCTTCATCGCCTCGCGCGTGGCCCCACAGGTCGCGCGCCAATACTCCTCCACCTCCAGCTCAACCCAGTCAGGATGTGGCGAGCTGGTGGAATATTCGCACCGTCCGATGCCCACCTCGCGATGGCTGTCGGGATCGAACAGGCCGACTTTCACGCCGGTGGTTCCCAGGTCAACGCCCATCAGCGCCCGCTCAGCCACTACCATGACTCCTTCCGGGCGAGCACTTTGTCAATGAGGCCGCGGGCGTTGTCGTTGAATATCGCCGACAGCTCCGCCTCACCGAAGCCCAGGGCGAGTGTCATGTCGATGCACGCGGCCATCGCTTCGTAGATGTACAGGGTGTAGGTGGCTTCGACCTCCGGCGGCTCGCGGTCGGTATTCCAGCCGTAGTCGCCGCTGGTGAGGTTGATGTATTTGTCACCCTCCCACCGCCGCCGCCCCCGCATGTACAGAATGGGAAAATCAGAGCCGAACAGCAGGCGCTGTGGGCCGATCCGGTCCAGCGACACGGCAAACACTGCCGGATTGAGCACTGCGCAGGTATCGAAGTAGATGCCATCATCATCCGCCAGCGGTGGCAGCCCTTCACGCGCATAACGTCCTGGGTAAGACCGGCCGATATGAGCAATCACCAGCACGATATTGGGATATTTCTCCCGGATTTCCAGCACTTCGGCGATGTTGTCGGGATGTGCGAGGCGCTCGGCCCGGGGCAGATGCAGGGTGAGCCAGCCGCCGAGGTCATTCAGCAGTGCCAGGTGTTCGTGAGTGCAGAAGTCAAACACGCTGACATCTTCGCCCGAAAAGCCGGGGATCATCCCCTGATAGACCTTGATGCCGATCATGTTGGGCTTCCGGAGGTTCTCCAGCACCCGGTCGGTATCCCACGTCGGTGGGACCAGCGCCAGGGCCGCCGAATCCGTCCCGGAAAGCCCATCGGCGAGGTAGTCGTTATTCTGCTCGTACCGGCAGCCCATGTGCGGTGCCCCGAATGCCAGGAAGTCGGTCTGCCGGCCCGGGAAGAGCTCCCGGTAGCCAAACCGCGCCTGTTCAATACTTTCAAAACGTGCGACTTCAAAGGGCCAGGAGTTGCGGTGTGTTTCGGTGATTTCGTCCTCATTGATGTGGTCAGGGATGGTGATGTGGCGATGGGCGTCAAAAAGCTGCTGCGGCAGGTGTGGATCAAGCCGCTCCGCCCAGAACTGCCGGTCAACGTCATTGAGCTCAAAATGCGGATGTTGTGGCACTTTGGGTCACTCTCTCCATGGTGTCTTCTCAAGCATTTCGGTAAACGCTGCGACCGTGTAATCGGCGATTTCGCGGTCCATCGGCAGGGCGAATTTCGTCAGGATGGTGCTGTGGCCTTCGTGATAGGCATGCACACGCAGCCACAGGCCCCGGTCAATCGCGTGTTTGTGGAAGCCCAGCGCATCCTCCCGGCCGTGAAACTTCATGGCGGTCATGTGCGCGGCGCCCCGGCACTCCTGGATGATTTCCGGGAACTGCTCGGCCACAAGACCTATCTGCTGGTGGTAGTACTCGCCCGCATCGTCGATGTCGTCGGCGTGCTGCTGTATCAGCTCGATGGAGCCGAGGGCGATATATGCCGCCAGCGCCGCGCCACCATTGGTGCTGATGGCATCGTATTTTTCGAGCACATCCAGCTCTCCCCGATACAGCACCGCCGCCAGCGGATGGAAGCCGGCCGTCATGCCCTTGCCGAGGATAATGAAATCCGGCTCGACACCGATGCGGTGGGTGTAAAGCACTTCCGGACACCAGAAGCCGGTCTGTATCTCGTCGAATGCCAGAAGTGCGCCGTTGTGGTCACACAGCGACCGCACCAGCTTGAAATACGACGGGTCGATGACGATCCCCTCGCGGTTCATCATGATCGGCTCGGCCCAGAAGCCTGCCACACGCTCGCCGTAGTGTGAAAATACCTGCTCGATTTCCTCCGGATCGTTCGGCTGCACCATCACGACCTCGACGTTGGTGAAATAGTCGTTCCACATTCCGCGCAGGTGCTGGGCGAAGATGTCGGAGCCGTGGTAGTTGCCGTCAAGGGTGATGAAGACGGGGGTGCCGTCTTTGGATTTATCCCGCTCATACAGCTTCAGCATCATTTTCATGGCCGCCCCGCAGGCAACGGTGCCGGTGACGCACCCAAGGAGGACCGTATTCAGCCTGCTGTCATCCTGCTGCAACTCGTCGAGGTCTGCGCCGGGGTTGGCGAGCTCGATGAGCCGCTGTGACAGGCGCTTGACGGGAGCCGCGGGAATGTTGCTGTGGTTATCCCACACAATCCCCCGATCAACACTGTCCTGCACCATCCGCTGCAGGGCCGGATGATCGTATCCCCAGGTCATCTGGTAATGCCCGCCCGTGCAGTCCAGAAAAAGCTTCTTCTGCTCGGTCAGATAAAACATGCCGTCTCCGACCATCAGATCATCGGGCCGGTCGGTGACCTCGCGCCCGTACGACTTCTGAAACCACCGCTTGTCGGGAAACCGGGCGTCGGGCAGATCAGCCATCTTCGAGCCCGTGGCTTTAAGCAGTTGTGCGGTGTCGCTGTCTCTGAGTAGCGCCTGCCCCTCCCGCATCGCTTCAGTTATTTTGCCACCGGGGTCGTCCATCAGCGCATCAAATGTGAGGCCGTTTTCGTCGTACTCTGCCATTATCATGACTCCTCATAACACACCGGGCAGCGCCGGGTTGTCTCCAATATGTGCAAATACAGGGGGACCTGCAGGTGCCATTATACTATTCGTTTCGGTGCGCGTCACTCCTTCGCCTGCACAGGTCCCGTGCCCGCGGTTGCGCCGACATAAAAAAGCCCCGACCACACAGCGTCGGGGCACAGGTCAGTCATTGTCCGGGCAAATAGCGCATTACAGTTGCACGGAACTCAGCAGCTCCTGGAAGCTTCCCAGGTGTGTGGAGTACGCCGTGGCTGAGGTGACATAGGCGATGACGTAATGCGCATTATCCGTTGTGAACATCAGAAAAGCGAAGATTGCGGGAGTGGTCTGCATGGTGCCCGTCGCGACACGCATCAGGCCCGGAACTCCAGGGGCAATCTGGACGGATTTGTCTTCAAAGACAGTGAGGTCCGGCACGCCCATCGCCGGGCCGATGCCGTTCATGAACTCGTCGGCGAAAAGCGCAAGCTCCACCGTGCCGGAGCCGTGCTGCAGAAGCAGCAGCGTATTGTCGGGCCCTGCCAGCAGGCACGGGTTATCCTGCAGCGATCCATGCGGCATGAAGCCGGCGGGTATTTTGAAGGTGAGGCTGCTTCCGGCGAGCGTCTGTCGCTGATTGAGCACCTTCTCTGCGGACTTCCGGTCACGGTCGGCCAACTCCTGGTACTTCTGGCGCTCCTTCTCACACGCCTGCTTGTTCGTGGCATGGGTGCCGTGCAGGGCTCCCTTCCCCAGCGCGCGCCACGCATTTGAAAGCTGCTGGTACAGGTTTGCGCGAACCAGCGGATCCTGTATCTGCTGGATGGGCGACGGAACCCTGGCCAGAGTCCTGAATGCCTCATCAATAAACTGGCTCTTGCCGACGTAGGCGAAGATACTCGTGTAGGACGTCTGCGCATTGGCCGTCTGCAGAAGCAGGGTGACCCTCGTGCGCGGATCGCTGATCCGGTTGGCCTCATTCGCCGCCGCCACTGTCTTTGATAATACTGCGGCTTTCGGATTCGTCGGCTTCTGCGTGGTGGTGTTGGGAATCGGCTTTTCCCACTCCACCTGCGCCTGCTGCAGCAACTGCTCCACTTTCTGCTTGCGCTGTTCGTCCTCGGGACTGAGGGCAAACACCGGCTGAACTGCGGATACCGCGATGATTACCGCCAGAACGTAAATGGCACGCCACAACAACTTCTGCACAACAGCCACCTCCTGTAAGCCTGAATACATGTACAAAGGGTTTTTGTCATTTAGAATGCCTGTTTGAGCTCGGGCAGTTGTGTCTCCAGTGTGGTGACGATAAACGCTGCAGCGGCCCTGATGTTATCGTCCTCGGCTGCCACCTGCGCGAGCCTGGCGTGCATATACGCCCGCAGGGCCCATTCTGCGCTCAGCCCCGTGTCTTCGCCCGCGGCCGAGACCTCCATCTCGCCGATCGCCACGATTGATCTGGCGATCTGATGCATCGACAGCGCGTTGGCGCTCTGGGTGTTGTAAAAGACCGAGGCCAGGACGGGCACAACGGGCTCGGCAAGTCTCTTGGCTGCAGCAGAATCTCCCCGGTCAATCGCATCTGCCGCCTTCTGCACTTCACTCAGCGCATTCTGGTACACCGTCTGAGCATCGCCCTGCAGAGGCTGCGGCTGCAGGATGCTTATCGCTCCCTGGGCGAGCCGGTCGGTCCCCCGCTGGTAGCAGACCACATAGTCTCCCGGCGGCAGGAAGCCACCGTCGGCTGATATGCCGCTGTCCAGATACTGGCTGTCGGTCGTCATCTGCATCTGTTCAGTGCTGACCACCTGGCCGTTATGTGTCCACTGAACAGTGATCGTCTGCGGATTCTGCAGTTGTCCGTATTCGTATCGGCCCACCAGCGAAAAAGTCCCGTACGGAACCGGTCGCACCAGGCCCGCCGGGCTGAATGTTTCGAAGGGGCTGCTGCATATCTGTACATCTGCGGGCCTGCGGGCCGGAGTTTCGGCCTTGCCTGCACCCGGGGGCACCGGCCAGTCAAAATCGGGAATGGTAATTCCACCGGCGGCCTGCCGGTCATCTGTCTGAAGTTCGAGCGCTGCAGAAGGCCGGGAGGCCAGTTGCATGGCCTTGTCCGCCGCCGTCCAGAACATCTTCACCTCGTCAATCTGGTGCTCGTGTCCGGGCGTCATGCCGAACGCAGAAAAACCGATGCGAAAGGCGGCATTGCGCAGGCCGTAGGAACAGGAGCTGACGGGCGTGTTGCCCTGTGTGTTGTAGGTAAGTGTCTCGCTGGCGGGATCCCAGATGATGATTTCGTCAAACCAGGTGTTCCACACCGGCGCCATCTGCGGCTCCTGGGTGTACCGGGCCTTCATGCCCACGATGAACGCATCCACCGAATCGCCTGCACCGGGAGGACTGACATGCCAGTAGCACACACCGTTGGCGCGCTCGCCTGCAGGCGTAAGAATCGCTGTCTGGCCCACGAATGCTTCATCAGCGGGGGCGAGATATGTCCGCTTGGCGATGACCAGCACTTTCCCGTTCACCGGTTGTATCGGGTTCGTCACCACGGCTCCGCCGCCGTCGGAGACGTCGTGGCGAATGCTGAGCCGCCCGCCTTCGACGCTCACACTCTGGCCACGACCGGGAGCGAACTCATCCTGCTCGATTCCTGCAGCGATCCGCTGCTCCCACAGACTCCCATCGAGCGCGGCGTCAAAACCATCATCCACTACCAGCGCGGTATCGGCGAGAGTGTTCGCGCACAACAGTAAGCCGACAACGACAACCACGGTAAACAGAAAAAGGCGGTTCATCCGCATACTCCAATGCCTCCAGGACGTGCTTCTTTTTGATATTCCATGGTTCGACGTGCGCCAACGAATGGAAGTTCACTATAACCGATAGTAAACAAAAGCCGCAAGGTCGAAATATGCCGGGGGTTTTTGATGCCGACCGGTGTCCCGGATACCGGCTGGAATGAAGCAGGAGCGTATGTCACCGCTCGCCGGTTCCTGTCAGGCGGCCGACACATCTGTCATTACAACAAAATACACAGGGCACCCTCTCGGATGCCCTGTGCGTGTGCATCTGCACCGGCCACCGGCCGATGGGGAATTGGCCTGTGATCATCCGGTGCGTACCTGCATGGCTTTGGCCCTGTGCAAGTGCGTGGAGGTGGCCGCGAAGCAGTGGTGAACGGGGCGGTGGCTGGTGAAAGGACATGAAGCAGTGTGGGCAGAGGGAGTGACGGCGAGCCGGTGTTCAAGGCGAGCGGTTCGGGACCTGAGCTGGTTTCTGTGATTGGAGATGAGGCGAGAGGCTCGGCGATGATGCACGGTGTGGTGGGTCAAGCAAGTAGCGGCAAAAATATCGCAATGCGGCCGATGACCGCATTCATGTCGCTCGATCGTGGCGGAGGATATGTCCGCTGTCACGGGGCTGTCAGCGATATTTTTGAGAGTGGATTTCATCCCGGCGGCCCCTGCTTTTTTTTTGAGACCTGCCACAGGCGTGTCGGCCTCTTTGTTTTCAACCACTTATAGCATAGCCGCCGGGTATTAAGAACGAATTGCCGTCCTGTTAAAACGGGGTTAATTCCTGCACACATTCGCCGTCTTGTGAATGCCCTTGCGTGACCTGCCTCAGATCACGCCGTCGTCACCGATCTCCCTGTTGCGGAAATAGCTGTCACCTGGGACCGAGGGCATGGAGACTTCCAGGATCAGCGCCGGTCCCAGGCCGGTGAACGAATGACCCGTATTCGGGGGCATGACGACACTGGCGCCCTCTTCAAGGTCTCGCTCCTCGTCCTCAATGATCATGCGCACCTCACCCTTCACCACAAAAAACGTCTCGTGCTTCACCTTATGGTGGTGGTACGGGCAGGTCTGGTCATCGAAAACAAACAGGAACTTGCCGCAGTATCCGTGCTCGGTTTCGTTCGCCACCCAGAACTCGGTTTCGCCGATGTTTACAAAATCGTCAAGGCCGAAGTCCAATACGAGTGGCTCCACGTCCGGCATTTTCAAATTCCACTCTGCAAGCTGCCGGTGCACGTCACCCAGCGCGTGCACACGCGGCGGTCCCTGCAGCTCGATGTTCTCACGATGTGCCATCAGCGCACCCCCTCGAATGATTCGATCTGTCGGTCACACCTTCTCCATGATCATCCAACCTCCTCCCCCGGTTTGTTTGACGACACATCGGTGCGGTGATATAAAGTGACTGCCATTGCGATTATCACACGACCGGAGGGACAGCCATGCCTCTTTCGGACAATTATTGGGCCAATATCGACCCCGACAGCGTGCCGCACCTGCAGACAGCCATCCCCGGACCGCAATCGAAGTCCATAAACGAGCGCGGGATGTCGTACATGGTGGGATACTCCAGCCAGGTGCGGCTTTTTCCCGTCGTGTTCAAAGAAGGTCGGGGCGTCACGCTGACGGATGTTGACGGCAACAAATACATTGACTTCTCCAGCGGCATCTACGTCACCACCCTCGGGCACTGCCACCCGAAGGTGAGCGAGGCGGTGGCGGATGCGGCAAAGACGCTGATGAACTGCCACGACTTCAATACACCGATCAAAGTGGAGCTTCTGGAAAAGCTCGCCGACATTCAGCCGTGGGATCTGACGGGCGTGCAGTTTTACGACAGCGGGACCACGGCGGTGGAGGCGGGATTGCGGGTATGCCGGGCGGCCACTGGCAAACATGAGTTTCTTTCCTGCTTCATGGACTTTCACGGAAAAACCGGACACGCCGTGGGACTGGCAAAGATGAAGCCCGAAATCTACGGCCCCTCGCGCCCGCCCGGATTCTACCTTGTCCCCCGGCCTGTCCCCTATCGGCCGATGTTCAAGAAAAGCAATGGCGAGATTGACACCGACGCATACCTTAATTTTTACGATGAGTTTATCGAAAACGCGACCACCCATAACGTCGCCGCCATCGTGTTGGAGCCGATCCAGGGCTGGGCGGGCTCGGTGTTTCCGCCCGATGACTTTTTCCCGAAGCTGCGGAAATTCTGCGACGAGCGCGACATGCTGCTGATGGCCGATGAGGTCCTCACGAGCATGGGACGCACCGGCAAATACTTCGCAATGGAGCATTACGACACCCGCCCGGATGTCGTGACGGTCGGCAA
>JAWODS010000299.1:0-8670 GCA_046483205.1 Armatimonadota bacterium | reverse complement strand
CGGGCACATCCGCCGATATTGCGCCGGCGCGGCTGGCGTCACAGAGGGCGATTGCATCCTCCGAGAGATACCCCATCGGCGCATCTGTCGCCAGTTGTGCGGGCAGATCAATGCTGCCGGGGGCGGTGAAGAAAAAGCCCAGCGGTTCCCGGTTTTCCGTAATCATGCAGGCATCCTGGTTCAGCCGTCGCAGGTCGAAGTCCGCGTTTTCGGCGGCGTTGGTATTGAAGAAAATCGCCTGGTTGCTGACCGCCTCGCCCTTCTTCAGCACATCGCCGAACTTGTGGTGGGCGTAGCGGATAGGAGTGCGGGTATGGTTCAGACGGGTGCTCTGGACGAATCTGCTGTGACCGTCGTTTTTGATGTAAAAGAGCCGGTCCGGCGGAGCGTCCGCCAGCATCGCCTCAGGCACCTCAGGCGCATTCTCGGCCTCCACGGCTTTCACGAGGGTGCCCTCGTCGTCAACGAACTCCACGCGGTCAAGCATGACGTTTGGCGATTCGCGGAGGGTGATGGTCATAAGGTGCTCTCCGCTTTCGATGGACATCTTCGGCGGCGAGCCCTCCTTGGGGTTGACGCCGCTGTCGTAAGACCGGGAGAACTTGCCCAGCGGCAGATGAAACGCCGTTTTGTCGCCTCCGTCGGCCTGCACCCAGAAGCTGTCGGTGCCCCCGTCAATGCCGTATCCGACGATGTGGACGCGGTAGGGGCCGCCTTCAGGGAGCGTGACGGGGAAATCCATCCGGGCAAAATTCTCCGTGAATTTCACCGCAACTTCAACATTTTCGGTGGGATTATTCACCACGCTGAGACCGAATTTTCCGGGCTTGCCGCCGGCCATGCGACGTATCGAAAGCATCCGCTGGCGGTCGCTGCCCACCTGGCCGCGGTCGATCATTTTGAAGATAATCTCGCAGTTGAACTCACCGGGCTCGGCGGCCTCCACGCGGTCCACCAGGCACACGAAATCTCCCGGCAGCCACAGGATATTGCGGTCCCAGTTGGCGCCATTGTAGTCATACACGCTTGTCTGCGTGCATTTGGCCAGAGGGAGGTCCGCCAGATGCTCCAGGGCGGCGCAGGGTGGCTCGTATTCATCACACCGGCCGTCTTTTGTCAGACTGAGCATGTTGTGGTCGGTGGTGTTGCGGACGAGGTAATCACCATCCATCAGCCAGTCTTCGCCATCGGCGTAAAACTTGTTGATCGCGTTGCCGTCGTAATGCAGGTGTCCGCCGCGCGCGTACCCATCCAGCAGGAAAAACTGTCCGTTCGGGTCGAGATTTTCCCTGAAACTGATCTTGTCGAAGCTCTTTTCATACGGCACATTGGGCGGTTCATGCTCGCCGCCGTAGTAGGTGTAGCTTTTGGTGAAATCATAGACCGACCGGGAGAGCTGGAAGGGCGTGATCCCCACCATCTCCTCCCACGGCTGTGGCTCCATATCTTTGTACGGATTTTTCCATTTGCTCCCACGCTGGCCGGTGACATGCTGCAGCCACCACAGCATGTTCGCGTCATGGTAATACCACACCGCCCATTCGAGATTTCGGGTATAGATGCCGCGACCGTAGCCGCTGTCGCCGAAGCTCGCGGGGTCACCGGCGTTGTCGCAGATGGCCATGGTGTAGTCACACAGCGTCTTCACCCGCCCGCTGTCGAAATACGAATAGTCGCCCTCTGCCAGGGAATAAATGATTGTGTGGCCCGGAACGGTTGAATAATATCCCGTGGCGTCCTCCTGCGCCTTCCAGGAGCCCATCTGCGCACGGAAGCAATTGTGTGACCTGTTCATGAGATCGTCAATTGTGTGCGTATCCACGTCGCTGTAGAACCGGTCGAAATACCGTGCCAGGAAGTAGATGCCCAGCACCGGGTAGGTCGTATGGTTGAACTGCAGCGGCTCGGTGGTCTCTTTGTCGGCAAGTGATCCCCAGCCGTGGACGTGACGCGGGAGATCGTACAGCGTCAAAAGCAGCGCATTTGAGCAGGTGGCCCGGTCCTCGTCACTGAATACCGGGCATTCCTCGATGAAATCCCACATCGCCCCGATCCATTCGGAGGTGGTCTCCTCGGGCCAGTAGATGCGATGAGATCGGCTGGAGGTCGGTGCGGGCCAGTAATCGGTAACATCGGCATCTTCATCTTTGGCGTAATCGACATATCTCTGGGCCTGGGCGAGGAGTATCTTCCGCGTCCGCATGGCGTAGGCGAGGTCACCGGTCTGTTGATACTTCAGGGCGGCCTGCCAGAAGTCTTTGAGCCAGTATTTCGAAAAATCCTGCTCCAGCAACTCCTGCCGGCGGTCCTCGCTCATCGGTGTATTATTGGAGACCTCCAGTATCCACTCGTCGATGCTGAGAGTCTCGCCCTCCTCAAGCATCTCCAGCAGCGCCTCCACCCCGGCCCGGGCCCCCTCCAAATCCGAAGCGCCAACGATCAGCACATTCTTCCCTTCAGGACAGTCGTAGGGCTCCGGGATGGTCTGCAGAATGTATGCACCCGGCCCCGGATGCAGGGCATCGACGCGCTGATACCGGTTCAGCCACATCCGCTCCAGGATGAAGTTATTATTCAGGCTGCCGATGGCAATGGTGGTCTCATCGGAGGCCAGGGCGTTTTCACCTGCTTCGATGATGGGGACGGTGGCTCCGGTCTTCTCCCTGATGCCTTCTGAGAGCTTTCTTCCGAGCTTACTCCACGCCTCACCTTCCGGGACGCAAATATGAGAAACCGTCTGGCCGTTTTCGACGATGGGGGTATGGAGGTTCAGCTCGCGAACCTCCTGGAGCCCCTCGGAGCCGTAGTCTTTCATCAGTGGGAATTGCTGGTCCGAAACCTCCACTGCTTCAAGCGAAAAATCATCCACGACATACCTGCTTGTTGCCCAGTGAAGTGTTTTTATATACACCCGGACCGCGTCGGTTCCTTCGGGCGCCCTGCCAAGTGCAACGAACCGCTCCCAGACCTCGTTATCGGTGGTATTGAGATGGGTGCTATAGCGTTCGCCCGATGGCTCGAAGCGAAGCTGAAGCCACGCAGCGTTGCGCTGGTCGCGTTCCAGGCACTTGACCCAGCATGAGGCACGATAGTACTGCCCGGCCCCGGCGGGGACGGTCTGCACGATGCCGCTGCCGTGCTCGGTGTCACGGGCCTCTCCGGATTCATCCGTTATGAGAATTGCGCGCTCGCCGCTGTGGGCGTCGCCGGTGATTTCCCGGCCCATTCTGGGATTATCCCCACCGGATATGTCCCACGGCTCGGGCAGCGCGACGCCCTCACCGCTCTCAAAGCCGGGATTTTGCAGCAGGTTTTCCGCTGCACCGGCTGAACAGGCCACCGTGAACAAAAGCGCTGTAATGATGAAAGCGGAAATGTATTTGTGATTCATCAAGCCGGCCTCCGGGAGCGGCTGTCATCTGCGTTGGTGAACATATTCGACGGAGCAGTTATGAAAGCCTTCCGGGTGGGGCGAGGGCTGATTCGGCCACTTGAACAGGTGTTCGCATCACGCTATAATGAATGCGTACATTTCCCCGGGCCGCCACTGCTGTGGGCCGCCTGATCTACTGCCGGAGGATTTCTTTTGAAGTGGTCAAAGGCGCTCCGCAAAAAGCTCAACTCCATGTTCCCCCAAAAGGCATCTGGGGCATCATCTGATGCCTCCTCAAGCGCGTCTGAAGGAGCCAAAGACCACGGCTGTGACGGTGAGCAGCCTCCCAGGATTATAACTCCCGACACGACACCGGCCCCGAAGCCCTTCGCCCTGGCCGGTGATCTGAATGAGGCCACCGGGGGCAGGGAGCTGCAGGCCCCGGTGGGAGCAGCCTATCTCATCGAGCACCCCGCGGCTGAGATGCACGAGACATGGGTCTCTCTGGATGAGCAGTTTGCCCGCGAGTTTGACCGCATCGACTCGGCACTGCGCCGGCTGGTTGCCGAGGAGGGTGATGACGGCCTGTCACCGGAGGATCTCGCATTCTTTGACCTCGAGACCACCGGCCTCTCGAACACGCCACTTTTTCTCATCGGCGCCATGAGCTTTGAGGACGGTGGCTTTGTGATACGGCAGTATTTCGCCCGCCACTACGGCGAGGAGCCAGCCGTCATCTCTGCATTTGCCGACGATCTTGCAGCGCGCGGGATGCTGGTGTCATTCAACGGCAAATCGTTTGATTGGCCCTACACGCAAACACGGGCGGTCGCCACCCGGACTGACTTCAATATTGACCTCCCCCACCTCGACCTGCTGCACGTCTCGCGGCGCACCTGGAAGGATCGGCTGCCGAACTGCCAGCTCCAGACGCTGGAGAGCCACATCTGCGGGCGCTCGCGAACCGATGACATCCCTGGCGCGCAGATCCCCGAGGCGTATCATGAATACGTCCGCAGCGGCCGCATTGACGATATCATCGAGATACTGAACCACAATGTGCTCGACCTGCTGACCATGGCGGACCTGATGGTGAGGATGCCGGATTGAACCGCGACATTGATACCGCCCAATTCATCGAACAGCTCCAGTCATCATCGGACTATGAGGGCCAGATCGTCCATGTTCGCGAGGTTGCCTCACGCCCCGCCCGATACGCCGAGACCGCAGAGCCCCTGCCCGATCACGTGCAGGCCGCGCTGAAGTCGAGGGACATTGACCGGCTGTATTCCCACCAGGCGCAGGCCATTGACGCGGTGCGTGATGGGCAAAACGTGCTGACGGTCACCGGGACCGCCTCCGGAAAGTCGCTGTCCTACGTGGTGTCGGCGCTCGAAATGCTGGGTGAAGACCCCGACGGCCGCGCCATGATGCTCTTCCCCACCAAGGCGCTGTCACAGGACCAGTTCCAGGGCTTCAACCGTGCGCTGGAGGCCGCCGGGATGGACGAAATCCACGCCGGTGTGTACGACGGTGACACCCCATCACACCTGCGCCGGAAGCTGCGGGATAACGCCTCCGTCATCTTCTCCAACCCCGATATGCTGCATGCGGCGCTGATGCCCGGACATGCCAGATGGGCGGAGTTTCTCTCCAATCTCAAGCTGCTGGTGCTGGACGAAATCCACGTTTATAACGGCATCTTCGGCTCCAACATGGCAAACCTGATGCGGCGATTCTGGCGCGTGTGTCACCACTACGGCTCCAACCCGCAGGTGGTGATGTGCTCGGCCACCATCAGCAATCCCGCGGCCCTCGCCCAGCGGCTCATGCAGCGCGAGGTCACGGTCATCACCGAGGACGGCAGCCCGCGTGGAAAGCGCACATACGTCCTGTGGAATCCGCCCAGGTTCCGCGAGACCGACTGGCATTCCCGCAAAAGCGCAAATGTCGAGGCGCACGAGCTGATGGCGCAGCTTCTGCAGAACAACTTCCCCACCATCACCTTCTCGAAGGCCAAGATGACCGCGGAGATGATCTACCGCTATGTGTGCGAGAAACTGGACGGTGAGGCCCCGAATTTGAAGCAGAAGGTGGCTCCGTACCGGGGCGGATATCTTCCACAGGAGCGGCGGGCAATCGAGAAGCAGCTTTTCGAGGGCGATCTCATGGGCGTCAGCACCACCCGCGCCCTGGAGCTGGGGATTGATGTCGGTGGTCTTGATGCCTCCGTGCTGGTCGGCTATCCGGGGACGCTGGCGTCATTTTTCCAGCAATCCGGGCGGGCGGGACGCCGCAGCCGCGACGCCCTAGTGATTCTCATCGGCCTGGACACCGCCATCAACCAGTACATCATGACCAATCCCGAGTATCTGTTTGGCCGCCCCATCGAAGAGGCCGTCATCGACGAGGATAACCCCTATATCATCACCGGCCACCTGCGCTGTGCGGCCCATGAGCTGCCGCTGGCGGATGAAGAGGTCCCAATTTTCGGCGAGCACGCCCCCACCGCCCTGCGCATCCTGCAGGAGAACAAAAAGCTCAATCACATTGACGGTAAATGGTACCACTCGACAAACGAGACGCCGCAGCATGAAATGAGCCTGCGGGCGATGCCTGATGCCACCGTCGTGATTGAGGACGAAAAGACCGGCGACGTTTTGGGGCAGGTCAATGAGCTGGACGCCCACCCGATTCTGCACCCGGGCGCTATTTACATGCATCACGGCGACACCTACCGTGTCATCGAACTGGACCTCGACGCCAAAAAGCTGGCCACCGTCCGGCGGGTGGATACTGACTATTACACCCAGCCGATCGGTGGCGAAGATGTGCATCATATTGACCACCGCCTGCGCGAGAAGCCGTTTGGCACCGGAACTGCATACTGGGGCGAGGTCACCGCCTACAGCCGCACCTGGGCGTACGAAAAGATCCATTTCTACTCACTGGACCCGATCTCGATGCACCGGGTGGATCTGCCGCATGTGAAGCTGGAGACCATGGCCTTCTGGATCGTGACACCGGAGAATTTGATGGAGGAAGTTCGCAGGGCGGGCCTGGACGCCCACAGCGGCCTCCGGGGCATCGGCTACGCCACCCGAATGATGCTCCCTCTGTTTATCACCTGCGACACGCTGGATTTTTCGCATTCTATCGGCAGCGCCAATTCGCCGTGGAACGCCATTTTCGTCTATGAACACTATCCGAGGGGCCTGGGCTTTACGGAGACCGCCTACGAGCGCCTGCACGAGATGATGCCGGCCATACTGCAGCGTATCAAAGAGTGCCCCTGCGACGAAGGCTGCCCGTGCTGTGTGGGCAAGCCGCTGCGGCAGTATGCCACGTGGAACGTGGAACTACATGAGGGGCATATTCCGTCCAAAGACGCTGCCATCATGATCCTGGAAGGGCTTCTGGCCGACGAAGAAAACCTGGATAATCCCGACACCGTCTCAATCACTGACTCCGAGGGCGGTGAGGAGACCCGCGTCGAGCGAAACCTCCGCCGGCGCCTGGAGCGCATGAGGGAGCCGGATGTCTTCCACCACATAGATCCGGATGTGCAGACCGAATATCCTGACGTTGAGGAACCTGAATATCTCCAGCAGCCGGATGTGAGCACACGCAGGGGCCGACGCCGCAATTTTCATAGAAAGCTCCGCAGGAAGCTCGCAAAACGCATCGAGGGCGAAAAGCTGGATCCGCTGGTGGGTCGCAACCAGCCACCGAAGGGCATGAAGCAGGGGCCGGATTTGCCTCCGACGCATTTCCGCGGCCGACCGAAAATGTCCAGAGAAGAGGCCGAAGAGCTCCGCGATGACCCGAAATCGCCGGATAAGGCGGAAAAGGACACCCCTATCGAACACGGTGACTCGCTGGCATCTCGCGCCCGTCGGCTGAAGAAAAAACGCTGGAAAGATACTGACGACTGACCGGGAGCGATATATGGACGCCGAAACCTTCATACAGCGCATTCAGAGCCACGACCGTTTTCAGGACCAGATTGTGCACGTGCAGCGGCTCCCCGCCCGGCCCGCGAAGTACGGAGAACTGCAGGAGGGGCTTCATCCGCCGGTGCAGGAGGCCCTCAACGCAAAGGGAATCGATCGTCTCTACAGCCACCAGGCCCAGGCGATCGAGGAGATTCGGGAGGGCCGAAATGTCGTTATCGTCACCAGCACTGCCAGTGGCAAGACGCTGTGCTACAACATTCCGGTCATGGAGACGCTGGCCGAAGATTCCATGGCCACGGCGCTTTTTATGTACCCTACCAAGGCCCTCGCCCAGGACCAGCTCCGGGGGCTGGGAGATTTCGAGATGCCGGATGAGGGCCTCGACTTCATGGCGGGCACCTATGACGGCGACACTCCCGGCAACCTGCGGCGCAAGCTCCGCGACGGCGGACATATCATCCTCACCAATCCCGACATGCTCCACCAGGGCATTTTGCCCCATCACGCGAAGTGGAACCGATTTTTCACGCACCTGAAATACGTCGTGATTGACGAGGTGCATGCCTACCGGGGCGTTTTCGGCTCACACCTGGCCAACGTGGTGCGCAGGCTCCGGCGGATCTGCAACCATTACGGCTCCGATCCGCAGTTCGTGTGCTCATCTGCAACTATCGATAATCCCAGAGAGCACGCGCAAAACATCGTCGGGGCGCCTATGGAGCTTGTTGATGATGACGGCTCACCCCGCGGCCCGAAGTGCTTCGTTTTCTGGAACCCTCCGCCGATCGCAACCGCCGCTCGTGGCAGCTCCGACGACTGGCGTGTCGGTGGTGACCGCAAGAGCGCCCGGTGGGAGGCCGTGCACCTTCTGACCACACTGGTGCAGGAGCAGATCCAGACGATCGCCTTCGTCCGCACGCGGCTGAGCGCAGAGCTGATATTCAAGAACGCGCGCGACATCCTCCGGCGAATATCACGGAAGCTGGCCAATTCCATCCGTGCCTACCGGGGCGGATATTTACCCGAAGAACGCCGGCAGATCGAGAAGAAGCTGGCCTCCAGGGACATACTCGCGGTGTCCAGCACCAACGCCCTGGAGCTCGGTATCGACATCGGCACACTGGACGCCTGCATCATGGTCGGCTATCCGGGCAGTGTCGCCAGCCTGTGGCAGCAGTCCGGGCGGGCGGGACGCGGCACTGACGAGGCACTTGTGATTCTCGTGGGGCAAAATTCGCCGATGGACCAGTACCTGATGACCCACCAGGATTATATCTTCGAGCAGAATCCCGAGCAGGCGGTCGTGGACCCCGATAACCCCCATATCACCATCGGCCATAT
>JAWODS010000268.1:0-10308 GCA_046483205.1 Armatimonadota bacterium | reverse complement strand
CAGCCAGAGCATGCTCTTTTTCGAGCCGTTTCTGGAGGCATTCTTCCCTGCAGGCGATTACCATATCGTCGCCGAAGCCCTCCAAGACCGCGAGAATGTCGAATGGTTTATCCAGCGCCTGGAAGCCGCCGAGGAAGAGCGCAGGCAGAATCGGCAAACGGCGAAGCAATGACATCACCAAAGACATTCCGGGAGTACGTGTGATGCGACGCGCAGCGATCATGCCCGCCGCTTTCACAGGCGTGTCACGTGTACGAGTTTTACGACATGTGGCTGTAGAAAACTGCTTGAACATGACAATCACAAATCACAATCGAGCGCACTATGAGTGAACAGGACATCACCAGGGTACTGGCTACGGACTGCGGCTCGACGACCACCAAGGCCATACTCATCGAAAAACAGGATGGACAATACCGGCTTGTTGCCCGTGGCGAGGCGCCGACGACGGTGGAGGCCCCCTACGAGGACGTCACACGGGGGGTTCTGAATGCCGTGGCAGAGGTCGAGGAGCTCGCCGGCCGGACGCTTTTGGACGGTGAAGCGATCATCCGTCCTGCAGAGGGCGACATCGGAGCCGATCTGTACCTCTCGACCAGCTCCGCCGGAGGGGGCCTGCAGATCATGGTGGTCGGGCTGGTGCGGCGGATGACGGCAGAAAGTGCCGAACGTGCCGCCCTGGGCGCCGGAGCCATCGTGATGGATGTGCTGGCCCTGGACGACGGCCGCCTGCCCCATGAGCGGATCGACCGGATGCGGGCCCTGCGGCCGGATATGATACTGGTGTCCGGCGGCATTGACGGCGGCGAAAAGCGCCGGGTGGTGGAGATGGCCGAGCTCGTGCAGGCAGCCCGCCCCACACCCCGCCTCGGAGCCCGCTACCGGCTTCCCATTATCTTCGCCGGGAATGTTGAGGCTCGCGAGAAGATCCGGAAGACGCTGGATGACATCGCCGACCTGACAGTGACTGACAACCTCCGCCCAACCATGGAGGAAGAAAATCTCGAGCCCACCCGACAGGTTATCCAGGACCTGTTTTTGCACCATGTCATGGCCCAGGCCCCGGGGTATTCCAACCTCGTTCCCTGGACCGACGCCGATATCATGCCCACTCCCCGCGCGGTCGGCAACATCATCCAGACCATCGCACGGCGGGAAGAGATCAATGTCGTCGGTGTCGATATCGGGGGCGCCACCACGGACGTCTTCAGCGTTTTCGACGGCCAGTTCAACCGCAGCGTGAGTGCAAATCTGGGGATGAGCTACTCGATCTCCAACGTCCTGGCGGAAACCGGGATTGCAAACATCCTCCGGTGGGCGGCCGAAGATGTTGACGCACAGTACATGAAAAACCAGATTCGCAACAAGATGATCCGGCCAACGACGATTCCCCAGCAGCTTTCCGGCCTGCGCATTGAACAGGGGATTGCCCGGGAGGCGCTACGGCTGGCCTTCGACCAGCACCGCTCCCTGGCCGCCGGTCTGAAGGGCATCCAGCGCACCGGCGACATTTCCAGCGTCTTCGCCCAGGAGCTCGGCGGCGGCTCCATCGTTGATATGATGTCACTGGATCTGCTCGTCGGCTCCGGAGGCGTGCTGTCTCATGCGCCCCGGCGCGCCCAGGCGGCCCTGATGCTCGTGGACGCATTTATGCCGGAGGGCTTCACGCGCCTTGCCGTGGACAGCATCTTCATGATGCCACAGCTCGGGGTCCTCGCCGAGGTCCACGAGGAGGCGGCCACCCAGGTTTTCTGGCGCGACTGTTTGATTCCGCTCGGTGAGTGTCTCGCACCGGTGGGGCAGTACCGGGAGGGCCGCACCTGCATGACCATCACCATCACGCAGCAGGGGCACAGCCAGGAGAGGGAAATCCGGTGGGGCGATTTCATCCTCATCCCCCTCGGGCGCGATGAAACAGCGGAGATTACCGTCGATACCGTCTTTGGCGTTGATGCCGGTGACGGGCCCGGTCGGAGCGTCGAGCACACCGCCACCGGGGGCGAAGTCGGATTGATTATTGATGGCCGGGGCAGGACGATACAGATTCCGCAGGGAATAGACGAACGCATCCGGCGGGTGCGACAGTGGCACGACGCCGTGGACGCATATCCTGAAAGATCCGGTGAAAATACCTCGTGACAGGGCCAGAGAGCAACAGGCGGGCCGTGCACGCCTACACGCCGGGACTGCGTGTGGCCGACAGCGCGACCATCCGCAAGGTGCGCCGTCTGCCGCTGCCCGGCGAGGTGCACGTGGAGGTGGGCGATGAGGTCAGGGCCGGTGACATCGTCGCCTCCACCGAGCTTCCGGGACGCGTGCAGACCGTCAACATCGCCCACGAGCTCAACTGCCAGCCCGACGAGATCGGCCGCTTCATGGTCAAAGATGAGGGTGACAGGGTCGAGCCCAACGAGATTATGGCGGAAAGCCGGGCGCTGTGGGGCCTGTTTCACTCCTTTGTCAGGGCGCCCGTCGAGGCCACCATCGAGTCGATCAGCACCACCACCGGACAGGTGCTTTTGCGGGGCAATCCAATGCCGGTGAAGATGGATGCGTACGTGGACGGGACGGTGGTGGAGATCCACGAAAACGAGGGGGTCACCATCGAGGCGCACTGCTCGCTGGTGCAGGGCATTTTCGGTATCGGTGGTGAACGGCATGGTGAGCTCGTTCTCGGGGTGGTCGGCCCCGAGGAGCCGCTGACGGCACAGAAGGTGGAGCAGCACGGCTCCCCGGGCTGTGTGCTGGTCGGTGGATCCAGCCTTCAGCCGGAGGCCCTGGACCTCGCCAGAGAGCGCGAGGTTGCCGCCATCGTCACCGGCGCGATGGACTCCGACATCATAGATACCATGCTGCACGGAGACCTCGGTGTCGGCATCACCGGGCAGGAGGACGTTCCCGTCACCGTCATTATCACCGAGGGCTTCGGAGAGCTGTTGATGTCCGAGCAGACCTTCGAAATCCTGGAGAGTCTCGCCGGGCACATGGCTTCCGTCAGTGGAATCACGCAGATTCGGGCGGGCGTTATCCGACCGGAAGTGATTGTCTCCGGCCAGGGGCGCGTGGATACCGACAGCGCGGACGAAACGGAGACGCAGATGGCCGTGGGCAGCATGGTTCGGCTTACGCGGGCACCACTGTTCGGAGAAATCGCCCGGGTTGCCGAGCTCCCGCCGGAGCCGACGCGCATTGAGACCGAGGCCGAGGTGCGGGTGCTCGTCGCCCGGCTGCAGGATGGCCGAAAGGTCACCGTCCCACGTGCCAACGTGGAGCTGATACAGCAATGAAACTCCTGCGGACACTGGTGTGTGCAATTACGATAGGGCTTTCGGTGGCGCTCTTTGCCGCCTCGGATCTGCCGGCACCGCGCGCAGTGGCCATTGCAGACAATCCTGATGACAATGAAGGCACCAGCGTGCTGGTGACCTGGCAGAAGCCCGCCGAACCCGCGGCGACGGAATTTGTGTTGGGCGGGTATGAGGTCTTCATCGCGCAGACCGGTAGGACGGTCACCGACTTCCGCACAGTCGCCGTGGTGCCGGATCCAGATGAAACACGCTGGATAGTCAAAGACCTCTCCTGGAGACGCAAATACCGCTCGCAGGTGCGAGCCCTTTATGTGCCGCAGGGACAGTCATTGCAGATCAATCCAACGGAGCCCCTGGAGCCGACGAATGAAGTACTTCGCCGCTCGGCTGCCGCCTCCAGCACCATGGCAGCCACGCCCCGGGGCATATGGTACAACGCAAAAAGGACAAATGTGCTGGTATGGGTGCTGGTGTACTCCGTTGTCGTCGTCCTCGCAATCATCCTCGCCCGGCGGCGTGAGCTGTATATCCGCCCCATCGCCGGGCTGAAAGCCGTCAATGACGCCATCGGACGCGCCACGGAGATGGGCCGTCCCGTCCTGTTCGTCACCGGGCTGTCGGGCATCAGTGATGTCGCCAATATCGCGGCCATGCTCATTCTCGGGCATCTCGCCAGGCGCACCGCCCAATATGAAACGCCCCTCATCGTTCCCAACTCCGACCCGCTGGTCATGGCCGCAGAGCGTGAAATCGTCCGCGAAGCGTACCTGGAGGCCGGAAAGCCCCAGCTGTATGACCCCGACAACGTGTTTTTCATTACCGACAGCCAGTTTGGCTTCGTGGCGGCGGTGGACGGCATTATGATGCGCGAAAAACCTGCTGCGAACTTTTATATGGGATACTTTTTCGCCGAATCCCTCATCCTCGCCGAAACCGGCAACGCCTCTGGGGCGATGCAGATCGCTGGAACCGATGCGGACACCCAGCTTCCCTTCTTCATCACCGCCTGTGACTACACGCTGATGGGTGAGGAGCTGTATGCGGCGGGGGCGTATCTGTCGGGCAACCCGCTTTTGGTGGCACAGCTCAAAGGGCAGGATGTGGGTAAGATTTTGATCATTGCGGCCCTGCTGGTGGGCGCAGCCGCGGCCACGCTGGCGGGGTTGTATCCGGATCTGCCGGTCGTTCATGAGATACTCAATTTCTTCGCCGAGGGCGGATAGCCGGGCGCCTTCTGCTTCAGGGAGGGACACACAATCGCTGTACGAACACAGATACCACTGGTGATCGGATTCCTGGCGGGCGTTTTCATGCTCGTGCAGTATTTCGTCCCCCATACGGTTGGACAGCAGGGGTACGAAACGCTGCTGGAGTGGGCGCGCATCATCGGTGGCTTTGCCCTGGTGCTGGGAGTGGGAAGTCTTTTCCGGACTCACTGGACCAAGATCCGCCGCCGCCAGCGAGAATGGGGCTACAGCATCGTCACGCTGGTGTGCTTTTTTGTCATGGTGTGGGCGGGCATCTTTTACGGCTCCGGCCAAAAGGGCGCGCTGGAGAATATGATTACCGTCGAGCCCGGCACGCTTTTCCAGTGGCTCTTCAACAACGTGCAGGTCCCGCTGGACGCGACGATGTTTGCGCTTCTGGCCTTCTTCATCGCCTCCGCCGCCTATCGCACCTTCCGGGCGCGGAACCTGGAGGCGTCTCTGCTTCTGGTCACCGCCATCATCGTGATGCTCGGACGGGTGCCACTGGGTGAGATGATGTATGACAGGATGCCGGACATCTACGAGTGGATCATGCAGTATCCGACCGTGGCCGGCAAGCGGGGCATTCTGTTTGGCGCCGCGCTCGGGTCCATCGCGACCGCCCTGCGCATCATCCTGGGAATCGAACGCGCTCATCTCGGAGGCGGTGGAATGTGAGAGACTGGCTGGGCCGCATGCAGAATATCGACAGGCGCTGGATCTTTCTGGCCATATTTCTGGCGGTGCTGCTTCCGTTTGTCACAAATCTGAAGCTTCCGGTCGGGGAGCCCAGTCCGGCCACCCGGGCACTGTATGACCATATTGAACAGCTCCCCGAGGGATCGGTCATCGTCATCTCGTGTGACTACAGTCCCTCGTCAATGCCGGAGCTGGAGCCGATGGCCAAGGCGATCGTGCGCCACGCCCTGCAGCACAATATCAGAGTGGTCGCCATGACCCTCCACCCTCAGGGGGCGTTGATGATCGACCGGATATTTGACGAAGTGGCGCCACAGGTGGGGGCCGAATACGGGGAGGATTACGTGGTTGCCGGCTTCAAACCCGGCGGGCTGGCGGTGATTCTGGGCATGGGCCGGGATATCCCCAAGGTCTTCGGCTTCACCGACGCCCGGGGCAACGAGCTTTCGGAGCTTCCCGCGATGGAGGGTGTTAACACCTACGATGACGTTGCGGTGCTGGTCGATTTTGCCGCCAACAATTTGCCGCAGTCGTGGGTGGCTTACGCTCACGAGCGCTACGATCTGACCGTTGCGGCAGGTGTCACCGGTGTGATGGCCACCGACCTTTACCCGTTCTGGAAATCCGGCCAGCTTCTGGCCGTGGTCAACGGGCTGAAGGGCGCTGCAGAATACGAACACCTCGTGGGCGAACCCGGCTGGGGACTGCTCGGAATGTCCTCACAATCGATCGCGCACGCTTTAATCATCCTGTTCGTCATCTTCGGAAATGTCGGCTACTTTTTGACGCGGCGGTCGTAACAACCGGCGACACCCGCCCGGACGAAGGAGCACACGATGGGCGACGCACAACAGGCGAGCGAACTTGTGATACTGGGGCTGACCCTCGACCCGCACCTCCTCGGTCTGTGGGTGCAGGCCCTGTTGACCTTCGCTATCCTGTCATTTCTCATCGGTGATAACCCGGTTTATAAGTTTGCCGAACACGTCTTTGTGGGCATCTCGGCCGGCTACGGTGTCGTCATCGTCTGGCAGCAGGCGATGCTGCCGCTGCTGATCTTCAAGCTGTTTCCGAATCTCAGCGCCCAGGCGTCCGCGGAGGCCGATTATCTGGTCTTAATCCCCGGAATCCTCGGCTTTCTGATGCTCAGCCGCTTCATCCCCCGCTACAACTGGCTGTCACGGTATCCGATTGCCTTCATCGTCGGACTGTATTCGGGCGCCTCGATTCCCGCGACCACCCAGTATATTCTCGTCAAGCAGCTTGGAGCAACGATGGGACCGGTGGCCGCGGGTGGCGACATCGGATGGGCCATGGCAGTGAGCAACCTGGTGGTGCTCATCGGCGTTATATGTACCCTGGCATATTTCTACTTCTCCGCACCGCACGAAGGGGCGCTGGGCGTGACCTCAAATATGGGAATATGGTTTTTGATGATCGCGTTCGGCGCGGGCTTTGGCAACACGGTGATGGCTCGCATGTCGCTTCTCATCGGCCGCGTGGAGTTTCTGCTCTTCGAATGGTGGCCGATAGTCGAGACAGCGGTCGCCAACTATTTCCAGTAATTCACAAAATACCCCTACTCATTCGCATAAAACTGAAAGAATGCGAAAATACGCTCTACTTATTGCTAAATATGCAAAAATGTGTTAGCATTGTGTAATACGAACAAATCCTGGAACTGGTGAGGCTGGGAGAGAGCCCGAGAGAGGAGAATTCCCATTGCCCGAAGACGAGATTATTCTCCTGGTCGATGATGACGCGTCCGATAGGAATCTGATCCGCGCAGCTTTAAGCCGCGAGGGCTACACTGTCCTGGAGGCCGAGATGGGCGAAGAGGGGCTGGAGCTGTATGACCAGAACCAGCCCGCGATTGTACTGCTCGATGTCGTGTTGCCCGGGATGGACGGGCTGGAGCTTTGCCGCCGCCTGCGCTCGCGTGGCGATGTACCAATTATGATCATCAGCGCCCGCGACGAGGAGGTTGACAAGGTTGTTGGCCTCGAGCTGGGCGCAGACGACTATATGACCAAGCCGTTCGGGACCAGAGAGCTGGTCGCACGAGTCCGGGCCATGCTGCGCCGCACGGTGTTGACCGAGCAGGCCACCGCCCAGCAGAAGCAGTTGAGCTATCCCGACCTGGAGCTGGACCTGCCGACACGCACGGTGCGGGTGAAAGATGAAGTGCAGCATCTGACGCCCAAGGAGTTTGATCTGCTCTTTTTTCTCGCCTCAGAGCCCCGCCGGGTCTTCTCGCGCGAGGAGATCGTCGAAAACGTCTGGGGTTACAGTCCTGTCGGTAAGGATCTGCGCACCGTGGATACGCATGTCAAGCGCCTGCGCCAGAAACTGGAGGAAAAATACGACGTCCCCTGGAGTATTGCCACAGTTTGGGGCGTAGGCTACAAATTTGAGGTGAACAAGTAGGGGCGTTTTAGGGGCTCAGTTCTCTTGACATGTAGCGAAAAAATGTGCTACGTTCTTGGGAGATAGACTATCTCTTACAACTGGTTCGGGAGGTTTAACAGGTGGGCAGCCTGGGTTCGTCGGTGCCGGAGCCGCGTATGACGGACTCCACCTGGGGAGCTTCGATGGCCCAATTCGCAGCATTCAGCCACAGAAAGTTTGGGAGGGCACAATGATGCCAAGCCTCAGGCACGGACGGTGGCGGCAGATTTATTGGTTTTTGATGGTGGCGTTTACGCTGACGGCAATCATGCCCACTACCGCTTTCGCCGGCCCGGTCGTTCAAATTCTCCAACCCAAACAGGGCGAAGTTGTCTCAGGTGTCATCTGGATTGACGTCAGTTACGAGAGTGCGTCTGAAGACCCCATTGACCAGATTGAGATCTACGTGGATGGCGACACGGCCCGCACGTGGGAGCTCACCAATCCCAAGACTGAAGGCACTGTCTCATTTTCGTGGGATTTCAGCTTTGCGGCAGCCACGGACCACACCATCTCCGCGAAGGCCACTGACACGGCAGGGGCCACAGGCAGTGCCACGATTACTGTTACGGTGAAGCGGGCGGAGGCCGAGAAAGATTCGCGCGGCGGAGGCCAGGCTGACCAGACACCGCCGGTCATCAACATCTATTACCCCGCCCAGGGCGCCAAGCTGTCAGGCCTGACCGAAATCCGCGCTGAGGCCCGCGACAATGTCGGCGTCCAGCAGGTTTATTTCTACATTGACGGCCGCCTGCACAAGATGATTTACAACGCCCCACCCTTCTACGACCAGTGGGATACAACGAAGGTGGCTGACGGCCGACACGTTCTCGAAGCCGTCGCCGTCGATGCTCAGAACAACGAGGCCCGCTCGGCGGAAGTCACCGTTTTCGTCGAGAACCACGCGATGACGCGAATGAACGACGAGCAGGCGACCTCTGACAGCTCCACATCTGTAACACCGCAGTCCACCACCGACCAGCCGGACACTGTTTCCGGCCCGGGTCCTCAGATACACCGGACACCGACTGAAACGACGACACCTGCCAAAACATCCGAGCCCAAAGAGAATCGTGCATCAGGCACCGACGCCCCATCCATCCCGGATTCTCCCGAAGAGATCTCCTCTGCTGATACCGAGCAGGCCGTTGCGGCCAATCCTCGGGCCGGCACTCCGGACCGGGTTTCGCCTGCCAGCCGGGCATCTTCATCGGCTGTCACCGATTACGCGGCCGACCGGACTGCTTCAACGACGCTGCCGATGAACGCCGATTATACCGTCGCCCAGCGTCTCAGCCGACCGGATACGACTCTCCCCTCACCTGAAAAAGCGACAGGCCCGGCGGCAGATATCACCATGTTCGGCCAGTCGGCTCCCGTCGATGTGGATCTGCCGGCAAAGCACACCAGCGGCCTGGCAGTCGCAGATAGAACCGCCACCGACACCGTCTCATCCACAGCCGACACGAGCACCCGCCCGGCGAGCGACATGTATGGCAGGACAAGCACGCCGGAGCATTCCATCGATTTCACGCCACAGGGGAAGGCCAGCGCACCGGCCTCAGACGTTGCAGTCAGCGAGCCTGTCGCAGAGCCGACCCTCGCCGATAGGCACCTTGTCAGCTCCATCACCGGCGGCATTTCCTCCGGGGCCATGACGCCTGCTGCTCCGGTGAGCGACACAGTGACCAGGCCGCGAGTGTCGGATCCCGGCACGATCGACCGCCTGGCCGCCGCGCGCACCGATGTCGAGCCCGTTGACAGCCGCACCGCTCACGCCGCAGCATCAACAGACTCCGACATGCACTGGGCGGGGCAGCGCACCACCCGGCCGCAGAGGATCGATCCGCTTCCGGCGGTTGCATCGGCCGCGGCAACCAGCGATGCAGCCATTCCAACCTATGTCGCCGTCAACCGCGTGCGGCCCACCGCAGATTCGAGCTTTGCGGCTTTGCCCCAGCGCATCGGCACACCGTCCCAAAGGACGCTTGAAACCGGGCCGGACACCGCCGAAACCATGACCGCTGATCTGATGATGACAGAGCCCAGGGCCGCCAGCGACGCCCGCCAGCACATTGCCGCAGGCGCGACACAGTTCCCGCAGCGCATCAGCGACGCCGGCAGAGCTGATTTCGAAAAGAGCCCTGACGTCGCCGCCGGCGCCGAAACACCGGTGACCACCACAGATTCGAAGGTGGCGATGCTTCCGAAGGACGGCAGCGCACGTTTGACCGATGCCCGGGCAACCCGGCCGGAACTTCTGCAGGTGGGAAAGGCCATCGCCTCGTCCCCGGTCAAAGACGTCTCCGTAATGTTCGATGATGATCTGCTGAACCTCCGGGCGGCGCCCGAGGTTGTTGAGGGCATTCCCACCGGTCCGCTCCGGGAGCTGTTTGAGCACTCCGACGGCATCCTGTACTGGTTCCCGATCACCAAGGAGGTCAGGGCTATCAACGCCGATACCGACATGCACCTGTCCATCGGGCACGACGTCATTGACGTCAACGGCGAGAAGCAGCCCGTCTCAGTGACACCATATATCAAGCGCGGCCGAACAATGGTCCCGCTGCAGTTTATCGCCGATACAATGGATGTGACGATTACGT
>JAWODS010000139.1:0-3553 GCA_046483205.1 Armatimonadota bacterium | reverse complement strand
CATGAAGTGCGGCATCGGCATCTGCGGCCGCTGCAACATCGGGGATCAATATGTCTGCAAGGACGGCCCCGTCTTCTCCCTCGCTCCGTTGGGCAGACACCCGGGCGCGTAATACGGGATCGCCCGGATACCCAGCTCGTGTGCCTCCTGCACCAGCTCACCCAGCACCGGCCTCGCATTCATCGGTGAGTTGAGGCTGTCCATGAATGCCTGGTTCCAGATCGTCCCGATGTCACAACGAAGGTCGTATTCCGGCCAGTCGTGGGTCCACCTGGACGGTGGGAGGACATCGTAGTTCAGCGCCCACCAGCCCGGCTCAATCTCCCTCACGGGCGTTGCGTAAAAGCCGAGCTGGAGCTCATAGCGCCCACCCGTTTGCACGGCCTCCTGCACGATATTCAGGCGCATCGTGGTGCTGTCCGGGCCAGGAATGACCTCCACGGCGCCCTCATCGTCCAGCGGGGTCCAGCCCTTTTCGGATTCTGAGAAATACAGCAGCCCGCGGTCGTGCGATCCCATCCACAAAAAGGGCAGCCATGAAAAGCGCTCTGTGTCATCACCGAGAATCCGGTTGATGCCCGCCCGGCGGCCCTTGCCCACACCGTGCAGCATCTGTGCCTCGTCGGCGGGCATGGGAATGTCGATGCTCAGGGCGTCGATGGTGGCGGCGTCCTCTGTGTCGATGGCGAGGTTCAGCAGCATCATTCCGTCGTACTCCACCAGCCAGTCGGCGGTGGCACTGAAATTTTCGGCGTTCGAGGTAATGGTGAAGCGGCCCCGGTCGTCAGCCTGCTCGTGCCATTCAATGCCTGTGTCTCCGAGTGTCGTCAGCGTGCCGTTGACTCGCAGGTTGAGACCCATCGGTTCGGCAAGAAGCTCGCCGCCCGCGGCGGTCATGCTGGCGGGGAGCAGGCCTTCAAAGCGGACATCGCGACCCCATACGGAGAAGCCGTCGTCCGCATATTTCACGGGTGTCCACGGAGGCAGGACGATGCGCTCTGTGCCGATGCCGTTGCCCAGCCAGTCGGGGCGTTCGGGGCGCATGAACGTCGTTGACCGCTCCTGGAGTGCCTCCCCGCCCTCGATGATGCGGGCGGTGACCCTGTACCGTCCGGGGGCCCATTCAGCGTAATCCAGCACCGTTGAAACCTCCGGCCTGGTCAGGTCATCAACTGTCGCCGCACCAACCTCCTTATCATCCCCTGTCACGGTGACCTCGGCGGTAAGTTTCGAGCGATCGTCCACTCGCAGACCGCCGGTGAACAGCGTCACCCGCAGATCCTCCCGCGAGGGAAGTGCCGTGAGCTTCACGCTGAGCGGGGGCATGAGTGTGACGGGATAGGTGACCTGCTGACCCACGTTTTCGCCCACTGCTGCGCTGACGTTGAGGACTCTCAGGTCGGTATCGAAAATCTCCGTAGCAAGCTGAAAATCGGCCGAGCCATGTCCCGGGACCTCGACGGTGGTTTCCTCCTGCACCATCTTGCCCTCCACGAAGGCGCCCCAGTTTGCAGCACTGTCGGCCAGGGTGGTACCGGGCCTGGTAAGCAGCGCCCGCACGCGCATCGTGACATCATCGGCTCCCGGATTAACGGCTTGCCCGGTGATATTCAGGGTGCCGAAATCGGGCTCTCCAAGTGACGAAAACTGCACCGCCACACCACCGCCGAACTCCAGCCACCCGAACCGTTCGGGATTGATGTATCCGGTACCCACATCCGCCCATGACTGTATCTTTTTGCCCCCGGCCGCCCGGTCGCGGCAGAAGTTAAAGCGCCATCTGGCGGGCTCGGAGGGCCGGGTGGTGCCGAGGTCGGCAAAGGGAATCGAAACCTCCCCCGTCCAGACGCCATCCGCGACGGTATTTTCAAACTCCCAGTCGCCGTCCCAGGATTTTACACGAGCGTGGAGGTCAAAGGTGGAGCCGGCATGATTGCCGATGAACTGGTAGTAATCCTGAGGGTTGTCCGCATCCGGCGCCAGGAAAATTTCGACAGCGTCATCGTGCCACAAGCGCCCCTCATCACGGAGGCCGCCCTGTCCTGCAAGTGCCTCTCCGGGCGGATTTTCCGACTGGAAGCCGATATACAGGCGCTCATCGTCGTAGGTGACGAAAAAGCGGGTGCGGTATTCGCTGATACGGCGGGCATACAGGTCGATCAGCCCAACGGAGCCACCTGTTGTGGACCACGCGGGATCATCGAGCTTCCCGTCAATCACGGGTGCCGTGGCGGCCGGCAGAGCCCGCAGCTTCGGCGGTGGGAGGTCGGTGGGCTGCGATTTCACGGTCTCATAAAGCTGCGCGACCTCCGTCTCCGTCAGGGGGCGCTTATAGATGGTGAATTCGTCAATGAGGGATGTCGGGATATCGCGGCCCTTCGCCGGGCGGTGGGGCCCGACGGAGAAGTCAGGTGCCGTGAGGTCAAGCTCTCCGAAATCATCGAGCCGCTCCAGCAGCTCGCCGTCGAAGTAAAGCTCGAGCTTCCCCTGTCCCCAGTTGGCGGCGAGGTGGTGCCACTCGTCCGGCTTCCACTCCGGTGTGCCGCCAGCGCCCCAGGCTCCCACATCTGGGACGAAGAATCGCACCAACATCTGATAGCCGCGCCCGCCGGGGTTGATCGCGCCGAGGTACATGTTTCGCATGCCGGGAGCACGGGTGCGGAAGACCATCGGGCCGGGCCGGTCGCCGAGCCCCTTCAGGTCCCAGTCCACCGACTTCACCCAGCAGGAGATGGCACCGGTGTTCATATCGAGGTTGCCTGCGGCCTCATAACGCGGCCTGGGGAAATCAGCGCCGACCTTCACAGCCTGGCCCATCACGCCCGGCTCGTATTCCAGGTCCACCGGCTGAACGGGGTCGGCAGAGCCACCGGAGCTTGTGGCCCTCGCATCACCGTCGAAGGGCGCGTAAAAGCTGATGTCGTCATCACTGATGGCAAAGACGGTACTGGCTGCACAGCACAGGACTATCAGGGCAATGCATACATAAGAATGCCGCACGGGAATTCCTCCAGCCTGGTGCATTGTAGCTGCGCTACATTCTGAAATCTCGTACTCTGAAGGTTCCCCGCCCGTGATTTTTGACCTTCACAGCATGCCCGTGCGGCCTGGTGTGAATTGTCACTTCGCTGCAGGCTTCAGCGCCCTGGTTTTGGCCGCTGGCGGATCTCTCGGTCGCCACCTTCTCTCGGCTTTTCTTTGCCCCGGTCTCTGCCTTTGTCACGTCCGACGCCACCTGCAGGCGTTTTCGAGGCCTCTGTTGTCCAGCCGTATGCACCGATATTCGGAATTCCGCCGTTTGGATCGGGCTCCGCGCCGACGTCCTCGCCCTGTGCTGCGGCATCAATACAGGGACTGGTGACAGCATCGTTTACCCAGATGCCTTCCGCCGGGTCCCACCGTCCTGCGGTGGATTTGAGGTGATAGTCTCCTCCGGCGGGATTTGCAAAAAGAGGATCTTCGGAGAAGCACGTACTGCTATCATACTGGCAGCCCGCACCCGACCAGGCTCCGCCCTGGTTGTTGAAAAAGTCACAATGGGACACGACAGCCG
>JAWODS010000286.1:0-3567 GCA_046483205.1 Armatimonadota bacterium | reverse complement strand
GGCCAGTGCAGCAAGCCAGGGGACAAAAACTCCCGCCTCCAACGTAACTAAGGTTGCCCTGACAATATGGGCCTCGATGGTCTCAGCCCCGGCAGTGAGCACCGATCCGATGACGGCATGCCCGACCAGGACAAATCCTACCCCCAGGAGACCGGAAACTGCGGTCACGATCAATTCCAGCCCCAGCAGCACTTTCATATTCTGGATTCCACGCCGGAAGGACATGACGAAGGCGTCAACGGGTTCGACTCCGTCGGCAATCGCCGGGAAGACCACGAAAAGCGATGGCAGGGCAAGCAGGTACACGGCGGCAACGATCAACGGCATCCCGAAGATAAGACTGATCAGCCCATTCATCATGCGGAGCTCCAACGGCTCAGCCGGGTCGCTCCAGTAGTTGACCAGTGCGGGGGCAAGAAAGAGACTGAGGGCAAGGCCGGACATCAGCCCCGCGAGAAGTGCTGTCCGAAGTACCGTCCAGAGCTGCTTTCGTGAAGGAAGCTGCGGCTCCTTTTTCCCCAGAACCTGCAGAGACATCCGGCAGAGCCACAGGAAGGGAGGAGCAAAGAAAGTGACCGGGACCACGATGAGGGGGACCAGCGCTAAGAAGCCTGTAATGATCATGAACCGGCCCAGGTCCGAGATCGCTACACCAACAGCTGCCAGCAGGCCAGCAGCGCAGCCCAGCAAAAGGAACCTGCCGGGTGCATGGGCTATAACACTCAGGGCCTCACCAAGAGCCCGACGCACCTCGATGGGCGACGGTCTGGCGGGACGGACACGTCCGGCGAGGCACTGGCGTATCTGTTCGGGAGGCCAGCCTTTTTCCTGCAGGGCCGTGGTGATGTCAGCATCAGACATGCCGTGCCTGCGCGCGCGGGCGACATACTCACACATCGACGTCAGGTGCTCGCCACTCATGGTCGCTCAGACCTTTCGAGCGACAACAGTCCGGCACGTTCCTACCGGCCATTCAATCCAGGCCGTAACACCACCTGTAATGCGTTGATGATACTGATCGCGCACATGTGCGCAGATTGGTTGTAACCTTATAATAATACTACACATATCTTTTTGTGGCAAACCCCGTATGCCTGCATCTGACGGCCCTCACTCGAGAGTATCATTCTGACGCGGGGTGCCTGCAGCGGCAATATTCCTCTGCCGTGTGCGGGAACAGTGTGTCTCGCAGCCCCGCTGCATCATCCTCCGATTCATTTCGAGGGGCGGTCAATTCCGGCTGGTTCCTGTCTTACCTAACAAAAACGATGGGTATCGGGTCCTGCCAATCGACGCCGGCCCGGGCGGACCTCTCGCTCAGCATCTGCCGCGCCTGCTGATGCCCGCGGCACCTGCACGAGGCATCCTGCGGATTACGACAGGATGTGATGATATCCATAACCTGTCCAAGTGCTTCATCGTCCGCCGGATAGGCGGTGTGATGAACTGATTCATCGTCAAGCGTCCCGCGGCGCGACTCTTCGTAGATCGCAACAGCCTTAAATCCGCAAACCGAGCAATGGACAATCTGCAGCGCGACCTCATCAGACCGCTCATCGCTGCCAAGCTCCATACTTTTTTCAACCTGCAGCCACAGGCCTTTGCACTTCGGGCATTGCAGCGGCATATCCCTCAACCCCTTCCTCCCGGCACGCTATCTTTGCGGGTATGCCCCGATACATCAAACGAGTCCTGGACAGGCCATGCTCCGGTCACTTGAAATACTTGCTGAAAACTCGGGCTATTTCTGTATTGTTGAGAACATCTCTGGCCCCACAAACCTGGACCCGTCGGCAGCCGTTCTCAATGATCGTGCTGAGTTCCATATCTACACGTGCAGCGTCCTTGATCGGAAACGTGTCCGGTCGGTCGTAATAGCCGATCATGGCGACGCCCTGCTGCCGCATGTAATACCGGTTTGCCTCCGCCGAGATGATGCGGCTGTACTCGGCGATCTTATCCTGAGGCCAGGGCATGTACCATGCCGCTGTCTGTCCGCAGTAGTCAACGTCCAGGCGATTTCCGTACAGCGGCTCGGGCGCGAATACCGGCCAGATGTGGATGGCCGTCTTGATGTCTTCCCGCTTCGAACGAGCATAGTTGGCGAGGTGATTGATATAATCAACCAATACACCGCGGAAGTACGTGATTTCCGCGTGTTGTGCCGACATATCCGGGTGAGCGGCCCTGTACCGGGCAAAGAGCCGCTCACACCTCTCGCAGTGACAGCGATGGTAGTTCTGGTAGCCGAAGCCATCAAACGCCAGTCCCTCCAGCCCCGGCACAGCGACGATCGCATCAATCTGGTCCTCCAGCAGGGCGCGGGCGTCCAGATCGTTGAAGCAGATGATCTGGTTGCCGAGCACCTCGTTGGTCATCACCGGTTCGCCACCGAACTGGTAGGGGATGAGGTACTCGTTGTCACCAGCCATGATGAAGCTGCCGGCCGCCTGCTGTTGCGGTGTCATCACCTGCCAGGGCACGGGTCGCCCGGGATATGTCTTGTTCCACAGACGGGCCAGCCCGCCCATCGGCGCAATGCTGGAGAATATCCTGACATCGTGCTTTTCCCCTGCCGCGGCGACTTTCTGAAGAAACTCCGGATCGGTTGACCACGTGATGAGTGTATCGAAACCAACCGCGGCGGCCCGAGTGCAGAAAGCGTCAGGGTTCTTCATGTCGATTCCCCAGCCGCAGAGTGTGAGAGGCACATCCTCGGCTGCAGGGAGGCCCGGCACGAAAATGAACAGCGCGATTACCATGGACAGCATTCTGTACTTCATCTGGATCTCCTGTGGATGACAGGTGCTCTATACAGCGAAGACGCTATCTCTATGTACGCCGGGGAGCGACCCTTTTCCTGCAGGGAGCGCTGAGGCTGCGTGCAGAGAGTATCGCAGTCACAGTGCGCTCGCGGCATTCGTATGAGAATCCGGGCCATAAATTCCATCCGCAGGCGAACAACAGGGGGACACGAGGGTCTCCATAGTGTGCAGGTGACCGGCCTGGCGTAGCTCTGTGGCAGGGCTCTGCCCTCCCTGCCGTGATCACCTGCGAAAGTGATGCGTACATTCATTTACAGTAAGTTTCCGTTCGGGCTTTTGACTGCACCTTCACATCGGCTCCAGTACAGTTACGCGCATCACACTGAACTCAGCCTTTGAAGTTTCGAGGACCGCACCGATCCACGGCTGGCCTTCTGGCAAAATTCCGACGATTGTGGAGAAGACCAGTTCCCTGTCAATAAAGACTTCGGGGTAGCGATCACGCCTCAGCAGGCGAACGGCGCAGGATACGGCCGTCTCAATCGTACGAAGGTGCCGATCCAGCGTTCCATCAAGCAGGATCCCATACGGCGCCGACCCCAGTTGACCTGTGGTGACTTCATTCCTCCGGGCGTCGAGTACCATACAGACCCCCTCTGGCGGCTCCTCGCCTGCCACGCATTTCCCCACAATTCGCGGATGCGTCAACTCCCAGGTCGCCTCCGCCCACGGGGCAGCTTCCATCGGCGCCAGATCAAGAGCGCCAATCTCCCCGCGCCAGATCTCCCTGAGGCCCGACCAG
>JAWODS010000050.1:0-8107 GCA_046483205.1 Armatimonadota bacterium | reverse complement strand
CCCCGGTCCCATATCATCTCCATCATGCCGATGTTGCAGTCGAGCTGCGTCTGCGCCATATCCCGGGCCCAGTCCGGATCCTGCACCATCGCCACCAGCATCCGCTCATAGCCGACTGTCCAGCTTGCCAGGACGTCATAGCCGAACCACGCTCCGGCGATGATCCACGCTCCCTGCTCTTTCCACTTCGGATAGTTTTCTCTTAGATGCTCCCAGTCCACCCGGTCTTCGCCGGGTTTCATGCGCTCCTTCGCTTCCGCCCAGCTGTCGTGGTCGGTGATGGTAAAGTCAAGGAATTCGGGAACGCCGCCGTGCTCTCGCCAATTCCTTAATGTCACGCCCCACTTCGTCTGGCGGATGACGTATTCGTCGGTCTCTTCGATGACCTTCTCGGGATATCGAGGGCTGTTGTCGTGATTGATGCGCACGATGGTATCCCAGCCGAAGAATTCACCGGGACTGAGTCCCGCCGGGAGGCCTTCTTTGCGCCATCGCTGGACCGTGCTTCCCCAGGGGCTGTCGTGCATGGGTACGCGGTCGGGTTCTTCATGATTGAAGATGCGGCTCATGCGTTCATGTGTCTTCAACGGTTCTTTCATAGTTCGTATCGCTCTCTCCATTCCGATGACCACTGTATCCGCCATTTCCTTCTGTGCTGCAGCTCGAAGCACCTTCCGGGGCGCCCGCACGGTCGCTGAACATCGGGCGGCAAAGCTGCGAGGCCTCTGGTGTGAGCAGGCGCTGACGGCGTCTCGCGGGTACGAAACTCAAATCTTTAGCAACAATTGATGGTATCTTGAAGGTGAGTTGCATTGTATCGGGTATGCTGTAAGTGATACCAACAATCCGTCTTGTGGGAATAAAAAAAATGCTGGCATATACACGCTTTCGAAAACGAGATTCAGGGTACGTTATGGCGCTGCTGGCCGTGGCAGCAGTGGCTCTTCTTGGTTTCGCCGCCCTGACGGTGGATATAGGCCGACACAGCGTGGCGGCCCAGCGCACTCAGGTCATTGCCGACGCAGCGGCTCTTGCGGCCGCCAAACATATTCCCGACACTGATATGGCGAACCAGTACCTCCAGTACATTGTCCAGGCCAATAACGAACGTATGAGCTGGCCAACCGTGAATGTTGATCCGGACAGCGTGACGTACTTCAGCCCCGGAGAGGAAGTGCCCAACTACGGGATACTCGGGAGCAGTGAACATGCGGTCATGGTTACTGCAGCCGTTTCCGATACCTTCACGTTTGGGAAGATCTTCCATCCCGGTGACATGCACGCCGAACGGACCGCCACTGCCCTGACAGACCTCAGCTCACAGGCGCTCCCCGTGCTCTTCTCGGGCAGTGACGTGGAATGGGAAGACGGTTTTGTGTCTGACGGTGGTGGCATGTACATCGATGGTGGCGTTCACTCAAATTCCGGCATCACGTTCCACGGCTCGCATATCACAGTCACGGAGCTTGTCGAATACCGCTACAACCTGACCATTTGCGGCTCCGACATCAATCTCGAAGGCGGCACGGCGGTCGGCGAAATCCTCCCCTACCCCATTGATTACCAGTGGAGCGACTTTGAACCGTGGGATTACGAAGTGAACGGTGACTGGACCATCTCAGACTCCAGCTATGACTTCGGCCACGTCCACGTGACCGGCGATCTGGATGTCACGGCCAGCGATTTTCAGGGCTACAACGGGATCGTCATGGTGGATGGTGATGTGGATTTCAAAGCTCATGGCACGGAGCTGCATAACGTGACTGTCATCGCCCAGGGCAAGGTCACCTTCAGCGGCTCGTGCAGCGTTCTCGAGTCCAATCATGAGGACCTCAGCGTCATGTCACTTTCGAGTGCATCCGATGCCATCTGTTTCAACGGCGCCGGGCAGACGACAAACGGCACATTGTTTGCCCCCAACGGCGGCGTCATTTTCCACGGTGCCAACAGCCATACCCAAAATGGCAGTATTGTCGCCGACCATATCGCCATGAAAGGCGGCCACTACACCGTCACCGGCACCGAGACCCCCGGGCAGCCCGGTACGAATGTCGTGCGGTTAGTCCAGTAAGACTGGATGTCTGCAGCAAAAACACCCCGTGCAGCACCACTTTTCTGGCCCCGAGGCAGCATTTTCCGTCATTTCGCTCAATACATAAGAACTCTTGCGGCGCGTTTGAGCGCAGCTTGAGATACTTCGGCTATACTTCTACTGCGTTGAACCCGATATACCCCATATATCACTACCCCCCTTTTCGTCCCCCCTTCGTGGGAGCAACGATGCGCAACCTGCGGCGTTCACGACAGGGTATCGTAACGATCATGGCCATTCTGGGCCTGCTTGCAATGCTGGGCCTTGCAGCCCTGACCATTGACCTTGGCCGCATGGCGATGGCAGCACAGCGCACCCAGGATGTCGCAGACGCCGCAGCCGTAGCCGGCGCCCAGGCCATGTCCGACCTGCCCGTTGCGGACGCCAGAATCACAGACATCGTCGCCGCGAATAATGACGCCATCTCCTGGCCCCAGGTCACCGTTGACACCGATAGTGACGTGACCTTCTACTATCCGGGGGATGACGTCCCGCAATACGGTGTCCTCGACAGTGACGAGCACGCTGTGGCGGTAACCACCCACATGGATGACGAATTCCTCTTCGCCAGGGCCACCGGGCAGCACCAGATGTCTGTGGCCCGGACCTCGGTCGCAAAAGTGACCGAAGGCGACGGGGTACTGCCCTGTCTGTTTGCCGGTGACGATGCCGAGTGGATGAACGGCCTGGTGATGAACGGCTCGCACATGGACGTCGCCGGAGACATCCATTCAAACACGCGGGTGGTTATCAACGGCTCTCACCAGACTGTCGGAGGGGTGTTGAGCTGGCGCAACTCCCTGACGGTCAACGGGAACCACAACGACTTCCAGGGCGGGACACAGGAGAGCGACGTCCTGGCATATCCTGTTGATTACGAATGGAGTGACTATGACAACTGGGATTATGAGGTCAGCCAGATATACTCCAACGGCAGTTATGAAGAGATGGAGTTCGGCCATGTGCACGTGGACGGCGACATGGTGCTGAACGGTTCGCACTTTTATGGTCACGATGGCCTGGTGATGGTCGAGGGCGACGTCATTGTCAACGGCTCGCACCACACGTTCGAAAACGTCACCATCATCGCCAAAGGCTCCATCACTTTCAACGGCGCCGCACAGCACGTCTCGCCCTACATTGACGGCCTGGCGCTGATGTCTCTGTCCTCGCAGTACAGCAATGCCATCACCTACAACGGCGCCCACCAGCTTTCAGAGGGCACGCTGTTCGCCCCCAACGGCGGTATCACCTACAACGGGGCACAACAGGAGACGCGTGACGGCAGTGTCATCGCCAAACATATCACCGTCAACGGATCGCACTTCTCCATGTATGGCAGCGAGGGCGGGGATGACGGGGAAAAGCTGATCCAGCTTATACGCTGAGTTGTGCCTTCGCCGCCACCGCTTCTCTACAGCTCTCCGAGTTTCAGCCGCCGCAGGATATCCCAGTAGGCCCCTCGTGCCCCGTCGGCGATTGCCTCCACCAGCACCGCGTTCTGGTCGTAGTTATAGTCGCGATCGTCCTCACTGCCACCAAAGAAGAACCGCTCATCCCCCGCGATATATTCATCCAGAAGCCCAATCGCCTCATCTGAGTTGCCCAGGTCCGGCGAAATGTAAAACACGGGCGTCAGCATGTGATCCGTCTCGCTGTCATTATCACTGATTATGCCCTCGGTCGCGTGCAGCGGCCCTTCTTCCCGCAGTTGTGCAGTAACGGCTGTGCCCGGGTACAGTCTGACTCCCAGAGAAATCCCGGCACAGTCTGGATCCGCCTGTTTGACCATGTCGATACTCTCTGCGGCGGTTTCCGGTGTCTCTTTGGGTGCGCCGATAAGCAGGTCCAGCATGACGGTAATCCCGGCCTCACGACAGGCGGCTACGTCCGAGATGACGTCGGCGCGTGTGAAGCTGCGTCCCAGGCGCCTGAGCATGGCATCGCTGCCGCTGTCGGCGCCGAAATTGATGCCATCACACCCCGCTCGCTTCATCAATTGTGCCAATTCAGTCGAAAACGGCCGTGGCGCCAGGTAGCCATACCAGCCGATGTGGTCTCCCAGGCCGCGATCAATGAGTGCCTCACACACCGCACGGGCGTGAGCCTCATCCAGGTTGAACTCACTGTCGCAGAGGTGATAGACGTCGGCGCCGCGTGCCAGCAGGTTCTCGATCTCGTCGGCCACCGCTCCCGGCGACCGCCTGCGAACTCGACGGCCCTTGCTGAACGGATCCACGCAGTAGGTGCAGTGGCGGTTGCAGCCCCGGGACGTTTCCAGCCCGATCTGCCCACCCTCCCGGAAATACCGCCGGATATCGACCATGTCTCTGCGCAGTCCCGGGCGTCCTGAGAGGTCGGGCCACTGTGGCTCATTTCGCCGAAAAACACCGCCCTCACGCCAGACACAGCCCGCGACATCAGCAGGTGATTTCCCGTCAGCCGCGGCCCGTGCAAGCTCTGCGAGGGCGACTTCGCCGTCACCAATGATGCCGTAATCGGCGCCGGTCTTTTCGAGAATCGCTTCCGGTGCGACGGAAAAGCCCGCCCCGCCGACAACCACCGGGGCCTCGGTCACCGTGCGCACCGTCTGAATCATGTCCCGCAGCGGCTCGATAAAGCTGCGGTGATTGAGCATCAGGCAGGTGTCAGTGTTACGCAGTGTCATCCCGACGAGACTGACATCCTCCGAAAGCCGGGTTTTCAGCGCGGCATGTGCATTCGATTCGAAGCACAGGTCAAGCACCTGCACGCTCATACCCTGCTCGCGACAGGCCTCGGCGATATATTCCAGCCCCAGAGGGGCGATCGGTGGTTCTATCGTATTCGGGTTGATGAGTGCGATATCGGGCATTGCGACCTCCGTAGATGGCCTCGTTCATCCGCTCAATCAAAGGGCCCTTTCAGGCGGCTGAGGGTGACTGACTCTGCGGCCAGGCGCATCGATCTCGACCACTTCCACGGGCTAAAAGCCTCCTGGAGCGTCGCCTGGTCGGTGATCTCCAGGACCGCCTTCAGGTCGTAAGTCCCGGCCTCCAGCCCCGAAAGATCAAGCCGGGCCCGCACTGTGTCTGATTTGATCTCAGAAATGGTCTGGGCCCTGAGACGCTTACCAGTGTCGGTGTTATACACGACAAAGACAATTCGGCTGT
This sequence comes from Armatimonadota bacterium, assembly GCA_046483205.1. GTDB lineage: Bacteria > Armatimonadota > Zipacnadia > Zipacnadales > UBA11051 > JBKHJK01. The sequence goes on along the minus strand of JAWODS010000050.1, from coordinate 2,863 downwards.
TTCGCCGCACCTCATTACCGAGGTTGACATGTACCGTCACGTCCGCTTCATCGCGGGAGAGGTAGGTGGTCTGTGGCTGCACCTCCACCGTCAGCGGCGGTAATACCCGGGGCTCGAATGGGCGGCGCGTGATAACCTCACCGGACGCATTGGAGAGCTGAAAGACCATCTGTCCGCTGTCTGTATCGCTGAGGAGGTATCCGTATGACCGCGAGGCAATCTCACCGGGCTGAAGAGAAAGAACTGCATCCGCCAGCGGCATCAGCGTCCGGGCTGCTCCGCTGTCGTCTTCTGGTATTCGCAGGACGGGCTGCAGCGTCACAGGTTCATCAATCTCGTTGCGGATGGAAACCTCGAAGGTATTGCGCCCGATATGTGCCGGTGGAGCCTGCAGGCGGCGTATCCAGCTCTGCCCCAGTCCCGCCAGACCGAAGCGCGATGGTGTGCCAAATCCCCCGCCGGTTGGCGACCAGCACGACAGCTCCAGCCGCTCCATCGGACGCCGCTCCCGGCAGACATTCAGGCCGAACTGTGAGCCCGTCAGCCCCAGGTCATCCATCGGGATGCTCATCTCCACGGTCCACCGGTCATCGTACAGTTTGGTCTCCACGTGCGAATCGGCCCGCCACGTCGAATCGGGCTTGGCGTTCCAGGCCTGCACACCGAGACTGTTGACCGCCACCTGTTTGTAGGTCGCCCGGTCAATGTTGCTGTCAACGAAGATTTCTACACAGTCATCCTGCCACACGGGGCCGCCGTCACGGGTGATCCCGGCGGTGAGATAGTCCATCTTGTCCTCGTGGCAGGTGATGCCGAAATAGAGGTTTTTGCCGTCACACAGCAGGCGTACGTCCGTCGGCATTTGCGGCTCGCCCTCTCCAGTGTTGATGACAAAAGGATCCAGCGTGACGGCGTGGTTCCAGACCTTCTCCTCGAAGGCGCCGTCCAGCGTCGGAGCATCGGACAGGACGGGAATGGTCACGTGTCGTGCGGCGGAGGACGGTGTGGCCGTGCCGGTGTCGCTTTCGGTCGTTGACCATGCGATGGAATACAGAAGATCATCCGGCTGCTTCTTATGCTCTGCCGCCGTACCCCCTTCACTTTGTTCGATCTCCCCCATGGCGTGAAGCAGTTTCATCGTCGCCTCCGCCACTCGCCAGCGGGCCTTTTCATAATCGCTGTGTTGCCAGTCGTTGGGCACGGCGAGGGTCCCGCCAATCGTCTTCGTTCCATCCGGTTTCGTGCCGCGCTCCGTCCACTTCGCGGTATTGCGCACCCGGGGTATATAATCCAGCGATGAGACGATGGCCTGCAGCTCTGCCGCCGCTTTTTTCGCAGCCTGCTGGACATCTTGACTGTCGCTTTCGCGCGCTCGCTCAATCGCCTGTCGAAGGGTGTGGATATACCTGTAATCGTCCGTGCCCTCGCGAGCACCGATCCAGCCGGTTGAGGGGCCGCCGGGCTCGCCCTCCATCTCCGGATACACGTGCATCCAGGTGCCGGTCTTGTGGTCCAGGTCGTCATAGGGGCTGCCATTGAACGACATGTAGGCCCAGTTGAAATGGCCGCTGGTGCCCGCCGCCACCTGCCACCAGCCGGTGACATATCTGTCAATTTCGGGGCGGTACGATTCCACGTCACAGTTGTACAGCGTGATGGTGTGACCGTCCTTCTGGGCCTGCTCGACGACATCGCGCTCGGCGATGCCTCCGTTGTAATTCCATACATCGGCGTGCGGGCCGGCATCCTCGTGGAAATACGCATCCCCCGGCCCGTCCTGTTCTGTGCGCTGGCCGGGGATTTCCTGCAAAAGCTTCAGGCAATAGACGTTGCGTTCGCGTGCCTGGGGGTCCTTCCAGCCCGGTTCATCAACCGGCTGGACGATGATTTCCGGCCATCCACGCTTCTTCGCTTCTTCCTGCATCGTCGCCCAGAAGTTCTTATACCGTGTCGCCCAGTGTTCGCTCTGCACCTCGTATTTTTGTCCCTTACTCGCCGCCGCCTGGCCGCTGTCGGAAAGCTGGATGATCGGCATCGGGTAGCCAAGTTCGGCGTACAGATTCATGAAATGCTCGTAAAGCGTGGTGCCGTCCAGCGTCAGCGTGCAGTTGTTGTCTTCATCCCACTGTACCTTTTCGGATGACAGGCCCATGCACAGCCCGACCGAAGTCATGCCGTGGGCCCGCATGTCCTCCATATCGCGCCGCATCATCGCTTTTGCTTCTTCGTCATCTCCGGCCAGCGGAGGCCTGCGATAATACTCCCCCCAGAACATATCGTCCGGCTCCTGAAGCTCATACGGCAGCACCCGGAGCTTCAGAGGAAACTCCACCACTTCGGCTCCCCCGGCTGCGAGGCGGATGGTGCCCTCGTGTACGCCTGCTGAGGCGTCGTCAGATACATGCATATCAATCACAAAGCGTTTGGAGGTCCCCTGCGGCACATCCAGGGCCTCGCGGCGTTCACACAACACGGGCATGTCTTTGATGTAATCGTTCGAGGAATATGTCACCCGCTTGTTCAGAGACCGCACCGGCAGCACCTGCGCCTCCACCGGCAGACCATCGACCGTGACCCGAAGGGATGTGAAATCCTGCAGCGCATAGATGGAGAAGGTGGCTGGCTCGTATTCCCCGGGTGTCGCGAACACCCGCACCGCATCAATTCGCTCCCGGGCCTCAGGGGTGGAGTTTTCGAAGACAACGTCAGTAAAGGGACGCTGGAAGAGGATGAAGCCGCGCCGGTTTTCTGTCTCGGTCGCCTCCGGTGCGGGAGTGTCATCAACGTAATGAAGGGGGGTGAAACGGTCCTCGATACTCGTCCACCGGAAGTTGTCGAAATAGAGCACATAATCCTTGCGCGG
>JAWODS010000007.1:0-4984 GCA_046483205.1 Armatimonadota bacterium | reverse complement strand
ACCCCGCAGGTTTTTTTAATAATTTCGGACATTGCGGATTTGTCAGTCCAGCGCACGTAACGTTGCACCATATCGGTGGAGGTGCCGGCCGCGACGATAACACTGCAATGGCCAACGCCGTAGGCCAACAGCAGCGCGGCGGCGTAGATCGGCACCGATGCGGCCGAGCGAAATACCACCGCCAGGACCGGTGCCATAAATGCAAATGTACACGGGCCGAGGGCGATGCCGAACACCAGGCCCAGCACAAATGCGGCGGCCGCCCCGCGCCCGGCGCTGCTGGATGGATCCGCCGCTGGCATATTCAGCGGGATGACGCCGATCATGTGCAGGCCCACCAGCAGGAGGATAGCTGTGACGAAGTAGTCGGCATATCCCCCCAGATCGCCGGCGACATGTCCTGCCCCGGCAGTTACCGCTCCGACGACGCCGATGGTGATGAGCATGCCTCCTGCAAAAGCAGATGACATCCCCAAAGCCGAGCGGGTCGAAAGCGTTTCGTGTCCACCGATAAAGCCCACGATGAGCGGTATGCTGGCGAGGTGACAGGGGCTGAGCAGGATGCTGAGGATCCCCCAGACCAGCGCGGCTCCCAGAGCCACTCCCGGCGAGACTTCAATGGCTCGACTGAGAATATCAAAAAGCTCCGCCAGCATTACTCCGCATCATCTTTCGGCGAAATCTCGACCCCGTTTTGTTCGAAGGTTTTCAGGATATCTTCCCTGTTCATATAGCCCTCGTGTCGGGCAACCTCGTTGCCGGAGGCGTCGAAGAAGATCTGTGTGGGAATGACACGGACACCGTAGCTTTCGGCCGCCTGGCGATCGCGGGAAATATCAATAAACTCAACATCGAGCCGGCCTCCGTAGTCTTTTTTCAGCTCCTCAAGCACCGGCTCCATCATTTTGCACGGGATGCAGGTGTGGGCTCCCAGGTCCACCAGGCGCGGCATCCCCGTCTCCCCGGCGTCGGCCTCAGAGGACGTCGGTGCGGCTTCAGTGTCCTCTGTCTTATCCGGTGCCGATGGCTCCTGTTCAATGTGGGGCGTTTCGGTCGCTGCCGACGCTGGCGGTGTGGGAGTATCGACAGGCTGCTGTTCAGACGCTCCACCGGAGAGAATGATGCCCACCGCGGCCAGTACGACGAGTGCGCCAATCGCTACCTTCCATGTACTGCTCAAAATCATCCACTCCTACTGCAGGTAATCTTTGATCTGTTCGGGCGTGAGGACTTTGCCCGCAGCCACGACTTCGCCATCAACCGCCAGGGCCGGGGTACTCATGACGCCCATCTGCGCGATATCTTTGATGTCCTCGACCTTCTCGATCTCGGCATCGACGCCGAGGTCGCCGACGGCTGTCTCCACCGCCGACAGAAGCTTTTTGCATTTTGCACATCCGGTTCCGAGAATCTGGATCTTCATGGTTTCACCTTTTCCGTGCGAGGGTGTGTTAATATGACCATCTTCAGAGTAGAAAGTTGAACAGGAAGCCGACGCCGATGATTCCGACGGCGACGATGGCGACGAAGCCGGCGATCAACTTTGGTTTCAAAACCTTGCGCAGGATGATCATCTCCGGCAGCGACAGGGCGATGACGGACATCATGAATGACAGGACGGTGCCGACGGCTGCGCCCTTGCCCAAAAGCGCCTCGACGACCGGGATGATCCCCAGGTGGTTGGTGTACATCGGAACACCCATGATCACCGCGGCGGGAACCGACCACCAGTTCGATTTGCCCATGATGGTGTCCAGGAAGCTTTCGGGGACGTACCCGTGAATCCCGGCGCCGACGGCGATGCCGATGACGACCCAGATCCACACGCGGCCGACGATGTCACCAAGGGCCTCCAGGCCGTAATCAAGCCGCTGCGACCATGTCATGGCGGTTTCAGTGGATGCGGTTTCTCCCGCACGCATTTCATAGACCCAGTCCTCGACAAGGTGCTCCAGATTCAGGCGGCCGATAATCCACCCGGCGGTGACGGCGATGACGATGCCGGTGCCGAGGTACAGTGCCGCGATCTTCCAGCCGACGAGCTCGGCTAAAAGCACCACGGCGACCTCATTGACCATCGGAGCGGTGATCAGAAACGAGAAGGTGACACCCAGCGGGATGCCGGCCTCGACAAAGCCGATGAACAGCGGGACGGCCGAGCAACTGCAGAAGGGTGTGATAACTCCCATCAGTGAGGCGAGCACATTGCCGCCCAGCTCCCGGCGCCCTGACAGCAGATCCCGGGTGCGTTCGGGGGTGACAAATGAGCGCATCACACCGACGCCGAACACCACCAGGGACAGCAAAAGCAGCACCTTCGGCGTGTCATAGACGAAAAACTCGATGGCCTCGCCCAGGTGCGTTCCCTGCTGCAGGCCGATGATTTCATAGGTCAGCCACTGCGCGAAGGCCTGTATGTTCTGGTACAGCAGCACCCACACGCTAACACTGAGTGCGAGTATCAGCACGCGGATGCGCAGAGTTTTCTCTGGTGTAGCGGTTTCCTCGGTCAAACTTTCACATGTACATGCTGCCTGTTCGGACACAGCCATCGCTCCTATTGCGATCTTCCTGGTGGATTTTCTCTGAGCTACGAGGACTGCCGGATCAGGTCACACACCTCGCGGGCGCGCTCATCATCCGACAGAAGAACCTCGTCAATACATTGAAAGACCCTGGTGACACACGGGAATCGGAGGGTGTGATAAATGTGATTGCCGTCGCGGCGGGTGGTGACGATCCCGGCGCTTTTCATCGTCTTCAAATGCCGTGAGACCGTCGGAACGGCCAGGTCAACCAGCTCGGCGAGATCGCACACACACATCTCCTTTTCGGCCATGGCATCAATCATCTGCAGGCGTGCGGGGTGCGCCATCGCCTTCAGGACCTCCGCGCGGACTTCATATACCTGTTTTTGTCCTTTATCTGCCATGATTGATCCCCTCTTTGTGTGTCTTTCAGGGTCTGTGACGGCTGACACCACTTGCCAGTTTAGCAAAATAGCTAAATAGATGCAACTTTTTTCGTCCTGCCGCCAGCAGACGCCTGCTTTGAGGCCCTGCAGGTGGGTTGGCGGTGACTCGGGTTGGAAGCTGGGCATATACAACATGCCCACCCTGGATTTGCTGACGACAGCAAATCCAGGCCCGAGCCACGGAGATGTTTGATTGTTGGTACCTGTTTAGCGTCACTGGGGTCGGATGATTGTGCCGATGTTGGATCGGGGTGGTTGGGGAGGCTGTTTCAACGTGCGGGCAGCAATTGTGGTGGGGAGCGTTGCAGAGACAGGCACTCGGCGACGAAATCGGTGAAACTGCGCGATTGTTGCCGGCAGGTTGCGGCCACGCTCACCAGGACACTGAAAGTTTCCGCACCGGCCCGCGTTTTGTTGCCGCATGACAGCTTTCGAGCGATCACCGCCGGCCGCAACTGTCGTTCGGCCAGGTTGTTGGTCGGATCCACCCCCGGGTGGTCCAGGAAGGTCAGAAGGTGGGGCCGCTGTTTGCGCAGCCGGTTGGCGATCCGCCGCTCTGCGCGGTCTTTTCTGGTAGGACCAAGCAGTGTATCAAGTGTATCGTCCAGCCCTGCTACGCTCGCGTGGTATCGCGCTGCGTCGATTTCGTCCCGCATCCGATCCAGCATGATGGCGGTGTGAAAAAAGCGCCGGATGTCTCGGAGAAAGTCGCTTTGAGGGCTCTGTTTGAGCGCCTCGCTGATGGCCCGCAGATGATGAGCGCAGCACTTGCTTTTGCGCCCCGGATGCGGATCGTAGATGTTCAGACAGTCGCTGACCAGCACGCCGTCATAATCGTCGCCCAAAATCCGGCGGATGACTTGCTGGTTGCGACGATCAATGGTGTAAAGGGTCATCTCTGGGTTGGTGAACGTCCACAGCCAGGCACTTTTCCCATCAACCCACCAGCCGGTTTCATCGGCATGGATGAAGTCACTGTTTCGGACGCTTCGGCAAAGCTGCTCGAAGGGGTCGGCCAGCTTTTTCGCGATTCTATTCAGTGCCTGGCTGAGGCCTCCGGGACTGATTTTCAGGCCGAAATACTCGTCCAACACTCTGGTGGTTTTACGCATCGTCAGCCCGAACTGCTTGTTGAAGGCTGCGGCCAGTGCCAGGGCACGCTTGCCCATATGGGTGCCCGCCGCACCGGTGGCTTCAGACACCTGCGCCGGATGTGTACTGGCGACCGGCCCGCATTGGGAACAGTGTCCTCTGTAGGTAGTCAGGTGAAGGCGGTGGACCCTGACAGGCGGAATATCTTCGATGATCTGCTCGATTGAGCGGACCTGCTCGACATCGCCGCCACAATTGGGACATTCATCCAGAGGGACCTGTAGGTATTCATCAACCGCCGGAGGCGGTTTTCGGTAGGATGCTTTGTGTCCGTCTTTGCGCCCGGGTTTGCGAGGGTTCTTTTTGCGCTTCTTTTGTGGCTTCCGAAAGGGGGCGGCCTGGCGTTTGCCTTCGCGCTCGAGCTCTTCGACGCGCCGTTCAAGCCGCTGCAGGCGGTCGGTGGCATGCTCGAGCAGGCGCGTCGTCCGCCGGAGCTGTTCCCTCAGGCGGCGACAGTTGGGACAATCGTTGTCTGATCGCTCTTTGTCGGGCATACGCCCTGTTTCTTGGCCCGAACCCTGATTCCTTCATCAATCCAAAAAAGACGCTAAACAGGTACGTTTGCCTGCAAACTCAAATTGGCCGATGTGTTGTGCGGGTCGTTACTGTAGGGCGCGGGCCTGTACCGCGCCGGTCGTAAATCTCCTCAATCAACCAGTCTCTTCAGTCTCACAACCCTTTGGGCCGTTGCCGTCCGGAGGGGCCGGATGCACGCCGGATTTGCAAACGACGCGGCATCCGGTCCCTCCATGACGACAGCGTCAACGACATCCCGCGTTCCAACCGCCTCCGCTGTTTCCCCCTCTCCATGGAGTTTGGCGCCGTTGAGCCAAACTCCCTCGAGTTGGCGTCGTCTGC
>JAWODS010000253.1:0-3978 GCA_046483205.1 Armatimonadota bacterium | reverse complement strand
TCGTACGCGGCCAGCGCAACCTCCATCGCCTTCAGGCCGTCGTAGCCGGTAATCGGCACCGGGCGGCCGCTTTCAACACAGTCACAGAACTCCGCGACCAGGCCGTAATCCGTGTTGGAGCCGTACGAGGCCCAGGTGTAGCTCTGCTGGTCATTTTGATAGACGTCAACATGCTCGCGGAAAAGATCGATCCACGCATTGCCCTCCGAACCGATGATGCACATGGTGGCATCGCCCCAGATGGGGAAATGCGGTGGACGGGACCACGAGCAGTCCAGTGTCCCCACACAGCCGCTGGTGAACTCCATGGAGATCAGGCCGGCGTCGTCGCACCCCAGTTCGGGGTTGAAGAAGGTGTCCATCTGGCAGAAGACCTCAGACACCTCGGCGCTGGTGATCTGGCGCATCAAATCGGCGACGTGAACAGTGTGATCCATCGTCGCGCCACCACCGGAAAGCTCCGGCTCGACAAACCAGCCGCCGGGATTGCGCCCCCGGTTGGTGCCCTTGATGGCGAGGATCTCCCCGAGATCGCCCGCATCAACCATTTTCTGTACCTCAATATACGCCGGGCCGTAGCGGCACGGGAATGCGGTCATAAGCTGCACGCCCGCTTCCTCGCAGACATCGATCATCGCCCGGGCATCCTCCACGGACACGCTGATGGGCTTTTCGCACATGACATCGAGCCCTGCAGCGGCCGCGGCCTCGGTCTTCTCGCGGTGCCGTACATTTTCTGTAGTAATGATGACGGCGTCGATGCCAGCATCAAACAGCGCCTCGTCCCTTTCAAAATACTCTGTATCAAACTGTTGCGCCACATGCTTTCCGCGAGCGGAGTCGATATCCGAAATGCCCACGAACTCTGCATCCGGATTCTCCTGCACGCACGCGGCATAGCTCATCGCGTGCATGTGGGCGAAGCTGATCATTCCGATTTTAACTGCCACTTTCATCGCCTCCTGTATCGGCTCACAGTCGCACTATTTCACCGGTTTCTGCAGATTCCAGGGCTGCGAGAGCCAGTTCGAGAGCATCGTACGCATCGGCGACCGTCACCGGCGGTTCTGTCCCCTCAGCCACCGCCTCGATAAAGGCCCGGTCCTGTGCAAGGTACGGTGATTCTGCGGTGGGAGCGGCGGGCACCTGGACATCCGCCAGGCCTTCGTCTGCACCGCGCTGCTGGACGGTGAGAGTCACGTTTTCCGTACTGTCGTGGCGGATAAGGCCGTTGCTGCCTGCGACTTCGAAGCTGGTGCGGAAAGCTCCCAGATCCGCCCATGAACCCTCTAAGTGAGCGATCGCGCCACTCTTGAAGCGCATGGAAATCAGCGCATAATCCATCTTCGGCATCTTTTCGTACAGGCTTCGGGACAGCACCGTGTCAACCTCGCCGAACGTCCACAGCAGCCAGTCGAGGTCGTGGATGCTCATGTCGAGGGTGACGCCGCCACTGAGGGCGTAGTCGGCGAACCATCCGCCGGTTCCCGCCGGCATGGTATTCATACGGCTCACGCGCACCATGCCGATATCGCCGATATCGCCTGCCTGCACCATGTCGCGTGCAGAGGCATATTCGGGGAAGAATCTCACCACGTGGCCGACCATCATGGGCACGCCGGCGTCATTGACGGCGTCCACGATGCGTTTGCCCTGCTCGATAGTGCGGGCGAGAGGCTTTTCGCAGAAGATCGCCTTCCCGGCCTCGGCTGCCTGGGTGCAGTAGTCTGCGTGCCAGGGCGTCGGGCAGGTCACGGCCACGATGTCGATATCGTCGCCATAGATCGCATCCACATCGTCAACGGCCACGGCACCATATTGGTCTGCGAGCGCCTGCGCGTTTTCGGGCTGGGTGTCATAGACTTTGGCGACCCGGCAGCCGGCGATTGTGTCGAAATTCGCCGCATGCTGCCCGCCCATGGTACTCGCGCCAACCAGAGCTATGTTGAGCATGTACGTCCACCTCCCTGGGGGAAAATCGAAACTCCTTCATGACTGTCACAGAACACAAAACGGTCATTTGACGGATACTTAAATAGTGTCTGAATTGCAGATGCAAACTTCGCCGAACGGGGCCTGTCAACCTCCATCTGACGTCTGTGTGAAAACGCCGCCGTGGACTCTCAGTCGGCGAGGGAGTGCAGGAAATCCATGGCAGCGCCGTAGCCCTCGGGATGCTCGGAGATGAATGAGCCAGAGACCAGTATTTGGGCGCCGGCAGCCACCAGTCCCGGAGCCGTGTCTGCATTGACCCCGCCGTCCACCTCGATGGGGATATCGAAGCCCTCCTGATCGATCATCGCTTTCAACCGCGAAATCCGCCCGGTGGTCTCGGGAATGAACGCCTGCCCTGCATAGCCCGGGACGACGCCCATGACCATGACGATGTCGCAGTGGGGCAGAAGAGGGCGCACCGCCTCCACGGGTGTGGCGGGATTGATGGCGAGGTTGGATTTGCAGCCGAGTCCGCGGATGCGATCCAGCAGCACGTCCGGTTCATCCGTTACCTCATAGTGAATAGAAATACCATCGGCCCCCGACTCTGCGAAGAATTCGAGGTGCTTTTCCGGGTTGTCAAACATGAGATGGCAGTCAAAAAACAGCTCCGTCACATCACGAAGTGCCTCCACGATGATGTGGCCGTGGGTGACCTGCTCGGTGAAATGCCCGTCCATGCAGTCAAACTGCAGCCAATCAGCTCCTGCGGCCTCCAGTTTCTGGACATCGTCCTGCAGGTTGGCAAAATCGGCGCACAACAATGACGGTGAGACGATGATTTGATCCATGCTCACTCTCCGCAAACGCTATTTTGGCGGCCCGACGAAATACAGGGCGGCGTCAAAGATCCTGTTTGCAGCATGTTCGGCCAGCCACGCGTCATCGGTGTCGCTGACCATGACCCCCACTAGGCGACCGTGGCGTGCAACGCCCATGATGCCGGCATCTCCAATGTCGAAAAACTGCCTGGTCTGGCCGGTGTTCGTCAAAAGATGCCAGGTGCGGCGTCGTGCAGACTGCGGATCCGAGCGCCAGATGCCGCCTCCGTAAACCTCGCCCTCATCCCCCACGACCGCTCCCGCCACCTCGGGAACCTCGCACAGGGCGTCAAGAGCCTGCTGAAAGGTGTTAAATTCTCGCAGGCGCGGCATTTGTGCGAGCATCTCGCGGCGCATTTGCATCTCCGTGCTCCTGTACGACTCGGCGGCAATCGGGGCAACCAGAAACCCCACCGCCGCCTGCAAAAGCAGCCCCGGGAGATAGCTGCTCATGGCGAAGATGAATGATGCCGGGAAGCCCCGCGGCTGTGGGCTGAAAACATCATACGCAAGCCCCATGACAACTGCCACGACTGCGTGGACCCCCACCATCACCGACAGCACGACGATGGTGCGCCCGGCGTCTGCTCGCGTGACCAGCAGCGCCACGATGAGATAGGCGACCGCCAGCCCCAGGAGCATGGCGGGTTCAACCGGCATACTGGCACCGGCGGGCCGGATAACCGCTGCAAACAGTGCCGCCGCAACGGCCGCGATACACAGGGCGGGCAGGGCGGCTCGGCGTCCCTGAGACTGCACGCTATTTCTCCTCAATCGTCGTCCGGATCTTTCGCGCCTGCACGTTGGCCGCCCCCATCTTGCTGGCGGTCTCGGCGACCGCCACCACGAGGGTGCGACCGTCATCGGCCACAGCAGCGACGATGCCACCATTGACTCCCTCGGCGAGCAGCCGATCCATGAGGCCGCCCGGAAGCATCGCGGCAACCTCCGCGGCGGCCTCATGGAGTTCAGCCACGGCACAGGCCAGCCCGTCTGCATCCGGCGCCGGTCCGGCGATGACAACGGTTCGCTCACCGGCTGTGTAGACAGACTTTTGAATCAGACCCAATTAGTTGCCTTAAGATTGCTTAATACACGTCAAAATGCTTTAAGTAAAAGGACGAATAAAAATATTATGCAGAAACTTTCTGCCGAAATATTC
>JAWODS010000113.1:0-10216 GCA_046483205.1 Armatimonadota bacterium | reverse complement strand
GAGAAAGACGCCGATGGTCACCATGCCGAACATCAGGACGAAGAGACCCACCGCTCGATGAACCGTCTGCTCCGGCAACGACCTCCCCCAGGCGCTGGCCTCCCGATCTCCTCGTAATCGAGCAAGAGGCGCATGCCTTCTTTTTCGCCCCCGCCCTCTTACTCACAGGACTCATCACCTCCCGGATTGATTTTCTGCGGAAAAGATCACTGTGGCTGGGCCTCACTATCATGGTCCTGCTGCTGAGTTTCAATGGCGTGCGGAATATGCACGCATTTGGCAAACCGTTTTACAACGAAGCCACGATAGAGTTGTGGCTGGATGACGCGTCCGATAGTCATGAGCCAGGATGGCAGAAGAGGTATGGCCCGGTGCAATATTTTCGGACACATACCATTGGACAATTTGCTCAGCGGATGGTGAAGGGAATTATTTTCCAGATCAACACCGTCGCACACGATTTGCTCGCGCCGACCCGCATCAGCAACACTCTCGGCTGCATGTCCATGCTGATCGGCTCTGTTCTTTTTGCCGCATTTCTCGCGGGACTTGCGAATGAGCCCAATCCGCGGTGGTTGATTTTCCATCTGATCATTGTGGGGGTGTATGCACTGATGTTTGCCCTGCGATCGGGGACCATGAGCCTTATGTACGCACGGTGGTATCTCCCACTGATCAGCATGTTTGGCGCATATTCCGCGATTGGGTTGCGGAACCTATGGGGCGGATTGAGGCAACGGTTGCCGCATGCCAGGATCCTGGCGCTGCGATATATTCTCATTGTCGGTGCTGTAGGTTATGCTCTAATTACGCTTTCGAAAATCTTCATCGAAACGGGCGTTGCGGTCTGGATGGTGCCGGACTAATAATCGGCCCGACCAGATCAGTACGTGCTTGAGGCCCTTCCTGAGGAGGTCCGGGACGCCCTGGCCGGTCTTATTGACCCGTCGAAGAAATAGAAGCCGCTGTGAGGCGTTTTAAGCGCCTGTTTTCTTTGAGACAAGCCAGAAGGCTTAGGGAATCATGCAGGATATGACACGCAGAACGGACACGGCAGGAAATGACAACCGGACGGACACCGTCCCCACGAGTAACCGAAACGAGCAGTGCTGACCGCCGGCAGGTATCCCCAACAGTTCATCGAAGGTATCTCCGAAGAATTGCTTCGCTGTCACATCATTCGACCGACGGGAGGCGCCCCTCGATGGGAACCAAGGCACTTGCAGAGCGTGTCGAGCGCCTGGAACGGCAAAACAGGTGGTTGAAGATCGGTGCTGCAGTAGTGGCAGCAATAATGGTTGTAGCAGTATTGATGGGGCAGACGCCGGAAGAGAAGACCATTGAGGCGGACAAGATAAAAGTGGAATCACTCCAAATAGTTGACGCAGAGGGAAAACGACGAGGCACTTTTACCATGATGGAGGGGAGACCTGTACTGGCACTGTATGATAGAACAGAGAAACCACGGATCGGAATGAGTATCCCTCAAGGCGAAGGGCCTGAGTTTATACTATTTGATATAAATGGGAGGGCACGCACGAAAATTCACCTCCTGGGCGACGAACCGAGGCTGACACTCTGTGATGGAAACGAGCAGCCACGCGCAATGCTGCACCTTTTTGGTGGACCTACATTGACCCTATATAGCACAACTGGCAGTCGTATCTGGCAGGCGCCATAGTCCCGACGTGCGCTCAGAGGTGTGACCTTGCCCCGAAAAAAGAGACCAGTAGCAGTGAAAGGATGCTGATAGAATACGGACGTAAAGGAGAATCCTTTCATGAGTGGCAAGCGTTACACCGAAGAACAGATCGTCCGGATCCTGGGGGAGATCGAAGGTGGGCGTACGGTCGCGGCAACCGCCCGGGCATATGGAGCCTCCAAGGAGCCGCTAACCGACGAGGAATTTGAAACTGCCCAGGCGGTTGTTGTACCGATCCGGGAGGAACAGGGAGGATAAGTTATCACTTCAGCAATGTTAAAAGAATCCATGCGGGAAAAACTGCTAACCTGGGCAACTATTGCACTATGTTTGGCCGCCAGCATACAGATGGTAAGTCGCAACAATTACCTTCGGTCCGATGTAGTTGTTGATAACGAAATCGAGGCAGGGCTAAAAACGTGGCGAGTGTGGACCGAGCGAGTTCCCCTGCCGGAAGAGCCAGAAGTAAAAACGATACCATTCTTCGCACCAGATGTATACCGTATCCTAACCCCTGCGCTATGCAAAATCATTGCATCTACCCCTCATCCACAACTAACCTACAGAGGCCTGCTTTTGCTCTTGATATGGGGTAGCTCGATCATGCTATTTGTGATCAGCAGAAATTGGCTAACGGCCGGGGGGGGGTTCGTTGTTGTTGCATCAGCGTTCGCAATTACAGCCGGGCCCCATCATTTATTATTTTTCGGCCTTGAGATTCCCCTGCTCATGTTATTCATTTTCAGCTCCCTGTCGGCTCTCGTAAAAAGACATACGCCACTCTTTTTGATTTTCATGATTTTGGCTGTGTTAACAAGAGAAGATGCGCTTATTTTAGTCCCTGTTGCAGCCATTTATTGGGCCTATAGGCGGAGCGATCGATGGTATCTCTATGCTGCAATGGCGACTATCATGGTTTTTGCTGTGGTACGTGCGCTCAGTATTGCGCATGTTGGTATGCGGCCGTATTACGTGGAACTCATTCAGGTAGGGTACAACCTAAAGGCGTTTACCTATCTTTTGCGGACGGGAAATGTATTGCACCCAATAACAAGCCTTTTCACGACATTTTTTCCTCTGGGCGCAATCGCGCTGTGGGGTATCAGAAACCTCCCCGATTTTCTCAAGGCTAGTGTTTTAAGTTTTGCACTTTATATTATATTTGCTTTTGGGATAGCACGACTCCAGGAGGCAGATCATTGGTATCTCGTCCTGCCCCTGTTCGTGATCCCGGCTATTTACATTCTGTTGCCTCAGCTACACGTAGATCAACACTCAGAGCCAGCCTAATGACCAGTTTTAGCCAGTATAATGCGTGGCTATTGATTATCAACAACCTCCCGCACGCTTTCACGGGCACCGAGGAGAATGACAGCCGGACCGCCACCTATATGACGCCCTTCACCGTTCGCCTGCCTCAGGCCTGGCGAAGAGGTTCAGCTCCGGACTGTCAGACATGCGTGGGATGCAATAAAAAAAGGGCGACCGCAATGGTCGCCCCTGTGTCTTTACCGAAATAAGGCTTAGTTCTCGATTTCGATTGTCGTCAGCCAGTCACCAGTCGGAGGATCGAGAACTTCCGGCTTCATCCACTTGGCGTGGCCGTCCACGAAGCCGTAATTTGCGCCGCCGTTGTGCCGTGTTGCCCAGCTTGCGCTGGGGACCCAGCGGACGGTCTTTTCGGCAATGCCCTGGGAATGGCTGCCATTGCTTTCGAGAATGAATACACAGTTGGAGGGCGACTCAACACGGGCAAGAGCCTTGCCGTACGGAGGGGTATGCCCGGAGCCGGTGGAGGAGTCCCAGTGCGCGACGTTGACTGCATAGTGAGCGTTCTGCCCAAAGTCATCCCACGAACCGTCGAAAACGTTACTGGGTGGTGTGCCACTGGGGCACAGGAAGATCTGTTGGTTCTTCACATAGGGTAAAAGCATGCTTCGCCAGGTGCCGTCTCCGGCATTCTCGCTGCCATCATTGTTGTAATCCAGATCGTCGTACGGGAGCATTTCATCGTAGTCCTGTGCGTACATCTGCACGGCCAGGACCAACTGCTTGGCATTATTGAGACAGCTCGTTTGGCGTGCCTTTTCTCGAGCTCTCGCGAAAACGGGGAACAGTATCGCCGCGAGAATGGCGATGATTGCTATGACTACCAACAGCTCGATCAGGGTAAATCCTTTGCGCATTATATGCGCTCCTTTCGGGTTATCAACCCCCTCCACCAGTTCTTTTGGAATGTGAGTTGCTCGTGCGAGTGTACGTGGTGCCTGTCATTTTGTCAACAAATAAGAACAGTATTCACTCTCCAACAATACAGACGCATGGGAGGCGGGGATGTTCTGATTACTATGACAGACGACGAAGGGGGAATGAATATTCCATGGATATCGTCGGCGACAGTGTGGTTTTGGCAGTGCACCTGGACAACAACGAGCTCTGTCGAAGGTGTTTGTGGATTTGGTAGCCAGTATTTTCTCGGTGGGGCTGCGGCTGGCGGCTCCGGTGATGGCGGCGGTATTTCTCACGGACCTCGGCTTTGGGTTTATCGCCCGCGTGGTGCCGCAGATGAACGTCTTTTTAGTTGGCATCCCGGCGAAAATGCTGGTCGGGCTGGTCGTCCTGTCTTTCTCCGCACCGCTTTTGGTTTACACGGTCGGCCGCCTGATTGTTGACCTGAAGGAAACCATGTATCTGATGATACAGCTCATGGGCTGAATTAGCTCCACCAGTACTCCTGAAACTCATCCATTGCCGCACAGATCGCCTCAACATTCTCCAGCGGTGTCGGCGGATAGACGCCACACAACAGCTCCAACCCACCCTCCGGAGCGCCGAGGGTCTTGACCTCATGTTCGATGAGATCATGAATCTCCGGTGGCGTCCCGAAGGGGATGACACTCTGGCGGTCAACGTCGAGCCGGATGCACACCCGGCCCTTCACCTCACGCTCGAGGTTTTCGACTCCGTTGCACAGGTCCTGGGGGTTGATCACATCACAGCCGGTGGCCAGAAGCTCGTCCATGATGTCCATGATGTAGCCGTCGGAGTGAAGCGCCGTGAGTGTCCCGGCCTCGTGACACATGCCGAACAGCTTCTCGTATGCGGGGGCGATATATTTTCTGAAAATCTTCGGCCCCATGAGCGATGCGTCCTGTGCGCCGAGGTCCTCACCGAAATTGATAATATCCACGTCCATGTCGAGCCACTGCTGGACAATTTTTGCGTTAAGCTCCACCAGCATATCGATGAGCTCGGGCAGGTGAGGGTCGTCGGTGGCGAAATCCATCATGAGGTTTTCGAAGCCGCGGAGGTAGTACATCCGCATGAAGAAAAAGCCGTGCTCCACTCCGCCCGAGGTTAGCTTTCCGTCCTGCTTTTGTTTTTCAATGGACTGCCGGGTTGCCTCCCAGTCGCGCTCCCCATAGTCGGTTTGCGTCATGGGGTTGGGTGGCGTGTAGTTATCAAGGGCGCTCCAGTCTTCCAGGGGATGGCCAGAGACGATGCCGATGATGCCGTCAATCTCGCTCTCCCACACACAGCCCCAGTTGTCTTCAAAGGTCTCGCCGGCACGCGCGCGATCATTAAACTCCGGGTTGTTGTAATCCCATGTCCCGCGCCTGAAGCCGGGGAAGAGGCGCGGGTACCGCTCCATGATGTCATCGGCAGCAGGCCCAAGCTGCTTGCGAGACGCCCCGGAAAGGACCACCCGGCACGGCATCCACTCCGGCGGGGACTCCGGGTTCATCCGGACAGTGCGCAGATAATTCTCGCGTTCGGACAGGGCCATTAATGTGTATCCTTCCTGAGCCGGTCTTTGCTGTTGCCGGCTATGAGGTGGTGTCTGATTTGGGGAGTGTCGGGCTGGAAGCTGGCGATTGAACAAAGCTCAATCACCCTGTGAGTTCGCAAGCAGCGCGATCTCAGGCCGAGCCACGGGTCTGTAATAAACTACACGGGATTGTTCCGGAGGCAGATGGTGTGTATCTGCAAGCTTGCAGCCCGGATCAGTTTCCCGTCAAATTATCCCTGTTCCTCCGATTCTTCATCATCCGGTTTCGCGTCCGGATCCACGATCGGCCCCTCGTGAAGGGGTGTATCTTCAAGCTCGCGTATATATCGGATGGCGTTCTTTACCAGGATGCTGTCAGTGCCGGGCGCGACGGTGCTCGCTCTGTCAACCTCGTATCCGCCCTCGGGATACTGCTCGGCATCAGTGATGTATCCGCCGCCCCAGAAGGTGTAGCCGTTTGTCCACACGCGCATATCTGCAAGAGCCCTCTTAATCCGCAGACCGATCTGTGAGCCGATCTCACACTGGCTGCCGAAGATATAGACATCGCCGACTCGCCAGGCGCCGTTGTAGATCGTATGGTATTTACCTTCAGTGTCCAGGTCCGGTATATGCACTCTTTCGGCGATGCCCCCCAGGGGTACCGGATGCTCCGCTGCCTCTTCCAGATCCTCCGGTCGATCTGCCGGAACGGGGGAGAGGGGAACACAGGTGGCGGTACAGACCGCCCGGCCGAGCTCGTGTCCCATTTCGGCTACCGTCTCCTTCTCGCTCAAAAGTACATAGCCAAATCGCCCATTGGGCTTTACATACCGCGGCTTGATATCTCCGGCGCAGCCCTGCATGAACACCGGCTCGGCATCCGGATAGGCGGCCTTCACCCAGTCACGAGCAAATCCCGGATAATCGGTGCCGATCTCATAGCCTCCCATGGTCGTGGGATGACAGGCGTAGCCGAAGATCACCACCCGGACGGTTCCATCAGGCGACAGCACTCGCAGCACCGGGACATCGGGGTCAATTTCCTTGCGCGGCTCCGGACGCATGCCCACAGATTTGTGATTTTCATCGAGCTGGCGGCGATTGACGGCCATGGTACAGGAGCCGACGGTATAATCGAGCACGGCGGGCTGCAAATCATCCACGGCCTGCTGCAGAAGTGGAAGGGTCTTTTCGGCGAAGACCTCACGGTATTCTGCGCTCTCGGGACGCGAAAGGTGCGGGCCGCAGTGGGTGTGTGACCAATTCACCATCACATGCTGGGGAGGGATACCCACATCAGCCGCCGCCTCCTGGAAAGCATGGAGCTCCCGTTCGTAGATCTTGCACAGGTCCATGGTGATGAAGGCCAGGCGCGTCTGGCCGTTGTCGAAAACGAGGCACTGGGCGATGATCGGCCTGTAAACGCCCTCGGAAACCTTGTCGCGTGCAGCAAAACCGGCCATCCACACGGGCCCTTCGGGAGTGATGTCAACACTGGAAATCCCGACCTTCAGCGGGCCCGGTTCGGTTTCATCTGTGTCAGCCGGAGCATCCTGCGCATGGCATGCAGCTACCATGAACACAAAAACAGCGATTGCAGCAATGTATCGCACAGTTCGCATAGTCCCACCTGCCGTAAACGGAAGTATTGGGGTATTCAAAGAGCTGTATGGTTATCATGTGCCAATTCCACCCGTCACCACGGGAAACCTGCCTCACCGTGGCCCGCCAGAGGCCTGATGTTTTGGGTAACAACAACGAGCCCCGTGATGAACACGGTCGGAGGAAGCACCACAGTGCCTCTGCCGATCAATCAACGCCCCGAATGACTGCATCTCTGATGACGCGGTGTATGTCAGGGGCAATCTGCAGGCCGCCGGTGATAAGAGCGCCGGTGAGAAGGGGGCACGACTGGTGTTCATGGACCGGATGGGGCAGAGGGCTGGCCTGCCGAAACTGGTTTGTGGCCGGATCGAAGATTTCACATGATGCGAGGGTGTGGGGAGTGCCGATACCATTGAAGCCGCCGGCAATGAGCACTCGTCCATCGGACAACCGCGTGGCCGTATGATCCATCCGCGGCTCAGCCATCTGCGGGCCACTGACAAACCTGCCTGCCGCCGGGTCGAAAAGTTCCGTGCTGGCGAGCTGTATTTCTGCCGCTGCGGAATATCCCCCCGTGATCAGCACGCGATCATCCTGCAGCAGCGTCGCCGTGTGTCGCGAGCGCTGTGCGTTCATGGAGCCATTCAGCCGGAAGCATCCCTCTGTCGGTCTGTAGATTTCGGTGCTGCTGAGCGTCTCCTCGCCGGGAAATTGCATCCCGCCGGCCACCAGCACCGTCCCATCATTCAGGAGTGTCGCGGTGTGGCCATAGCGGCTGTGGTTCAGGGCTCCCGTGGGTGTGAAGGCACGTTTCTGCGGGTCGTACACATCCGCCGACGCCACCGAGCGGACGCCGCCATGAAATCCGCCGCAGATAAGCACTGTGCCATCCTGCAGGCGGGTGGCGGTGTGCAGCTCGCGGCGATCCGACATCCGGTGTCCGAGAAAGACGAATCTGTGTCCATCATAGATTTCGGCCGTGCGAGACGTGGAATACGGCGCCACGAACCCGCCCGCGACTAACAGTGTGCCGTCTTTCAGGGGTGTGGCGGTATGAAAAGCCCGGGCCTTGTGCATGGGCGGCCCTGGGGTAATGGTCCCCGCCGCCGGATCGCAAATCTCGGTGTTACGGACAAGAGCCGTGCCCCGGGTGAGGCCACCGGCAATGAACACGCAGCCGTCGGCAGTCGGTGTTGCAGTATGAGCGTACCGGGGCACCAGCATCTGTGTTTGAGCGGCCCCGCCGGCTGCGATGAGCGCTGCGCAGGTCACCTGAAGGAGACGATGAAATACGCGAAGCACGATCTCCGCCTCTGCCCGTGATTCTGTGGTGGAATGTGTGAATCAGGCCTATGATACCACGAGCTGCTTTTTATGAGGTCATGAGCGTACTGGTGTCACGCTTGATGGTAAATTATGCCTGCAGCACCTGCAGCGGTTGTGTTGACCGAAACCGACACGGAAAACCAGGCGGCAACGACAACGGCGTAAGTGGTAAAGCTGAAAGTGGTAATCACGGCACGGTCCTGGCGCAACGAAACCCGTTGTAGTAGCGCCGGGACTCCGGGTTGCGGCGGTTCCGGTAGGCGCAGCGGTAGCTGTCATCGACGGCGAGGTCGAGGTACCAGGAGCCCCCGCGCAAAACCCGTGCGCCTGAGACTACCCCAGTCAACCCGAGAAAGACCCAGTCGAATTCCACCGCATTAGAAGGACCCGCCGGGTTCCTGGTCGGCCCGGTCTTGTAGTAGTTCGGGTCATACCAGTCCGCACACCACTCCCACACATTTCCCGCCATATCCAGCGCGCCACACCAGCTTGCCCCCTCCGGGATGCTCCCCACCTCCATCGTCGGAATATCGCCGTCACCATGGTTGATTACATTGCAGCATTTCTGATCGTCCCAGTCATCACCCCACGGGAAGATCCGCCCTTCGGGTCCCCGGGCCGCATACTCCCACTGTGCCTCGCTCGGCAGGCTGAGGCCATAGTGTTCGGCGTACGCCACTGCATCATCCCAGTTGACATAGACGACCGGGTGATCGTCGCCTTCCGTGCTCTTCGAGGGGAACTCTCGCCCGGTAGCCTCACAGAACGCCCGGTACTGGGCGTTGGTCACCTCGTGCTTGTGCAGCCAGAAGCCATCCATCTCCACCCGTCGCTGCGGCGTCTCGGCCTCGAACCAGAACTCAAGTTGATCTCGCATTGCTTCCGGCCACGTTTGCAGCCATTCGGCGGCCTGCTCTTCAGTGGTGCCCATCGGAAACTCCCCCGCAGGCACCCAGACCATCGTCCCGCCATCCGGCCCCACAATCTCCTGCCCCGGCTCCGTGCCGGCACGCTCCCACGGATTCTGCAGAAGTGAACATCCGCCCACAATAAACCCCACAGCAAACAGCGCCACAACCATCACTGCTGTCCAGCGCACATGCTTCATAACTTTATACCCCTCCCTCAGTGATCAGAATATTCCATATTCTACACAATATATCCTTTTTTAGGGGGGTACCGGCAAACTGTGTTAAGCGGGCCTATGATACCACTTCATGCATTCATGGACCCGTATCAGCATGCGGTCTTGCATTGTCATAAGCAAAATTATGTGAATTACAGGCGTCAAAAGTGAGACGCCTGTAATTCTTGGAGTTTTCACACGACAGGAAACTCCACTGAAGTTACTGCATGTATGAACCTCCGTGCCATGAGGTGCGGCACCTGCAAGTCCTGGAGTTTGCATTGTCGTTTGTAGGGCGCGGGCTTGTACCGCGCCGGTCGTGAATCTCTATGCCAGAGGAGTTTCCTGGCAGGAGTGATCGCGGCGGGGCACGGAGACCCCGCCCTACAGGCACAACACAAGCAGCCAGTTGTCTGCGATTTGAGCCGATTTCGAAGGGATCCCGACACCCTGCCAGAAAAAATGCCGGGGACACAAATAGCCCCCGGCATCAGGTGTGGCGACGTTGATGCTTACTGGATTGGCCGGATGTTGATGTCGCGGCCGGAGCGTGGGGAAAATACCGATGCCGAAGATGAGATTGAGCTGTTGAGAGCCCGCATTGCCAAACTGGAGGAGAATAGATAATGTATACCGTAGCGATTTATCTGATAGACCAAGCCTATGGCGGACCCGAGGAAGGTGG
>JAWODS010000108.1:0-18017 GCA_046483205.1 Armatimonadota bacterium | reverse complement strand
TCGGACGCCCATGACGCATGAGTGCGTTTCCTGGCGGGGCCATCGCCGCGCAATTCCGTGCTGCCGGTGCTGAATTTCACAAGCTCTCCGGGATGGCTTTCATCCCACCACGGTGGTGAGGAAACATGAACTCTGAAGAGCACCGCTGCCCGTGGACAGGCCGTCATGATTCGGCTCAGGCGGCGGTCCAGGGCAGAATAATCATAGCTCCCCTCACCGAGCAAGACATCGGCAGACCGGCCATACAGGTCGAAATCACTTGTTACATCAACCAGCAGAACCGTGCCCTCCGGCAGGTCCCCAATCTCGCCGCCGACATCTGCGGAGACCATCACCGGGCTGACGGGTGCGCCATCGAAGGCGATACGACCTCCGGAAATGACGGTCGCTTCAGGCACGGGTGCAGGATTGGTTACATTGACCGAAGGCCATTGTGACACATCTATATCCGCCCCACTCCCCTCCAGCCGGAGCTCATAGCGGCCGCCCGACACCCACCGGGGGAGTGTTATTGCTGCAGAGTCGACTTTGACCGTCTCCTGCGCAGAGGGCTGACCTGGAGGCTGGAACGATTTCGTACTGACAGTGACATCGCCTGCGGCGATGACCGCCCGCATCTGCGGCCAGGCGGCAGCGTCATTGTGTGGAGTGAGGTGAATGGTCGGCTGAAGACGCGTGCCGGCTGACGTCTCCTCCGGCAGATCGGTGATGGTTACATCAAGGGGAAGAGGCGGGGGGCGATAGGCTTCTATCTGATCAACATAAATCTCGTAACTCTCACCCGGCTTCAAATCCTGCAGGCGCAATACCAGGCCGTTGGCGTCACCGCCCTGTACTTGCGTCACCGGGAAGGCAAGCTGGTGCCAGTTGCGTTCATCCCCGAGCTTTGCCGATCCGAGGGTCGTTGAACCGCCGGGGCTGTCAACCTCCACGGAAAGGGTAACCCTGTGCCCTGCCGGGTTTTTGATCCACAGAGCGACAGCGGAGGGGAGATCGTCGGGCCGCCAGTTGATCCTGACAGCGGCCGATTGTGACTGACCCTGGGGTACGACCCATCGCACGCTGCTCCCGTTGACACGGGCAGCAGCGGTGGTGGACAGCTCTGAGGTGCGTATATCTGCAGCATCCGGCGTGACGGCGCTGATTGCGGCAATATCATCACAGTCGGAGATGATCGTTGGTGTGAGGCCTTCAACCTCGGTGGCCGTCCGGTCTGCACACACAACCGCAACAGCAAACACGCACAGCAATATAATGGCGAAACGAATGGTATCTCTCATGAGTTTGAGTGGGCGTTACGGCATCATGGTCGTGCGGTCCCAGGAGCAGATGTCGGCGTCGGCGTCCTCCCCACCTTCGCGGCCATCTCCCCCATAGCTCCACAGGGAATAGGGATGGTAGAGGTCTTCGTACCCTTCGAGCTCCTGGCCGGGATAGATGTAATGGAACTTTCGTCCCCACGCATCGCGCAACTGCTCGCGCCCCTCTATATAAGGGCCGTTCCACGAGCGGGGACGGGGGGCTTCAGTTGGCTCCTCGATGAGTGCCTCAAGGCCCTGACTGGAGGTTGGCAGTGTCCCACCGGAGTCAATGAGGTACTTGTCGAGACCAGTTTCAATCGCGCGTATCCGCTCGATTGTCACCTGCCGGTCATTCCGTTCGCTCCGGGCCTGGAGAAAATTGGTGGCCAAAAGAGCAATCGTTACTACCAGTCCAAAAAGAATGACAATCTCGAGAACACGCGTCCCGGCCGCTTTCTCATCCGACTTGCTGCGAGCGAGTTCTTCATGTGTCGGCATGATGCTTTGATTATAATCGAAAAGACACCTGTGAGCAACCGCCGACAGACCTCTTGCGATTTGCCGCCCGGACGAAGTATTGGTAAAATTGTCACAGCATCGCCCAACCGCCAAATGTCCATTCAATCGCTTGCCGAACGGGAAGTGTATCATCCATCATGCAAAAAGTCCGACTCGGAAAAACAGAATTGCAGGTCACACCACTGAGCTACGGAGCCATCAAGCTGCCAAAGATATCAGAAGAAGAAGCCGCAGAGTGCCTCAATCGTGCCCTCGACCTGGGCATCAATTACATCGACACCGCCCGCAACTACAGCGACAGCGAGGAGAAGATCGGCAAAGCCCTCGAAGATCGACGGGATGAGTTCTACGTGGCCACAAAGACCAGCGCCCGGGACGCCGAAAAGGTCAAGCGCGAGCTCGAGATCAGCCTCAACAATCTCCGGACTGACCATATTGACGTCTATCAGCTTCACACCGTCAGCAACCAGGAGGCCTGGGACGCAGTACGCGCCGATGACGGAGCTTACGCGGCGGCGGTGGAGGCTAAAGACCAGGGGATGGTCAATCATATCGGCATCACCATTCACCGCGACAAGAAGGTGATGCGCGAGTCGATACAAAGCGGCATGTTCGAGACCATCATGCTGTGCTACAGCCCCGTGGATGCCGAGGATGTGGGCGAAGAGATCCTGCCGATGGCCAAAGACGCCGGCATGGGCACCATCATCATGAAGGCGCTGTCGGGAGGAACCCTGGCGTATCCGAAGGATGAACGAAAGGCCGGGCTGGGTGGTGAGGATGCCGTGGTCGCCGGATCGCTGCGCTTCGTCATGCAGAATCCGAATTGTGACATGGTTATCCCCGGCATGCAGGCCGTTCACGAGGTCGAGGAGAATGTCGCAGTGGCGGAAAACTTCGAGCCGCTCACAGAAGACGAAGAGCGCGACCTGATGAGCCGCATCGCGAAGCTGCCGGGCGAACTCCGGTACGGCCAGACGTGCCTGCAGTGCGGCTACTGTATGCCGTGCACCGTCGGTATCAACATTCCGCAGGTGCTGAAGGCGCTCCGGATGAAACGCAGCTATGACGAGCGCCTGGATCACGTGGCCGATGAAATATGGTCGAGCCTCGACACCACGCCCGATGAGTGCGTACAGTGCGGCGAGTGTGAGGAAAAGTGCCCGGCCGGGATCGATATCATGGACCGGATGGAGGCCGCCGCCGAGCTCTTTGGAGCCTGAACACGACCGCATTTGACCGGCCGCAGCGTACAGCGAATACGGAAATTTGACCGGACCGATGCACACTTATGACACTGAAAGGCGTGAGCCGATGCGAACGATACGCAATGACGTGAAGATAGCCGACAGCCGAGAAGAAATGGGCAGGGACGCTGCCGCGGATGTCGCAGCAGCCATGAAAGCTCGAGCCGACGAACCTGCAATCACCATGTGCTTCGCCGCCGCACCGTCACAGGACGACATGCTGGCGGCGCTGGTGGAGATCCCGGATCTGCCATGGGAGAAAGTTATTGCCTTTCACCTCGACGAATATATCGACCTCCCGCGCGGGCACGCCAACACCTTCGAAATCTACCTCAACGACCACCTGTTCAATCACGTGCCCGTCGGACAGGTAAACTTCATGGCCGACATGGAGGGCTCGCCGGAGCAGCAGGCACAGGCCTACGACGACCTGCTACGCCAGCATGGTGGTATTGATATCGCCTGCATCGGCATCGGTGAAAACGGACACATCGCCTTCAATGAGCCGGGGGCAGATTTTGGTACGGACAAATGGTGTGACCTGATTGCCATTGACGACAAATCGGTGCGACAGCAGTACCGCGACTACAAGGACCACCCGAATCCCCAGGCGCGGTACGAAAATCTGGAGGATGTGCCCCGCAACGCCATCACCATGACGGTGCCCGCCATTTGTGCATCCAGGGAGATATTCTGCGTGGTGCCGGCGCAACAGAAAGCGGAGGCCGTCAAAAACACGCTCGAAGGACCGGTGACCGAGGAGGTCCCGGCCACCGCGCTCCGCACACACCCGGCGACAACGTTTTATCTCGACGGGGACTCCGCGACGCTTCTGACACCGAGGGTCGGCGCATAAGCGAGGGATGTCTTGCGGCTATCGGTTATCGTCATAAATTACAACACCCGGGAACTCTTGTCTGACTGCCTGAAGTCACTGCATCAGGATCCGGAACACGACGACTGGCAGATTATCGTCGTCGATAACGCATCCGAAGACGACAGTGCGATGATGGTTCGACGGGAGTTCTCGGAGGTCACGCTTGTGGCACTCGACGAAAACCTCGGCTTTTCGAAGGCCAATAACCGGGCCGCCGAGGTTGCCGAAGGGCGCTATCTTGTTTTTCTCAATGCCGACACGGTTGTGCCTGCCGGGGTTCTCGGATGGTTGTGTGATTTTCTGGACGAACAGGCAGATGCGGCCATCGCAGGCCCCCGGATGCTTGGAGTCGACGGCGAGCTGCAGTACACCGCCCGCACCTTCCCCGGGCCGCTGAACACCTTTTTGGAGTATTTTTTCCTCGACCGGCTTCTGTCGTCACTCCCGTTTTTCGGGCGCCCGCGCCTCACATATATTGACCACACAAAACGGCACAGGGTGGATTATGTGTCCGGGGCGTGTTTGGTGATCGCCCGGGAGTATTTCGAGAAGGCCGGCCGGTGGTGTGAGGACTATTTTTTTTACGCCGAAGACGCTGATTTGTGCGCAGAGGTGAAAAAGATCGGCGGGCGGACGTACTACTGCGGCGGGCGAGCCATCACGCATTTCGGAGGCGCCAGCGCCAGCCAGATAGCCACAGCCACCACCATTGAGGCCCACCGCTCCGTGTTCCTGTTTGTTCGCCGCCAGCGCGGGGCGGTCGCCATGATTCTGCAGCGGCTTATCACCTTTGTGGGCGCTCTGGGGCGCTTCATCGTCACCGCCGTGGCAACACCCTTTGCGACGCTGTTTGGGCACGGCCAACGCTTCGCCGCCCGAACATCGCTCTACTGGCGGGTCATTCGGCTGTGTTTCAGCCCCGATCCATACCCCACCGGACGGTTCATTGACACAGCGCCTTGACTTGTCTGTGGCAGGCGGCTTTAATGTGAACATCATCGACCACCAACACCATAGCGTCCAGACCCTGCTTTCGTGATAACAGTGCCTCCCGCGTTTCGGGACGGCATTTTTCGTGTGGGTAAAAGGAGTTCCTGCCGTGCCTGACCTGTCCGTGATCATCATCCTGGTCTTCGTCATTTTTCTCGCCCGCTGGCTTGAAAGTATCATGGGCTTCGGCGGAACCGTTTTGGCCCTGCCCGTCCTCGCGATTCTTATCCCCGACATCCATATCACAGGTATTCTGGTGCCCGTGCTGGCCCTGGGCAATATCGTCTGCTGCATCGGGATCGTGTATGCGGGCCGCAAGGAAATTGTCTGGCGTGAATACGGCGTCATCATGCTGTACATGAGCATCGGCGTTCCGGTGGGTTTCTGGGCGGCGGGTGTCGCTCCTGAAGTCATCCTGCGCCTGGTACTGGGTGTCTTTGTATTCATCGTCGCTGTGGCAAACCTGATTCAGATGGCGCTGAACGACGGCCACGCCGATGACGCAGATACGCCACTTTTTGAGCGTGTCTGCCTGCGGGCGCTGGTCGTCGGCGCCGGTGTCATCCATGGCATGTTCACCACGGGAGGGCCACCACTGGTCATCTATGCCGCCCGCGCGCTGAAGAGTAAGGGGCTTTTCCGCGTGACGCTCGCCATGGTCTGGCTGACGCTGAATGCCGTCATTGTTTCCGGATGGTTTCTGGATGGCCGAATACACGCCCCCGCCTGGCCGCTTGCCGGTATCACCATTCCATTCATCATCCTCGCGGTCTTCATCGGTGACCATTTTCATCACCGCATGCCCGAACAGCTTTTCCGCAAGGCCGCCTACTTTCTTCTTCTCATCTCCGGCGGCTCTCTGATATATAAGGCGCTCCCCGATGTTCTCGCCATGTCCTCCTGAGGGTGGCATAAAGGACTTTGCCTGTCACGGTGCGAAATATGTCCGGGTAATATACCGCTTCAGAGTGGAAGGGACACAGCGGCGTGGATCGTGGAAAAAAGCTCGAACCCAATAATCTCAATGACCTGTACTCCAAGGAATGGATCCGGTTCCAGAAATCGTGGTTCATCCACAATCCCCCGCCCCGCAACAGTGATGTGCTGGTCCATCCGGCCAAGTTTCCGGAGGACCTTGTCGAAGAATTCATCCGCTTCTTTACCAGCGCCGGTCAAACGGTGCTGGACCCGATGGCCGGCACGGGCAGCGCTCTCATCGCCGCCCTGCGCTCAGGACGGGCCGCCTACGGTATCGAGCTGCAGGAGAAATACGCCAGCATTGCACGTGAACGTATGGAAACGCTGTGCGAGGAGCTGAACGATCCCCCCGATTGGGATGTCGCCACGGCGGACGCGTCTGAATTCGATTATGCCGGCATCCCCACAATCGACTACTGCATCACCTCTCCCCCGTACTGGGATATGCTGCGCCGGAAGGGTTATGAAACCCAGCAAAAGCGGCGTGCAAATGATGATCTCGATACGCACTATTCCGAGGACTACGCGGATGTGGGGAATATCGAAGAATATGAAGCGTTCCTGGAGGCGCTGGTGACCATCTACCGGCGGGTCAGCGAATGTCTTCGCGACCGGGCGTACATGACCATTATCGTCAAAAACGTCAAAAAGGGTGGCACCATTTACCCGCTGGCGTGGGACCTTGCGCGGCACGTCTCAGAATTTTTGACTCTCAAAGATGAGAAGATATGGTGCCAGGACAACCAGCGGCTGGCCCCGTACGGTATGGGCCACGCGTGGGTGTCAAATACGATGCACCATTACTGTCTCAATTTCCGCAATGAATAATATTACGCCCACCGGAGGGTGACTATTGTGAAAATCAGCGTGCGAAGCTGGAACCTGCAACTGCCCATGTACGAAGGCATCATGA
This sequence comes from Armatimonadota bacterium, assembly GCA_046483205.1. Classification (GTDB taxonomy): domain Bacteria; phylum Armatimonadota; class Zipacnadia; order Zipacnadales; family UBA11051; genus JBKHJK01. Next base: position 11,192 of record JAWODS010000108.1, on the reverse strand, counting down.
AGGCCGGCGAGATGGGCTTTGACGGCATCGCCCTGTGGTACGCCGAGGGATTTGTGCAGCTTCAGGAAATCCAGCAGGACGACGGCAGGGCAATCCTGGACGCCTGTGAGGAGGCCGGGCTGGAGATTTCGGCCCTCACCGGCGGGCTGGGAAGCTTTCGCGACCCGGAGCACCGTCCCGTGGCCGTGCAGAAGACCCGCGAAGAGCTGGCGGCCTGTGAGATTCTCGGGATCCCCCGCATCACCAGTCACGTGGGTGTCATGTCCGAAAGTATGGACGAGGCGAACGCCGTGGGGATGCGCGACGCCCTCCGGCAGGTCGGTGACGAGGCCGCAGAAAAAGGCCTTGTGCTGGGGTGCGAAACCGGACCCGAAGACGCCCAGACCATGTACGACTTCATCGCCGAATGTGATACCGACGGGCTGGCCGTCAACTACGACCCGGCAAACTTCCACCTCGGCGGCTATGACTGGCTGGAGGGTGTCGAGATATTTGGGCCGCTCATTGACCACACCCATGCCAAAGACGCCAAAAAGCAGGCCGATGGAGAGGTCGTGCAGACGCCGCTGGGTGAGGGCGATATCGACTTTCCAGCGTGGATCGAGGCACTCTCTGATGTGGGCTTTGATGGCTGGCTGTGCATCGAGCGCGAAACCGGCGAGGACCGGCTCCGAGAAATCAGAGAAGGCCTGCATTTCCTACGCGGTCTGATATAATGAGCGGGAACGTATCCATTCCATGACCATTCACGCTCCGCCTGGCCGCCGGGTGGAGCGTTATTGTAAAAATATCATGACCACTCACCGAGACAGCGAAAACAGTGAAGAACGCGCCGCACGGCTTCTGAAGATGCCGCTTGAGGCCCGCACGCGAGAGCTGATGGAGGCGTACAGCATCCGACCGCGCCGCTCCCTCAGCCAGAACTTCCTCACCGCGGAGGGCGCCGTGGATCAGATCGTCTCGGCGGTGCTGGAGGCGGTCTCAGAGGATGCCTGTCATGTCGAGATCGGCGCCGGACTGGGAGCGCTGACGGTCCCGCTGGCTCGCTCGGGCCGCGAGGTGGTAGCCTTTGAGACCGATGAAGCGCTCATCGAGCCCCTCACACTGCTTATGACGCCTTTCGAAAACGTCGAGGTCCGCCATGTAGATATCACAGAGGTGGATCTCGGCTCATTATCGTGCGGCCAATCGCTTGCCATCGCCGGGAATCTCCCCTACCACCTCAGCGGCCTGCTTCTGCGGCAGCTCATGGAGACAGGGACCCGGTGTGAGGTGATCGTGGTGACGGTGCAGACGGAGGTGGCCGAGCGCCTGGCGGCCGGACCCGGTGATGACCAGTACGGCATGCTGTCGGTTTTTGCGGCGTATTATCTGGCCGAGGTTGCCACAATTTGCGACATCGGCCCGGGCGCCTTCTATCCGCAGCCGACGGTCAGCTCAACGGCCCTGCGGCTGACACCGGTTCGGGAGGCTGCGCAATTCCCCGGCGGACGCCCGCCACAGCAGCGTCCCATGCTTTCAGAGACAATCCAGGCCGCTTTCGGCCACCGCCGCAAGACCCTCCGCAACACACTGGCACTGGGACTGCGGCAGATGGAGAAATCCGACATCACCGAAGCGCTGCTGGCGGCGGGCGTGGATCCGTCCCTGCGAGCGGAGAAGCTGGACATCCACGATTTCTCTCGCATCGCCGACGAGCTCGCCCGTATCAGCGGGGAGGGCGACAATCATGACTGACGCTCATACCGTCCGGTATCGCGCACCGGCGAAAATCAATATCGGTCTCGAAATAGTGGGCAGGCGAGATGACGGCTACCATGACCTGGTCACCATCTTCCAGACGGTGGGCCTGTACGACACGGTTACAGTGCGCCGGGCCAGTCACATGAGCATGACTGCCACGGGGCTGGCGGTTCCGACAGATGAAACGAACCTGTGCCTGCGGGCTGCGAGGGCCTATTTTGAAGCCGCCGGAGAATCCGGTGGATGCCAACTTGCCCTCCACAAGGATATTCCCATCGGCGCTGGCCTGGGCGGGGGCAGCAGCGACGCCGCCTCCACCCTGCGGGCGCTTGACAGACTTTTTGGACATGAGGTGGATCTGCACGAAATCGCGGAGGGAATTGGCAGTGATGTCCCCTTCTTCCTGCATGGTGGCACTGCACTCGGCGAGGGCCGCGGGGAGAAGTTGACCCCGGCGCCGAGGCCTGTTTCGGCTCACGTTCTCCTCGCAAAACCGGAGGTCAATGTCAATACCGCTCACGCCTACAGCCTGCTGACACCGGAGGACTACAGCAGCGGCGAAAAGACCCGGCGGCTTTTTGAAAGGCTTTCGGGCGGTGCGGCGCCTGGTGAGGAAGCAGATCTGATCACCAACGGCTTCCAAAACGTCATTGAAAAGGTCTATCCCCCGGTCCGAAAGCTCCGGGAGCATATCGAGGCGACGGAAGCGGCAGCGGTGGTGATGTCGGGAAGCGGCTCATGCGTGTTCGGCCTTTTCGATCAAATGGCCGCCGCTGAAACCGCCGCAAACGAACTCCAACGGCGCGGGTATTGGAGTCTGGCGACAAATCTGGTATAATCTATTTTCCATGCTCAGCATCAGGCTCGACGCCAGTTTCTCGCTATGACACAAAAGACACCGACATACGGGGCGGCCATCCTCGCCGGCGGACCACCTGACCGGCTCGCGCAGAAAATGGATGTTCCCCACAAGGCTCTTATCCCGCTCGATGGTGGCACCGTTATCGATTACGTGGTTGACGCCGTCCGCGGTGTCAGCGACCTCGAAAAGGTCATTGTCGTTGCACACCGGGAGGGGGCTTTCGGGCATCTGGACGTTGATGTGCCGGTGGTGGAAACCACCGGAAACAGCTTCGTCGAGACCATTGAAACCGCCGCAGAAGCTCTGCCGGATGTGGACCGGCTGATTCTGTGCACCTGTGATGTTCCGATGCTTGAGCCCCAGGCGGTTGCGCATTTTATCAAGTCATGCACCAACAGCCCGGAAGCGGATGTTGCCTGGGCGATTGTCGAAGAAAAGACCGTCAGGGCAAAGTTTCCACACGCCAGCCGCACCTTTGTCAAACTGACTGAGGCACGATTTACGGGCGGGGCGCTGGCGATGATGACCAGGGGCTTTCTGTCGCATAATTTTCAGTATCTGCGGGACGCCTACGCTCGCCGTAAGAATATATTTGCGCTGGGGAACTTGCTAGGCTGGCGTTTTGTGGTTAAACTGTTGTTAAGAAGACTGTCACTGGTCCGAGTTTTACAGCGTGCTGAACAGTTGCTTGACTGCCAGGTTCTGGCTGTGATCAGCCCCTATGCCTCGGTGGCGTTTGACATCGACGGCGTGAAGGACCTGGCCGCGGTCCGGGAATGGGCACAGACCCGGGATTAGACCATACGAACGGGTGTATGGGGGGCGTGTCGTCTGTGAGCGGCTTCCAGGCTTTGAGTGGCGAATAATCACCGTGCCGGCTTCTGGCCGGATCCGTGTTTTTGCATTGATTGGGTGGCGAAAAGAAACAGGCGCTGGGGCGTGGCCAAGCGGTAAGGCACGGGACTTTGGATCCCGCATTCGAAGGTTCGAATCCTTCCGCCCCAGCCAACTATTGGTGTTCGGAGCTTTTTCCGGAGAATTCGTTTAAAGCTGCTCCGGACGTATGATTGTGGGAGGACAGCAACCGTGGACCACGGACCGATGCTGATTTTCTCCGGGAATTCAAACGAACCGCTGGCACGCAACATCGCCCTGGAGCTTGGTGCGACGCCGGGAGAAGCCAGCGTCGAACGGTTCTCTGATGGAGAGGTCCGCGTCCAGATTGAAGAGAGTGTGCGGGGCGCAGACACCTTTGTCGTCCAGTCCACCTGCCCGCCGGTGAACGAGAACCTGATGGAGCTTCTGGTGATGATCGATGCGCTGAAGCGTGGCTCCGCCGGGCGCATTGTGGCTGTGATACCGTACTACGGCTACGCTCGCCAGGACCGGAAGTCAAAGGGGCGCGAGCCGATCACCGCCAAGCTCGTGGCCAACCTCATCACAAGCGCCGGGGCCGACCGCGTGCTGACGATGGATTTGCACGCCGACCAGATCATGGGCTTTTTTGACATACCGGTGGATCACCTGCCCGCACGCCGGATTATTGCATCGCATTTTCTCGATCACGACCTGCAGGGTGATGACGTGGCTGTCGTCTCTCCCGACGTCGGTGGCCTTGATGAGGCCAAGAGTATGGCGGATGAGCTGAATGCCACCCTGGCCATCATCGCCAAGCGCCGCCGCCGTCCAAACCAGGTCGAGGCGATCGAGGTGATCGGCGACCTGAAGGGCAAGCGTGCGATACTGCTTGATGATATGGTTGACACCGCCGGGACGGTCTGCCTGGGAGCGCGGATGTTGAGGGAGCGGGATGCAGCCGCAGTGTATTGTGCGGCAACACATCCTGTGCTTTCCGGCCCGGCCATAGAACGGCTCAGGGACGCACCATTTGAAGCACTGGTTTTTACCAATACCATTCTCGTGCCCGACGACAAACTGTTTGACAGGATGACCATTCTCACCGTGGCACCGTTGTTTGCTGATGCTATCGACCGGATACACCGGGATGAATCTGTCAGCAAATGCCTCGCGCGCCAGTCTGCGCGCCAGCAACGGATGTTTTAAGACCGCGGGATTGAAGCAGGAGGTAGCAACAACAGTGGAACAGATCACATTGGACGTACAATCGCGTGAACAAAGCGGCACCGGTGCCGCGAGACAGCTGCGCAGGGATAAGAAAGTCCCCGGCGTGGTTTACGGCCTGGACAAAGAAACCGTCAATCTGGCAGTGGACTACCAGGCGCTCATCGACATCATCGACCACGCCGCCGGCTCTAACATCCTCATCGAACTGCATATCGACGGGGAAGCCCCATCTGACAAGATGGCCGCACTCCTGAAGAGTGTGGACTATTCGCCTGTCGAAAAGGAACCTCTGAATGTTGACTTCCAGTGGGTTTCACTCACGGAGATGATCACCGTCGATGTGCCCATTATCACCGAGGGCGAATCCCCCGGTGTGACGGATGAAGGCGGTGCTCTGAACCAGATCGAATACGAGGCCACCGTCGAATGTCTCCCCATGGAAATCCCCGAGGAGATTTATATCAACATCGACGGCATGGAAATCGGCGACACCAGGTACGCCGACACCCTGCAGGTTCCCGAGGGCGTGGAGCTGAAGATGGATCCTGATGATCCTATCGTCTCCATCGCCGCGCCGATCACCGAGGAGGACCTTGAGGTCCGCGTGGACGAGTTCGCCGAATTGCCCGAAGAACTCCTCGAAGGTCTCGAAGAGCTGACGCCTGAAGAGCTTGAAGCCGAAGAGGCAGAGGCCCTGGCAGAGGGCGAGGAAGCGCTCGAGGGTGAAGAGGGCGAAGAGGCAGCAGAGGGCGAAGGGGAAGCCGCAGAGCTCCCTGAAGAACCTGAGTAATGCGGTGTATTATCGGTCTCGGCAACCCCGGGCTCCAATACGCACAAACCCGGCATAATATAGGCTTCTGGGTCATTGATCTGCTTGCACAACGCCATAATGTGCCGCTCCGTAAGCGGAAGTTTGACTCGGAGTTCGCCCGGGGCCGCATCAGGCAGCATGACGTCATATTGCTGAAGCCGCAAACGATGATGAATAGAAGCGGGCAGGCCGTGGACGCGGTCGCCCGCTTTTATGACTTTGAGCCATCGGATTTGCTCATCGTCTATGATGATATCGCTCTCGACCTCGGGGTTCTTCGCCTCCGCAGGGGAGGCAGCGCCGGGGGGCACCGGGGCATGCAGAATATCATAGACCGGGTGGGCACGCCCGACATCCCCCGCCTGCGCCTGGGCATAGGCGCTCCGCCGGAAAGGATAGATGCACGCGATTATGTGCTCTCTCACTTCCGGGCCGGTGACAGGGAAGCTGTCGAGAATCTCGTCGCTGCGGCCGCTGACGCTGTGGAGCTGCTTTTGTGTGAGGATATGGAAACGGCGATGAATGAGATCAACTGAGCGGGGCGGCGGGCCGGGCCTCGTGGATCGTCCGGGGTGTCTCGATCGGGCTTACTTTTCGATTATTGATGCGTCCAGATGAGCCGCAGGGCGAGTATCTCGGAGACGAGCTGAAGGTTGGCATTCCCCCGCAGATCGCTTTTCAAATCGTGCAGATAGCTGCACGCTCTCCTGTATCTGGCTATTTTTGTCCCCACGGCGACTGCTTTGAGATCATCAAGGTGGTCAATATTAATCAGACTGCCGGTTTCAGAGCTGCACGTCACCAAAAGCAGGTCGCGCAGCCACGTCAGCAGGATGTCGATAATATCCCGCATGGTCACGCGCAATACCCGGCTCCTGCTGGCTTTGAGCGCCTTTTCAGCGAGCTCCTCATCATTTGTCGCCAGCCACCACCGCTCGGCGGCGTCCACGAGTCGCTCCCCCGCCCAGTTGCAGTCAACGTAGTCAGCACTGGCAAGCCGCATACACAGCTCCAGCAGCTCGCCACGGATTTCGAGCGTCTCCGGATGCTGCAGCAGCCGCTGCGCCCAGCCGATACGCCCCGCCGCCATGGATACGAGGGTCTGCAGGCGCTCCGGAGACTCCCCGGGATACATCGTTTGCAGAAACTCCATCGTCTCCTCGGAGCGGACCGGGTTGAAATTGATCACCTGGCACCGCGAGACGATTGTGGGTAAAAGCTCTGAGGTGTTTGTGGCCGTCAGCACGAAGGTGGTGTCCGGTGGCGGCTCCTCGAGGGTCTTCAGGAAGGCGTTGGCGGCCTCGTTGTTCATGGTTTCAACGCGACAGATGATATACACCTTGCGGCGGCCGGAGGTGCGTTTAAGGGACACATGCGGAAAAAGCCGGTCGCGGATGTCGTCAATGCGGATCATTGCGTCATCCATTTCGATAAATAGATCCTGTTTCTCCCGCACGTCGTCGGGGTCATCGTCTTTTTCGCTGGTGTGGTCCTCCAGCTTCGTGGTCGGGCGAAGGATCATAAAATCGGGATAGTTTTCTTTTTCAATCGCCCGACAGGCCCGGCATTCACCACACGGCTCCACAGCCGCTGTGTCCGGCGGGGCCTGCAGCATCTCACAATTCAACGCTTTCGCCAGCTCCATCGCCACCGTGGTCTTCCCCACATTGGGCGGCCCGACAAAGAGGTATGCGTGAGGGAGCCGGCCTGTGTACACGGCGCGCTTAAGGATGCGGATGGGACTGTCGTGTCCGGCGATATCAGCAAACCCCATGATCACAAAACCCTGTTAACGACTGCCATGATTTCTTCGTGCACCGTCTCAATGGGCCTGTTTGCGTCAACAACAACGGCGCTTGTTGCGTGCATCTCGGCATATTTGATGAATCCCTCGCGAACGCGCTCGAAATACTCCCGGGAGTTGCGCTCCATGCGGTCGGCGTCTCGCCCGGTTTCCTGCAGCCGGTTCCGGGCATGCTCAAAGTCTATGTCCAGGATGATGAGCAGGTTTGGTGCCAGGCCCCCGGTAGCGATGTCGTTGAGGGTGTTGGCGAGGTCAAAGCCCAACTTCCCTGCATATCCCTGATAGACGGCGGTTGCGGAGGCGAACCGGTCGCAGATAACGGTTTTGCCCTGCTGAAGAGAGGGTCGAATGAGGGAGTTGACGTGCTGGGCCCGATCGGCACAGAAAAGAAGCGCCTCGGTCAGCGGGTCGGCGTCACCGGTCTCGGGGTCAAGCAGCACGCGGCGGATCCGCCTGCCGATTCTTGTGCCGCCGGGCTCATGGGTGAGAACGACGTCCATGCCCCTGTTTATCAGCGCTTTTTCAACCAACCTGGCCTGGGTGCTCTTACCACAGCCGTCGATACCGTCCAGGACGATGAAGCGTCCCTGGGGCGGTTTCTCTTTTTCGGGGCCTGGATCTGGCGGCTGTGTCACCTGGCTCACCACGTTCGGGGCGGCAAATTCGCACATTCAGCCTGAAAGCAATAGCGCCGACATGTGATTATATCACACAGCCGGCGCCCGGTGTGAAGGTATCGAAACGGCGTGCCTGTCATTCCGCGGAGATCGTCACGCGGCGCCGCGGCTCCTGGCCGACGCTGACGGACCGGAAGTTGTGTTTATTCGCCAGCTCGTGCTGAAGGCGCCGCACATACGCGTTCTGTGGCGTCAGCTCGATGGCTTTATCCGTCACCAGCGCCCGCTTCATGGCCTCTCTGACCTCGCGCAGCGCAAACTCCTCCGCCGACTGTCCCCGTGAATCCGGAAACATCTCGCGAAGCGCTTCGTAAATCTGCGAATAGCTGTTGCGTTCGACGGTCTGAAAATCACGACCGTTGGCGCGCCAGTCCTCAAGCTCGTCAGCACGACTCTGCAGTACCAGTATTCCGTCGGCTTCCTCGGGGCTCGAAACGATGCGCGCCGGCGCTCGCAGTTCCCGGATCGCCTTCTGGATATTCGCGCGGTTCAGCCCGCGGCTGAAAAGGCCCTGCAGCCCCGGCCCCTGGTCCGCCTCCACCTTCTCTGCGGTGGTTTTCGGTCGTGTATCGCCCCTCCGGCGGGGCTTGATGTCGCTTTTGGCGATGGTCTGCACCTCGCCGCTCTCGTCTTTTTCGCGGACTTCCGGGCGGAAGGTATTCCCTTTGAGGATCCTGTCCACACATTCGGCGACGTCGTGATATATCGCCACCTGGTTGAGATCCTGCAGCTCCACGGCGACATCAAAGGTCGGCGGCGCCTCGCGTTCGAGCACCACCTTCTGTGTCCCGCGTCTCTTTGCTTCCTCGTCGCCCAGGGTGACCGACTGGATGCCCCCGACGATGTCCACGAGCGTGGGGTTGGCCATCAGGTTCTCCAGGGTGGTGCCGTGAGCGGTGGCAATGAGCTGGACGCCACGTTCGGCGATGGTGTGGGCTGCCGCAGCTTCCTCCTCGGTGCCGATCTCGTCAATCACCACGACTTCGGGCATGTGATTCTCCACCGCCTGAATCATGACATCGTGCTGGCGGTGGCCGTTTGGCACCTGCATTCGTCGCGCGCGGCCGATGGAGGGATGCGGGATATCGCCATCACCGGCAATCTCGTTGTTGGTATCGACAATAACCACGCGGCGCTCGAAATCGGAGGCCAGCACCCGGGCCGCCTCGCGCAGCTTGGTCGTCTTGCCAATACCCGGAGGCCCCAACAGCAGTATATTCTTTCCGGACTCGATGATATCCCGGATAATATCTATGGTGCCATAGACGGCACGCCCAACACGCAGCGTCAGTCCCACCACTTCATTCAGCCGGTTGCGGATGGCGGAGATGCGATGAAGCGTGCGTTCAATCCCGGCACGGTTGTCGCGGTCGAAGTCGCCGATCTGGTCGGTGATCTGTTTGATGGCCTCCATGGTAGCGGGCTCTTCATCAATGACTTCGATCCGACCGGGGAAACGTGCCTCGATAGGGCGACCCAGATCGACAACAACCTCGATGAGTTCGGACAGGCCCGGATGACTCAGCAGTCTCTGTGCCGCAGCAGCGGGCAGGACCCCGATGAGCTTCTCCATGTCGTCCGTCACGGTCTCTTCAACTGTCATCTGTTGTTGATCAATCCTTTAGTGGTAAATTTCACTCACTGATCCATATAGCAAGCAAGTAGCGCATGCACTGCCTTTCGGTGCGGCGGGATAATCCCGCACCACCTGAGCCGGCAGGTCGCGCTACTCGTATATTCACGTATTTGCTCCACGAGCCTCGATCCGCCAGATATCGCGAATCATTCCATCTTTTATGACGTATAGGTAATCGTAGAGGTTCAGGCACGTACAGATGCGGGGTGGAATGATTCGAAGCTTTTCACCAACCTCCACGGTCGCCTCCATACGTGTTAGGTTGAGGAAGCCGTGTTCATCATTAGTCTTATGTATATTACCACATTCTTTGTCCACAAGCCAGCCAAAGCCTTCAGTGATCGGGCTGACCTGCTGGGCAAGTGACTTCGTCCCGGCATCCAGGATCGCTCTTTCCGGTGCCGGAATGGCCACAACGGTGCTCAGAACGGTCGCAGCGACGTCCTCGCGGCTGCAGGCGCCCATATCCACCTGGTTGTGATCGTTGAGGCAGTATGTGCCCGGACGCACCTCCGTCAGCCCGCCCTTCTCCTCGTACCGGCCGGCCGTCGGCGTGCATCCGCCTGAAACAACCTCAAGTGCATATCCGGCAGAGCGGATTTCGTCGGCTATTTGCCCCATCACCCGTGTCTCCTCGCGCGCAGCCTCCCGGAAGCCCTCATCACCGCGCTTTTTGTACGCGGCTCCGGCGTAGGCCATAATGCCCTTCAGCGTCAGTGCAGAGAACGCTTCGAGCGCTCCGGCGAAATCCACCGCGCGCTCCGGCAGCACTCCCGCCCGACCCGCGCCGGTGTCCAGCTCAATGATCACATCGCAGGTCATCCCCGCATTATCGAAAGCGTTGTGAAGTTCCCGGGCGGCTTCGGTGCTTTCAACCGCTACCGACAGCTTCGGCACCCGCTTCGCCAGCGCCACCAGCCGCCTCATCTTCGGCCGGCCGACGATGCAGTTGGCGATGAAGATGTCCTCGATACCGGCTGTTGCCATGACCTCCGCCTCGGCGATTTTCGCACATGTCACGCCGATGGCCCCCGCCTGTATCTGCATGTGGGCGATTTCGGGGGTTTTATGGGCCTTGATATGCGGGCGCATTTGCAGCCCCACCTCGTCATGGGCTTTTTGCACCCGCTCGATGTTGCGTTTGAGGATACGATAATCCACCAGCAGCGCCGGTGTGTCAATGCGATCGTAGGACTCTCCCAGCAGCGGATGTGTGTTCACATCTGTGCCTCCCGGTCGGTCATTGTGCTGCTCTTCTTCCAGTCTCGACCATCTCAGTCATACGTCTGGCCGATGGCGTCTGTCACGTGCGCGTCATCGTACACCGGCACTTCACCACCGGCGTCTTCGAGGATGCGATTCCACGCCCGCTGAAACACCGCGTCATCCAGATCATCGGAGATATCATCCTGGCACAGCGGATCCGCCTGCACGTCGAATGCCTCTCCGAGCTCACGGTCGGTGTTCGTGCGGATCCATATTTCGTCATCAATATAGCACAGGTCGTCGTTGTAGCGACTGGTGACCCACTCTCGTGGCTGCCACTCTCCGCCTCCACCGACAAGAGGCAGGAA
>JAWODS010000167.1:0-3751 GCA_046483205.1 Armatimonadota bacterium | reverse complement strand
GCCCCGGCATGATCCAGGAGGACCAGTTCTCCGTCATCGCCGAGTGTGACGCCGGAGGTGTCATCACCATCGCCCTGTACTGCACGCCCGAGCCGGTCGCTCCACAGCACCAGGGGCTGACGATCTACGGCACCGCGGGAGCTATCGAGGCCCTCTGGCGACCCGACGCGGTCATCCTCCGCCGCCGCGACGAGGACCCGCGCCAGGTCCCGATAGACGACGACCTGCGCAAGAGCTACTGGACCCGAATGCACCGGCAATTCATAAAAGCCATCGAAGACGGCGGGCCTGCTCCGGTGACGGGCGAGGACGCGATGCGCAACGTCGAGTGGGGTCTGGCGGCCTATCTCGCCAGTGATCGCCGCCAGTGGGTGGACCTGCCGCTGCCTGACGACCTGGCGGACTACTGCGGGCCACAGCTTGAGCAAACCATTCCGGCGACGCGGGAATAACACGGCGGCGAAAATGCGTACCATCGGCTCCTCGCTGCAGGGTCTGCCCCCAAAAGTCCCTCATTTCACCACCCAGCGGCGCCTGCATCTGTGCGACCGGCACCGGGGTCGCCTGCGGGTGAAGAGACTGCAACCTCCCCCCTACCCACCCACACTCTCCTCCACGATCGCGATCTCCTCGTCCGTCAGGCCGTAGAGGGCATAGACGATTTCGTCTATGAGGGTGTCGGTGGATTCAAGGGCGGTGGTGGCTTCGCGGAAGGGGTCGGCGTGGCGGCGGTAGATTTCGAGCATGTCGGCGAGGTTTGAGACCGATCCGCACAGCTCCTTGACGAAGATTTCGAAGGCCTCCTGCGACCAGCCGAGCGTCTCATGAAGGCTGTGGGTGGTGTGGGAGCCCTCCTGCACGTACGGGCGGCAGCATTCGTGTTTATGCAGCGTCCGCCCCTGCTTGCCTCGGGTGAGGTCCTCGTGCAGGTCGGTGGCGGCCACGCCCCGCAGATCGGCCTCAAAGCGCTCGATGATCTCGTGTTTTGTCTCATTGAGGTCCATCATGCGCCCTGCAAGCTCGGCGAGCAGATCGTGGACGAAATCCTCGCGCCCGGGGAAATCCCTGTCGGCGGCCTCTATCTGCTGGCTCCAGTATTCATCATCGGCGAGTTCGGGCTTTCCGGCGGGGCCGTGCAGCGCGGCGTGTGTGGCCAGCGCCTGTTTCGCCAGCCGGAGGGGCGCCTCGTAATCGCCGCCGCCGATGGCCTCCCGGCACCGCTCCATCAGCCGCTCCATCTCCCCCGCCTCCGTCGGATGGTCGAAATCGATGATGCGGATGGGGGCCAGTGCAAGCTCATTCGCCATGATCTGTGGGAAGGCAACGTCCACAATCGTCATTTCATCCCGGAGATACTCCGACGGGACTCGGCTAACAGCCAGTGTTAAGAGGTAGCGCGCATCGTACGTTCGCCACTCATCCTGAAGGGTTACGGTGTAAAGAAGTGTGTTTGTGTGGGCATGGTCTTCCAAGTATGTGCCAATAAGTGTACGACCAAAAACTTTCCGGAAGAGCAGGCGGGGGCCTTCCCAAACGGTTTCCGGTCTTGGTTCTGCCAGCCAGTCCCCATGGTGGATCCAACGGTCGCCATTCCAGTTGATTTGGTAACGATCCACGTCTTCTCCGTGGAGAAATGGCGTCCATTCCGGTCCGCGTTGGTCCTGTGCCGTATAGGGCTTTTCATCCCGAATCTCTGGCGTCTGTGGAGGCTCCCCTTTGCCGACTTGATACGCCTTGATTCCATACTGCACGTCGCAAAGGTCGCCGAGAGTACACGACATGGACAGGAGTTTCCTCCATACTCCCAAGCGTTCCGGGTGCGCATAGGGGTTAATCCGGAACGGGTGCTGGGCAAGATAGTGCCGGATCTCTTCATCAAAGCCTTCTTGGGGCGCCGCGTCGGGTATCGCCTCATTGAAGGTAATTCGGATCGAACCATTATTGTCGTGCTCTGCAGGGGCAAGCAGTAGATTGAAGCATAAGGTTTCTACTGTGGCATCCGGAAAGACGAGATTCTCGTGTATATCCAAGCTCAGTTCGGCGGCCTTCCCCAGCATCATCTCACGTAGGGGCATGTCCCGTTTCAGAGTCAGCCACTTATCGGGGACGATGTATCCGAACCGGCATCCTCTGCGAGTAAGCCCAATTCCAGCCTCCACAAATAGGGGGTAAATGTCTAATATCGCGGTCCCACAGACATACTCCATCCGAACCCACTGGTCTAAGAGCTGATCCCGGATCTTGCCATACGGCGGATTGCCGACGACCGCGTCAAAGCCCGGGTTCGGCTTTTTGGTGCCCGTGGCGGTGAAGAACACCTCCGGGAACTCAAACTCCCAGTGGAAAAAGCGGCGCTCATCTGCGATCGCCTGCGCCCGGTCGTACACCTCCGACGCCTGCTCCGAAAGCTCCGGGTTGATCTCCTGCAGGTATCCGACGATCTCGCCGTAGGTGTCATTATCGAACTCGTTGCCGAAATAGCGGCTGCACCATACATCGGCCATCTGCAGATACGGTTTGCGGTGGACGTCATCGAGGTCCTGCAGGATGTTCTCCTTGTGCTCGATGTCGCCGGTGCTTTCTGACAGGCCGTGCTCGATTTCGGTGAAGCCGAAGACGAGGTCTTTTGCATGAAGCGTCCACTGGCTGTGGTCGAACAGCGAGAGCTGCCCGGCGGCCTCCTGCTTCTTTTGCCGGGCGCTTTTCTCCACGGGGATCCCGGAGGCGATGTCGTCGAGGTCGGCGCCGATGAGGGAGTTGCCGCAGCGCAGGTGGTGGTCGAGGAATGACAGCGGCCGGCCGGCGGCGACGGTGTGCAGCCATAAAGACAGCTTCGCCAGCTCCACGGCGAGGGGATTGAGGTCCACGCCATAGACACAGCGCTCGACGACCTGCCGCTTGAGCCGCTGGACGTCTGACTCACCATGGCCGTTATCGCCGATGGTCTCGCCCTTTTCCACCTCCATCTGCGCGGCGTGACGGGCGAGGAAGTCGGTGACCTCCACGAGAAAGTGCCCGCTTCCCATGGCCGGGTCCAGCACATTCAGCTCCAGGATGTCCTCAGGCTCGTCGCACTCCTCCACCAGCGGCCCGACGGTGTTTTCGACGATATATTCGACGATATACTGCGGCGTGTAATAGCTCCCGGTGGCCTTGCGCTCGCCTTTGTCGGTGACGAGATAAACCTCCCCGGGCGCGATCTGGGCCTCTTCCCCATCGGCGGCCTCCCAGACCTCCGAGCCGTTATCTTTGGCGGCCACCAGCGGCTCCTTCGCCACCTCCACGCGGTATTCCAAAAGCCCCTCGTAGATGCTTCCGAGGTGCCTCACGCCCAGGTCGCGATAGTCCGCAAACCGCCCTTCAGTATCTATGGCGAGGAGATTGATGATTTTGGCGATATACGAATCGGGCAGTGCGTGATCGTCGAGGAAGGGGTGGCGGTCGGGCTTGAAGAGGCCACCGTTGTATGCATGCACATCGAGGGCCCCGCGGCCGCCGTCCACGATATTGAAAAGCGTGGTCAGCCGCGGCCAGATGGTGCAGTCCTCATCGGTGTAGCTTCCGACGTGCTCCTGCGTCTCGGCCTTGATGGAAAAGAGCGAATAGCGGTCGTGATAGCGCGAATTGCCCAGTGGCAGCAGATCGGCGCTTTCGGCATAGAGGATGAAAAGCAGCCGGTAAAGCAGCACCAGTGCGTTGTCGTGGATGTCGGGCAGATCATCTTCGCTCAGCGCATTCGGCTCGTAATTGA
>JAWODS010000156.1:0-6462 GCA_046483205.1 Armatimonadota bacterium | reverse complement strand
GTTTCCGCCGACGATCCCGATATGCACAGTTCACAAAACGAGCAGGACAACCGCCACTATGGCCGCGCCGCCGGTGTCCCCGTCATAGAACCGTCAGACAGCGCCGAGGGGAGAGCTTTTACGGCGGCTGCGTACGAAATGTCAGAGGAATTCGACCTCCCGGTGATGCTGCGTCTCACCACCCGTATCTGTCATTCCGACACGCCTGTTGAAACCGGCGAGCGAATAGAGTTAAAACGCGAATATGAGCCGGTTCGTGACATCGAGAAATACGTCATGATCCCCGGGCACGCACGCAAACGCCACGCCGACCAGCTCGAGCGATGGAAGCGCCTGCGGGATTTCGCCGAGACCACGCCGCTCAATGAAGTGATTGAGGGCGACAGCAATCTGGGTGTCATCAGCTCCGGAGTGGCCTACCAGTATGCCCGGGAGGCGCTGCCGAACGCCAGCTTCCTCAAGCTCGGTCTGGTGTGGCCGCTTCCACAGCAGACCATCAGGGACTTCGCCGACAGCGTGGATGAGCTGGTGGTGATTGAGGAATCCGGCCCGTTCGTGGCGCAAAATCTGAAGATGATGGGAATTGAGATCCGCGAGCTGCCTGAAAGTATCCAGCTTGGTGAGCTCAGCCCCGGCCGCGTGGAGAAGCTTGTTGCCGGTGACGATGTCGAGGCGCCGGAAACAGCAGTTGACCTGCCGCCCAGACCGCCCGTGCTGTGTCCGGGATGCCCCCACCGGGGTGTTTTCCACGTCCTGCGCGATCTGGACGTCCATGTCACGGGAGATATTGGATGCTACACGCTCGGAACGCTCCCGCCGCTGAGCGCACTTCATACGTGTCTGTGCATGGGCGCGAGCATCGGTGAAGCCCACGGGATCAACTCGGTCTGTGATGAGCAAAAATCGGTGGCAGTCATCGGTGATTCGACATTCATGCATTCCGGCATCACCGGCCTGGTTAACATCGTGTACAACGCCGGCAATTCCGTTGTCTGCATCCTCGACAACGGCACCACCGCAATGACCGGCGGCCAGGAACATCCCGCGACAGGAAAGACGCTGAGTGGCAAGCCTGCTGGCGAGGTGAGCATCGAGGACATCTGCCGGGGCTGCGGCGTCAAAAAGGTGACCGTGGTTGACCCCATGGACCTCGACGCAACCGAAGATGCCATCACGGAGGGGCTTGAGACCGATGAGCCCGCAGTGGTCATTGCTCGAAGAATGTGCGTACTGGCCTCCCGCGAACGGGACCTGCCCTTCACCGTCGATGCGGAGTTGTGCGTCAACTGCGGCCGCTGCCTGGAGCTGGGCTGCCCGGCGATAGGCACCGAAGACGATCACCCCGTCATTGATGCCACCATGTGCACGGGCTGTACGCTGTGTGCGCAGGTATGTCCGGTTGATGCCATTTCGCAGATCGAAGAGTAACAGCGGAGACCCGATGTCCCGAAAGGACAGGAGCGACAGAGCATGACTGAGACCGAAACAGTATCAGCGACGACAACCAATATTATGCTGTCGGGTGTGGGAGGACAGGGGATTATCACCCTTAGTGCCATTCTCTCGCGTGCCTGCCTGTTGGCGGGGCTGAATGTCAAAAAAAGTGAGGTCCATGGGATGTCGCAGCGTGGCGGAAGTGTTGAGAGCCATGTGCGCTTTTCACCGGACGAGGTGTTCTCCCCGCTGATCCCCTGGGGTGGGGCTGACATCGTTGTTGCCCTCGAGCAGGTTGAGGCCGTGCGGACGGCGGACTGGTGTCGGCCTGGTGGCGTGATCATCACCGACGAGCGAAGGATTTGCCCCACCACCGTATCGTCGGGTCCGTTTGAGTACCCGGCCGACTGCCGCGAGCAGCTCGACGATATTGAAGCCGACGTGGTGTTCATCAACGCCTTCGACATCGCCTCGGAGTTGGGAGAGCCGCGGGCGGCCAACATGGTGATGCTCGGGGCCATGTCGGGACTGCTGGAAATTCCCGAGAAGGCCTATACGGAAGCGATGGAGAAAATCATAAAAGAGAAGGCCCTGCAAATCAATATAGAGGCGTTTGGCCGGGGCAGAACCATGATCGGGAAAAAGTTGTCCGGGTAGATGTCCCGGTGGAGATGCATTGAGATGATGGGAGGATACGACCGATGATATGGAACCGCGAAATGGAGTGCATGGATGCGGAGCAAAAACGCGAGCTGCAACTGTACCGGCTGCGCTCGACGGTCGCTCGACTGGCGGCGAACGTTCCGTTTTACCGGCAGCGATTTGAGGAGGCCGGTGTCGATCCGCTGGCCATTCAGTCGCTGGATGACCTGCAGTATCTGCCTTTTACGCAGAAGGAAGATCTACGCGACACGTACCCCGACGGCATGTTTGCAGTGCCGAAGTCCGAGATCGTCCGCGTACATGCGTCCTCGGGCACCACGGGCAAGCCGGTCGTCGCCGGATACACCAGCGCCGACATCGACATCTGGGCCGAAACCATGGCCCGCACCATCTGCCTGGGCGGAGGAACGAGCACAGACACGCTGCAGGTGGCCTACGGATACGGGCTGTTTACCGGCGGCCTGGGACTGCACTACGGCGGCGAACGTGTCGGATGCACGGTCATTCCGGCATCTGCGGGAAACACGCGGCGGCAGTTGATGTTGATGCGGGACCTGGAGACCAGCATGCTGGCATGTACGCCCTCGTATGCGCTCACCATCGCCGACCACTGCCATGAGCACGGTATCGATATTTCCGAGTTGAGCCTCAAAAACGGGCTCTTCGGGGCAGAGGTGTGGAGCGAAGCCTCCCGTTCGGCGATCGAGGATATGCTGCAGATCAACGCACATGACATCTACGGGCTCACCGAGATCATCGGCCCCGGTGTGTCGGCTGAATGCGAGCATCACTGCGGCATGCATATCTGTGACGACCATTTCATCCCCGAAATCATCGACCCGGACACCGGCGAGGTTCTGGATGAAGGCGAAAAGGGCGAGCTGGTGTTCACCTGCATCACCAAGCAGGCGTTCCCGGTCATCCGCTTCCGAACCCGCGATATCAGCCGGCTGACATATGAGAAATGTGAATGTGGGCGCACAACAGCCAGGATGGACCGGATTTCCGGTCGGACCGACGACATGCTCATCATCCGCGGTGTGAACGTCTTCCCCAGCCAGATCGAGGAGGTGCTGGTGGGGATCGAAGAGACGGCGCCGCATTACCAGCTTGTAGTGACCAAAGAAGGCCGCCTGGATGTCATGGAGGTCCAGGTGGAGGTCTCACCTGATATCTTCACCGATACGATTAAGGGCCTGGAGGCGCTGGAGGAAAAGATCAAAGACGACCTTCAGAGCACGCTGGGTTTGAGCTGTCGGGTGAAGCTTATTGAGCCACAGACGCTGGAGCGGAGTATTGGGAAAGCACAACGTGTCATTGACAAACGGGAGGAGTGACGCAGATGGCAACTGCAGACAAGATCACCAAGCAGGTTTCGGTGTTTCTGGAAAACAAGTCCGGCCGTCTCGCGGAGGTCTGTGATGTTCTGGGGAAGGCCGATGTGAACATTCGGGCTCTCTGCATCGCGGACACCTCGGATTTCGGCATCCTGCGCCTGATTGTGGACAAGCCCCATGAGGCCACAGAAGTATTGAAGGAAAAGGGCTTCGGCGTTGGAGAGGCCGATGTGCTGGCACTGCTGGTTCCGGACCGGCCGGGCGGACTCGCCTCGGTCCTGCAAATCCTCGAGCAAGAAGGCACGAACGTGGAGTATATGTACGCCTTCTTCATCACCGTGGACGGAGAAGCCGTGGTGCTGTTTCGCATCGATGATGCCGTTATCGCAAAGACCATCGAGCTTCTGGAAGAAAACGGAATTCGCACCCTCGACGCAGAAGAAGTTTACGGCCTGTAAAGACAACAGCAGATACAACAGAAGACCTCCACCCATTGTCGGTGGAGGTTTTTTGTTTGCTGGAGATTGCCCGACAGAGTATCACTGCTCGAGAAGGCCGCTAAACTCCATGGCGTTCTGGACCGCCTGGGCGTTGTAATGGTTATTGAAGAAGACGTACGTGGTTTCGGTCTGCTCGTCCAACATTTTGACTTTATCGACCCACTCTTTGAGCTCATCGCGGCTGTATAGATAGTCGTATCGCTCCCACGCCTCCTCATGCTGCCACCATTTTTCGTAATTGCGACCATGAAAGCGCACGTAGGCGATATCGGCGGTGGCTCTCGCTATGGGCGGCACCAGTGTGCTGAATTGGGGCTCATCGATGCAGCAATACGCCATGTTTTGATCCTGCAGGAACTCAAAGGTGCGCTCGTCCTCCACCCAACTCTTGTGGCGGAATTCCACGGCCAGCGACAGATCCGGCCACTGCTCGCGAATGAACGCCAGGTGGTTGACGTTTTGTTTTTCGAGATGAAATGAATTGGGAAACTGCAGCAGCACACAGCCGAACTTCCCGGCATCGATAAGGGGCTGGAGATTGCTTCGATACTCCTCGTATATCTCCGGGTCCTGAGATTGGTCGTGGGTGATGTCACCGGTGGCTTTGAGAGTAAACATGAAGCCTTCGGGGGTCTTCGCCTCCATGTTTGCAAGCGTCGCGGCGGTGGGAATGCGGTAGTAGGTGTAGTTGACCTCCACGTTGTTCAAACGCTGGGAGAAGTACGACAGGAAGTTGGATTTGTTGATCTCCTCCGGGTAAAACGGCCCCACCCAGTCATCGAACGAGTATCCCGATGTGCCGATGCGGATCATTGTTATCTCTCCCGGCGGTGTCAATCAGTGCAGAACTCGGCCTGCTCCTGCACCGGTGTGCTCACCCTTCATGACGGTTGGGACACCGTTGACGATCACATACTCCACACCGATCGGATACTGGTGGGGATCGGTGTAGGTCGCGCGGTCGATAATGGTGGCGGGGTCGAAGACGGTGATGTCAGCCCTGAGGCCTTCGCTGATTGTTCCCCGGTCGTCCAGCTTCAACCTGGCGGCCGGACGCGCGGTGCATTTGTGCACTGCCTCCGACAGAGACATCAGGTTTTCGTCCCGGACGTATTTGCCCAGAAAGCGGGGATATGTTCCGTAGGATCGCGGATGCGGGCGGCCGTGACACAGGTCGCCGTAGGGAGCCAGCGCGAAGCCGTCGGAGCCGATCATGCTCAGCGGGTGTGATAGACACATCTTCACATTTTTCTCATCCTGCGAAAACAGGGCCACACTGATGTGCCCGCGCTCTTGGATGAGAAAGTCGAAGATGGCGTCAAGGGGATCGCCGCCCCGCTGTGCAGCGATTTCGTCCAGAAACTTCCCGATCGTCCACTCGTTCTTTTCTGTATCCACCTCCACCACCATGATGCGGTCCATGCTGAACTCCAGCGGATGGTGGACGTCTTTCCCGGCCTTCCAATCTTCCAGGTCCTGTTTGAAACGCCTGCGGATGTCGTCATCGCCCAGACGCTGCAGAAACTTTTCATTGCCTCCGGAGTGCATCCAGCCGGGAAATGAGCCCGATAGATGGCGGCTGGCAACATCGTACGGGTACACATCAAAGGCAACATCCAACCCTTCTTCACGGGCATTCTCGACGACCTCGAGCGCCGGCTCCATCAGGTGCCAATTGCGCCGGCCGGCAGTCTTCATGTGATCGAGCTGAAGCCGGAGCATCAGACCCTCATCAGCCAGCGCCCGGGCGACGGATACCATCTCTCTCAGCGCCTCGACGACCCGGGGACCCTCGTTGCGGATATGAACGCTGACATGCCGATCTTCCTCTGCCACCACCCGGCACAGAGCCTGCACTTCGTCGCGATCCGCCGCATTGCCCAGGGCGTAGGCCAGCCCCAGCGACAGCCCCACAGCATCTTCGGAGAAAGCCTGTCTTAGCACCTCGCACATCGCGGCTATCTGCTCATCATTCGCGGGAGCGCTTTCGAAGCCCATGGCATAGGCGCGTACAGGACTCTGCGCCACCATCGGGGCCACGTTCACGGCAGGCTTCGCGTCGCGTAGGCATTCGATATACTCACCAGTGGAGTTCCACGTCAATTCCGTGGGAGCAACGACGATAAACGTGCAGGCATCACGGAGATTTTGCCTGTCCCTGTCGCGCACGGGATACAGGCCCAGACCGCATTGCCCGGTGCATTCGGTGGTTACGCCCTGGCGGATCTTGCTCTCCGCCCGTGGATTCGCCAGCAGTGTCACATCGGAGTGGGCATGGATGTCGATGAAACCCGGCGAAACCGCCAGGCCGGTGCAGTCGATAATCTCCGCCGCATCCGCGTCTGACAGATTGCCGATGGCGGCTATAGTATCACCGCGGATGCCGATATCTGCATCGAAAGGCTCGCCGCCGGACCCGTCGTAGATGTCTCCATTTGCAAGAATCATGTCGAACGGCAAGATGGCACCTTCTCTGGTGTAATAAGTGTTCAGCAAGTGTGCAGCAAGTTCCAGAACCCCTCGGCGTA
>JAWODS010000296.1:0-6142 GCA_046483205.1 Armatimonadota bacterium | reverse complement strand
CCGTAGACGTAGTCGTGCATGTGCCTGTTGTAGGCGGCCAGCAGGGAGTCGCTGAGAGCCTGAGGCGGCCAAAAACATTGCTTTAAAAATACTGGAGACAGTTTATTAAAGTTTCTTTGTTTAATCCCTTATAAATAGATTTTTATCTTTGGAAGAGACAAGATTTTTAAGCTTATGTGGAGATACCTCTGCCGCTTCTGCCGCTCCCTGTCGTACAGTTTCGAACGCAGGATATTCATCGCCCGCTCGCGGTTCTGGTGCTGGGAGCGCTGGTTGGTCGAAGAAACCGCAATGCCCGTCGGCTCGTGGGTGATCCGGACGGCCGTGTCGTTTTTCTGCATGTGCTGTCCACCCGGCCCACCGGCGCGGAAGGTCTCCGTGGTGAGGTCCGATGGGTCAATGTGGATGTCTATATCCTCGGCCTCCGGCAGAACGACCACGGTTGCAGCGGACGTGTGAATACGGCCCTGTGATTCAGTTTCGGGAACACGCTGGACGCGGTGAACGCCGCTTTCGAACCGCAACTTGCCGTGAATATTCTCGCCGGAAACGCTGAAGGTCATCCGGTTGTAGCCTCCCATATCCGAGACGGCTTCGTCGATGACCTCCGTCATATATCCATGCCGCTCCGCCCACCGGCTGTACATGGTGAAAAGATCGGCGGCGAACAATGCAGCTTCCTCTCCGCCGGTGCCGGAACGGATCTCGACGACCACGTCTTTTTCGTCATCAGGATCTTTAGGCAGAAGCATTCGCACGATCCGGTCGTGGAGCGTCTCCAGGGCTTCCTCCGCCTCGTTCATCTCAGCCCGGAGATATTCGCGCATTTCCTGGTCCTGTGTATCCTCCAGGAGTGTCTCCGCCTCCTCCTTCTGCTCCTGCGCTTCGACGTACCTGTCATACGCCTCGAGCAGGGGCTGGAGATGGGAATGGCGCTTCGACAGCTCCCGGAACTTGTTCTGGTTGGCAATAATCTCCGGATCGCTGAGCTGCGTTTCAATCTCCGCGAACTCGTCACGCAAATTTTCGAGTGCCGGTTTAATGTCCATAATTATGCAGGTTCTTCTGCTGGTTGTTTTTCAGGTTCCGGTATGGCGGGATCCTGCTCTTCGATCTGGCCGTCAAGGTCGGCCCGGTACGGCTCGGGAAGGTCTTCGGGCAGATCAACTTCGTCCGCAACGGCCGCAAGCGCGTAGATGGCGGTCTCGAGCTGCTTTTCATTGGGTTTGCGCGTGGTCAGCTTCTGGGTCCACAGGCCGGGATATGACATCAGCCGCCCGAACCACGTGTCTCTGTGTCGCCCGGAAAAACGCAGGATTTCGTACGAAATCGCCGCGGCCGGGATTACCATCAACAGTCTCAGCCCCATCCGCAGCAGCGGTTCCGGCCAGCCCAGTGGCGCGTTTAACAGCAGCTTCACCACTACGAACATCAGCAAGAATGTCGTGCCACACCGCGGATGGAGCGGCCCGAAGGCGCTGCACTTTTCGGTTGTCACCGTCTCGCCGGCCTCAAAGCAGTTAATGACGGTGTGCTCGGCGCCGTGGTACTGGAAAACCCGCCGTATGTCGGGCATGAACGAGATAACGACAATGTAGCCCAAAATGGCGGTGATGCGGGCGACGGCTTCCACCACGTTCAGCCCGAGTTCGCTGAACTGGCTGCGAAACAGATCGGGCACCCACGCCGGCAGCAGGACAAAGAGACCGATGCCTATTGCGAATGCCGGGATGAGACTGAGCCACACCATCCAGCCCGACGATGACTGCTTCTTTTCACCGGCGTCAACATGAATGCGCTCGCTGTCCTCCGGCTGCTGTGTGGGCTGTGAATCGGACTGCGGTTCATCAGATGTTTTCGTGTCCGGATTTGGAGTATCCGCGGATTCTTCGGCTGTCTGGCCGGGATTATCCGTTGGATTTTCCTTTTCCTGCTGCTCTTCGACGAGGACGTTGAATGAGAAGATAAGCGATCTCACGCCGAGACCGAGGGTATCGACGAGGGCGACATTGCCCCGGATGAGGGGCCATTTCGCCCAGCCATGTCGGTCGGCGAAATCACCGGTGGGGTGTTTTGTCACAACGATTTTGTCATCCTCACGGCGCACTGCGGCGGCCCATTTGTCCTGGCCCCGCATCATGACACCTTCGAGGATGGCCTGTCCGCCGTAGTAATGCTCCTGGTCACTCATTAAAGGCCTGCCTATCACCAACGACCCAGGCCGCGACGGCCTGGGCGAATGCTCAAGTCATTGAATGCGTTCGCGCGACGGGGACGTGGGGACGGACACTATTCTGCGTCTTCTTCGGGCTCCCCGGCGTCTTCGGCCACTTCCGCCACGTCGGCCTCTTCAGCCGTCTCGGTGGCTTCCGCTGCGGCTTCAGCTTCAGCTTCGGCTTCTTCCTGCATCTCCTGAGAGCGCTGGTCGCGTTCGGCCTTCAATGCCGCCCTGGCCTCTTCGACCTTGGCCTTCTGCTCTTCCTGGTCATAGTCCTTATAGCGTTCCTGCAGGCCGTAGCGCTTGATGAACTTGTCAACACGCCCCTCGCTATCCACCATTTTCTGCTGCCCGGTATAGAAGGGGTGGCATTTGCTGCATACGTCCACCCGCATCTCCGGCTTTGTGGAACGCGTTGTGAACTCTTCACCACACGCACAGTGCACCGTGCATTCCATGTATTCGGGATGAATATCTGCTTTCATCTGTCATTCACCTGCAATCAAAGCGGCCCCGGAATGTCCCGCGACCGTGTAATACGCGTCTTGAAAACACGCCAGTATCACCGGCGTTGCCCTGTTGTGCCCTCATATTATAGCATTATCATCCTGTGTCCGCAAGAAATCCACAGCGCACAAATGTGGAATGGACGGGCCGTGTGCGGTGGTATTCTTCCAGATCGGGTGCGAGACGGCACAATACATGAAAAGGCGGCTCTCCCACAGCCCAAAACAGCCATCACATCTCGCTCAATGACGCCCTCCTTACAGCCTCGCCTCCTGTGCGACCTGCCGGATCCGCTCGAAAGTCACTGCGGCGTCGTGGCTGAAGATCATATACCGCAGCACATGTTTTTGCCCTGTCTGCATCTGCGCCGGCAGCGGGAGGTTAAAGGACCCTGTGGCCGATGCGCTGCTCTGCCGGCGGGAGCAGCCAGATTGGGCTCGACCAGCCAAGGTCACCATTCACTGTCGTGACGCGCAGGTAGTAGTAGGCAGAGCGCTCGCCGTCCAGCGGGCGCTCCAGGAGCAATCTGTCCACCTCTTCGGAATCCTCCCACTCGAACCGCCGATCGCGCACATCACCGCCGCTGACTGCGTGAACTACCTGGCCGTTGCGGATCACTTCGACCTCGTCAATCGCGTCGCAGGTGATACACCGACCGGTCACATGCCGCGGGCCGCCGGTCACGTACAATTCCGTGCCGATGAAAGCGCCGTCAACCCGGAATGTGATGATCATGCGCGGGCCCGAGGTGGCAAATGTACGTCGCGCCATGAGCGCGTCGAAGATCGCCTCTCGGGTTAGTGACTCGGCATAGACGCCCGTGATGCCGCCAAGCTCCGGGTTTCCCGCCTCAGCCTGATGGTTATCGGTACCCCCCGTAAAGCCCAGCCTGTAGCCGTAGTCCAGGCCCGCACGGACCGACAGCGGTCCACCTTCCTCTGAGATCCCCCAGTTTGAACATATCTCGATGAGCCGCTGGCGCTCGGGATCGTGCGGGCGGTCCCAACTGATGCCGTGGAACTTGGGCGCATGCGGGATGAGGACGTAATCCGTACCGGCGAGTTTCTTAAAGACATTGTCCATGTTCACCCGTTCGCCGTCGGGGCCCTCGACGATCATGCGGCCTTCCCCGTCGCGGAAGTACACATTGCGGTGGCGATCCAGTGTCCCAATCTCATATCCGAGGAGGGTGACAAAACGGCCCGGATCGTCAAACTCCTGCGTGACGTCCCTGGTAATCCGCCACTTATCCTCCAGTGTATAGTTGTACGATTGGCCGTCCTCGGGGTGGTCCGCGAGTCCCGCGAAGTCGAGCCCCTCAACATCGCGTGCCCAGCGGTAGCTGTCCTCGGGCGTGCCACCACCGTCCGACAGCTCGGTGTGGCTGTGGATTTCGCCGTAATACAGGGCGAGGCCGTCTGGGGCCGCTTCCGGACAGATGGGATTGGTCTGTCCAAGCAGTCCGTTCGTCTCGTCGAGCACCTGTATCCCCGATACCCCGGGGGTCGCGACAGAGATCTTTTCCACACTCGCTGTGCCATGGCACTCGGATCCGATCTCGGCCACCTCCGGTCCGCTCACCCGGCCCTCAACGGCCGTCAGAGAGACGGTCCCCCCATAGCTCCACGACGGATTGTGCCCCTCAAGGTCCGCCGCGACGACACGCACACCGAATGCCTCGCCGACGCGAGGGGTTGCGGGCGCGAAGCAGCGGAAATAGCGGGCGCGATTGCCCACCACTCGAAGGGACGGCCAGGGCGTGACCGGGCGGAAGCTGCCGTCGCCTTCGTAGTCAATCGCCACGCGCAAGGGAAATGTCTTGGCGCTGTGCGAGATCACCGGCGGCTTGCATGACGGATCACCGATGGTCACCTCGATTACGTCGTCCTCAACCAGTTGCCCGTCCGCAACAGTAATCTCGGCGCAGGTGAACACGGAGCCGGTCGAGTGGACGACCACATCCACTGAGACATCTGGCCGCAGGCTCCTGGCGGTGATACGGGCGCCGTAACCGGTCTCGCCGTCGGGCCCCTGGAAGCACTGGGGCGAGGTAGCTTGCTCCTGAGAGCCGTAGTAAATGGGGAAGTAAACGGCGATGCGCCCGCCGGCAGGCAGCCGGGTGGCGCCGATGGTGATCGTGAGTGTGACCGTTTGCTCGACGCCGGCCACGGCTCGCGTGGGCGACACCGTGGCGGCGGCATCGCACGGTTCGCGACGAGTCCAGTCGTAGAGAATCGAGCGCCACTTGCCACGCACGGCCCAATAGGCAGCGCGGTAGAGGTGGTAAGTGGAGCGACTCAATGCGAGTTCCCGGTATTCTTCAGACTGTGATTTCCTCATCTGTCCCCTCCATCTCGCTTCACTGCGCCGCATCCCCTCGCGGCAACCATCCGATCGCTGACTTGAACCCCGGATAGAATCAAAGATCATCGGTGTCGTCGCAGTCTTCGTAGCCATCATTCGAATTAGGCTTCAGCTTCGGCAGCATTCGGTTTACAGATCTTCCTCCTCGACGACCTGCCGGATCCGGTCCTCGGTGACCCCGGCGTCATGGCTGAGGATCACGTACCGCAGCACATGTTTTTGCCCTGTCTGCATCTGAGCGGGCAGTGGCAGGTTGAATGACCTCGTGGCTGAGGCCGCATCACGGTAGCGCAGGGGCTCGGTCCGGGTGAATGTATATTCCCGGTCGAATATCACGGTGCTGCCGGGCCCGTGTTCTGCGGCGATATCGACGGCCCGGAAGGTCACCGGCTCCATCGGAACATCACCGTTTTCATCAATACGCGTGGCCTTCTGCAGCACGGCAGTCTGGTCAAAAGCCGCGTCGAAGGAACGGATGACGCGGTGATCGGCGAAATACGGGATGCATTCGTACAGCTCCTGCAGGTTTAGCTCGTCGGTCGCCGTCAGCTCCAGTTCGACGACGATATACTCGTCTTTGTAGTGCAGTGTACGGGACCAGTGGAGCGGCGCGAAGCGGAAGTCGCCGCTCTTGACCATCACGCGCCCCTGGCGGTCAAACGAGACGGTGGGGTCGTTGAAGCCGCTGCAGATGATCGTCGGATCCACATTATCGGACCACTTCGGGCAGATCGGATCGTGTCTCCGTCCCCATACGACGTTGGAATACCATACGTCGCTGTTGGAGCTGAGGATGGTGGGGCCGCAATCACGGACAAAGACCGCCGACAGCCCGCCGATCTTCGTCGCCTCCCGCTGGTTGCCATCATAGCCCATGCCGCCGTAACCGACGAGCTGTGCGTGACCATCGGCGACATCACCCACCACCCAGCGCGGCCAGTCCGGCTTCGTGTATGCGCCATAGTTGATGGCGTAATAGCGGGGGGTGTTGATGAAATAGTACATGTTATCAATCACCCGCACGAACGGCTGCTGTTCCAGACACGGGTACGG